>JAGWTS010000099.1 GCA_028868875.1 Burkholderiales bacterium | reverse complement strand
TCGAAGCCGCTGGAGAAATACTCGGCCTTGTGGTGGCCGTAGGGGTGGTCTTCGTCGGGCGGCTTCTCGGCCAGCGTGACCATCAGCAGCGCGAAGGTCGCGCCGGCGAGGTTGACCAGCGATTCGAGCGCGTCGGACAAGAGCCCGACGCTGCCGCTGACCCACCAGGCGCCGGTCTTGAGCGCGATCGTCGCCACCGCGACGGCGATCGACAACTGGAGGTAGGACCTGACCTGCAAGCGGATCCGGGGCGCTTCAGGCGCCGAGTGTCACGCGCGCAAACTTGCGCTTGCCGACCTGGACCACGAAGGTGCCGGCAGCGAGCTTGAGCCCCTTGTCGCCGACGACCCCGCCGTCGACGCGCACCCCGCCTTGCTCGATCAGGCGCAGGCCTTCGCTCGTCGAGGGCACGAGCCCGGCCTGCTTGAGCAAGGCGCCGATGGCCAGGGGCGCGCCGCCGAGCGTCAGCTCGGGAATCTCGTCGGGCACGCCGCCGGCGGCGCGACGCTGGAAATCGGCCGCGGCGGCGTCGGCCGCGCCAGCGTCGTGAAAGCGTGCCGTGATCTCCTTGGCGAGCATCACCTTGGCGTCCTTCGGGTTGCGCCCGCCTTCGACCTCGCGCTTGAGGGCCGCGATCTCCGCCTCGGCGCGGAACGACAGCAGCGTGAACCACTTCCACATCAGCGTGTCGCTGATCGACAGCACCTTGGCGAACATCTCGTTGGCCGGGTCGGTGATGCCGATGTAGTTGCCCTTGCTCTTGGACATCTTCTCGACCCCGTCCAGGCCTTCGAGCAGCGGCATCGTGAGGATGCACTGCGGCTCCTGGCCGTATTCGCTCTGCAGGGCGCGGCCGACGAGGAGGTTGAACTTCTGGTCGGTGCCGCCGAGCTCGAGGTCGCTTTTCAGCGCCACCGAGTCGTAGCCCTGCATCAGCGGGTACAGCAACTCGTGCACCGAGATCGGATTGCCGGCCTTGAAGCGCTTGGTGAAATCGTCGCGCTCGAGCATGCGCGCCAGCGTGTACTTGGCGGCGAGCTCGATCATGCCGCGCGCGCCCAGCGGGTCGCTCCATTCGCTGTTGTAGCGAATCTCGGTCTTCGCAGGATCCAGCACCAGGCTGGCCTGGCGGTAGTAGGTCTGGGCGTTGGCCTCGATCTGCTCGCGCGTGAGCGGCGGGCGCGTCGCGTTGCGTCCCGAGGGGTCGCCGATCATCGAGGTGAAGTCGCCGATCAGGAAGATCACCGTATGCCCCAGGTCCTGGAGCTGGCGCATCTTGTTCAGCACCACGGTGTGGCCGATGTGGATGTCGGGCGCGGTCGGGTCCAGCCCGAGCTTGATGCGCAGGGGGCGGCCCGTGGCGGCCGAGCGCGCGAGCTTCTTCATCCAGTCGTCGCGCGGCAGCAGTTCTTCGCAGCCGCGCAGCGAAACGGCCATTGCGGCCTGCACGGCATCGGTGATCGGGTAGGTCGGGGCCGGGTCGGACATGAGAGTTTTACGGGGTTTTTCGGGTCATTTCCAAGGGGGCGCCCGCTATACTTTGCCCTTTCGCGCCAGGCCGTCTGGCAGGCGCCGGATTCTAGAGGACGCCCAGCGTCCACCCCCACCAACCGGGTTGCCGCCGGGCCGTCCTGGCCCGAAGCAGACCCTTGCTGCCGGAAATGGGTTTGGATTCTCTTACGCAACGCTGGCTGCACCAGGCCCAGGATTTCACCCGTCGACACCACCGCGGAATCATCGCCTTCGCCGTCACCGGGCTCGCCGGCTTCGCCGTCACCGCCTTCGGCATCGCGCCGCTCGCCCCCGACGCGGCCCTGCTGCCCCAGCATCTGGTGACGCAGGCCGTGACCCCGGAAAGCCTGGGCGGTCAGGTCGACGCCATCGCCGAGCGGGGGCTCGTCCTGCGCCGCAGCACCGTCACCCGCGGCACCGACTCGCCGCAGTCGCTGCTGGCGCGCCTGGGCGTCACCGACGCCGGCGCGGCCGCCTTCCTGCGCGACGACGCGGTCGCGCGCGGCCTCATCACGGGTCGCGGCGGCAAGCTGGTCCAGGCCGTCACCGACGAGCACGGCGCCCTGAGCGAACTCGTCGCGCGCTATCCCGCCGCACAGGCGGATCAAGCCAAGACCGCTTTCACGCGCCTGACCATTTCACGCCAGGCCGGCCGATGGACGTCGCGCGTCGAAACCGCGCCGCTGGTGGCCCAGACCCGGCTCGGCAGCGGCACCGTGCGCACGAGCCTGTTCGCGGCCACGGACGATGCCCAGCTGCCCGATTCGGTGGCCTCGCAACTCGCCGAGATCTTCTCCAACGAGATCGACTTCCGGCGCGGGTTGAGGAAGGGCGACACCTTCAGCGTCGTCTACGAGGCACTGACCGCCGATGGCGAAGTCGTCCCCTGGAGCGACGGTGCCGGGCGCGTCCTGGCAGCCGATTTCGTCAACGACGGCAAGCTTCACCAGGCGATCTGGTTCGACGCCGCCGGCGCCGGCCAGGGCGGCTATTTCGGGCCCGACGGCGAGAGCAAGCGGCGCGACTTTCTCGCCAGCCCGGTGGCGTTCTCGCGCATCACCTCGGGCTTCTCGATGCGCTACCACCCGATCCTTCACAAATGGCTCATGCACGAGGGCGTGGACTACGGGGCACCGACGGGCACGCCGGTGCGCACGGTCGGCGACGGCGTCGTGAGCTTCGCCGGGCGCGAGAACGGCTACGGCAACGTCATCAAGATCGACCACTCCAAAGGCCGCTCGACGCTGTATGCGCACCTGAGCAAGATCGACGTCAAGAAGGGCCAGCACGTCACAGAAGGCGAGCACATCGGCGACGTCGGCCAGACGGGCTGGGCCACCGGGCCGCATCTCCACTTCGAATACCACCTCAACGGCGTCTACACCGATCCGGCCGTGCTCGCCAAGAGCACGCAGGCGTCGACCATCGCGGCGCCGCAGCGGGCGCGCTTCGCCGAGGTCGCGAGCGGCCTGCGCCACGAACTGGCGCTGGCCGACACCCTGGATCAGGCGGGCGGCCAGGCCGAATAAGGCCGCGCCGGTGGCGCTGTTCATCGGCCTGATGTCGGGCACCTCGCTCGACGGCGTCGACGCCGTGCTCGCCGAGATCGACGCCGCCGGCCTCTCGACGCTCGGCCATTGCCACCACCCTTTCGCGCCGACGCTCGGCGCCGAACTGGCGGCGCTGAACCAGCCGGGCGACAACGAGCTCCAGCGCGCGGCGCTGGCCGCGAATTCGCTCGCCCGCGCCTACGCCGAAGTCGCCACCGAATTGCTCGCGGGCGCCGGCCGCCAGGCCAAGGAGGTTTGCGCGATCGGCGCGCACGGCCAGACCGTGCGCCACCGCCCCGGAGAGTTCGACGCCACCGGCTTCACGATCCAGTTGCTCAACGGCGCCCTGCTCGCCGAGTGCAGCGGCATCGACGTGGTGTGCGACTTCCGCGCGCGCGACGTCGCCGCCGGGGGCCAGGGCGCGCCGCTGGTGCCGGCATTCCACGCCCAGCGCTTTGCGCGCGTCGGCCAGGACGTCGCCGCGCTCAACCTCGGCGGCATCGCCAACCTCACCTTGCTCGGCGCCGATGGCAGCGTGCGCGGCTTCGACTGCGGACCCGGCAACGGCTTGATGGATCTGTGGTGCCAGCGCTGGCAAGGCCGGCCTTACGACGAAGACGGGCGCTGGGCCGCCAGCGGCCGGGTCGACCCCGGGCTGCTGGGCGCGCTGCTGGCCGAGCCCTTCTTCGAACGCGCCCCTCCCAAGAGCACCGGGCGCGACTTGTTCAACGCCGAATGGCTCGGAGCGCGACTGGCCGGTTCGACGGCCCCACCGGCCGATGTGATGGCCACCCTGGCCGAACTCACGGCGCGCGGCGCGGCCGATGCCTTGCTGCACCAGGCCGCGGCGAGTTCAGCGCTCGTGGTCTGCGGCGGTGGCGCCTTCAATGGCCACCTGATGACCCGGCTCGCCGCCTTGCTGCCAGGCGTCGAGGTCAGGAGCAGCGCCGATTCCGGCGTCGCGCCGGATCAGGTCGAGGCGCTCGCCTTCGCCTGGCTGGCCTGGAATTTCGTCGAGCGCCGCCCCGTCGGGCTGCCGGCGGTGACCGGCGCGCGCGGCGCGCGCATCCTGGGCTGTCTCTACCCGGCCTGAAAGGCCAGGCTCAGGCCGAGAACGAAGAGCCGCAGCCGCAGGTGGTCGTCGCATTCGGATTCTTGATCACGAACTGCGCGCCCTGAAGATCTTCCTTGTAGTCGATCTCGGCGCCGACCAGGTATTGCAGGCTCATCGCGTCGATGAGCAGGGTGACACCATTCTTCGCCATCTGCGTGTCGTCTTCGTTGACGACCTCGTCGAAGGTGAAGCCGTACTGGAAGCCCGAGCAACCACCGCCCTGGACGAAGACGCGCAGCTTCAACTCGGGGTTGCCTTCCTCGTCGACGAGCTGGCGCACCTTGTCGGCGGCGCTGTCGGTGAAGACCAGCGGAGCCGGCATTTCGTCGGCGAGGTTCTGGACGGGTTCGGCGATGGCATTCATGATCTGGACTCTCCAGGCCGGGCAAAGCGCACCGGCCAACTCGGGAATGATCCCATGGCCGGCGTTGACCACGCCGAACTCGTGGATATTCGACTGCACATTGACGCCGAACACCCAGAACGGCAAGCGGCGCGAACTCGTGAAGTCCGCGCCGCAACCGGTTTCCAGCAGCGGAAAATCCGCCGCTTGTTCAGCGCTTGCTGAACTGCTTGCGACGGCGCGCGCCGTGCAGGCCGACCTTCTTGCGCTCGACTTCGCGCGCGTCGCGCGTGACGAAGCCGGCACGGCTCAAGTCGGGCTTGAGAGCGGCGTCGTAGTCGATCAGGGCACGGGTGATGCCGTGGCGCACCGCGCCGGCCTGCCCCGATTCACCGCCGCCATGGACGTTGACCTTGATGTCGAAGGCCGCGTCGTTGGCCGTCAGCAGCAGCGGCTGCTTGACGATCATGATCGAGGTCTGGCGGCCGAAATATTCATCGACGGTCTTGCCGTTGATGACGATCTGGCCATTGCCCTTCTTGATGAACACGCGCGCGACGCTCGATTTGCGGCGGCCGGTTCCGTAGTTCCATTGTCCGATCATCACCTGTCCTCAGATCTCGAGCGGCTTCGGTTGCTGGGCGGTGTGCGGGTGCGTGGCACCGGCGTAAACCTTCAGCTTCTTGATCATCGCGTAACCCAGCGGGCCCTTGGGCAGCATGCCCTTGACGGCCTTTTCGATCGCGCGGCCGGGGTGGCGGGCCTGCATGTCCTTGAAGGAAGTGCCGTAGATGCCGCCCGGGTAGCCCGAGTGCCGGTAGTAGATCTTGTCCGTGGCCTTGGCCCCGGTGACGCGGATCTTTTCGGCGTTGACGATGACGATGAAATCGCCGGTGTCGACGTGAGGCGTGTAAATGGCCTTGTGCTTGCCGCGCAAACGGAGTGCCACTTCGCTGGCAACACGTCCGAGCACCTTGTCGGTGGCGTCAATCACATACCACTCGTGCTTCACCTCGGCCGGTTTGGCGCTGAAGGTCTTCATGAGGGTCTCTTCGAGATTCGGGCCCGAAGGCCCGAGGTTCATCGGCTGGATGGGGTGGGCCCGCCGCTGCCTTCGGAACCGCTCGTGGTGCAGGCGGCCTCTCTGGGTGGGGGCAGGCTTCTTTCCCGGCCGAATTCGGGAAAGCCCGCGAGTATACACGGCCCTCACGGTTGCCGGCCCAGCTCATCGCGAGGCCTGCTGAACAGGATTGAGGGTAAACCCTAATTCAATCGGCTACCATGCGCCCGATTGACGCCCAAGGAGGCCCGAAGATCATGGCAATCCCGATCGACACGACCCTGGAACCGCCTTCAGTATCCGCCATGCGCCACCGAGACCTGTTCCGCTGGCATCCGATCCGTTCGCTCGCGCCGCGGCATCGGCCGCGCATTCTCGAGCACCTGCTGCGCCTGCCCCCGGGTGACCGCTACCTGCGCTTCGGCCATGTTGCGAGCGATTCGCAGATCGCGCGCTACGTCGACGGCATCGACTTCGACGCCGACGAGGTGCTCGCCGTCTTCAACCGCCGCCTCGAAGTGGTGGCCATGGCGCACCTCGCCTTCCTCGGCTGCGAGGGCCGGCCCGCGCGCAGCGCCGAGTTCGGCGTCTCGGTCGACGCGGGCGAGCGCGGGCGCGGGCTCGGTGCGCGCCTGTTCGAACTGGCGGTGCTGCACGCGCGCAACCATCGCATCGACACGCTGCAGATCCACGCCCTTGCCGAGAACGCCGCGATGCTGCACATCGCGCGCAGCGCCGGTGCCGTGCTCGATTTCAGCGGACCGGATGCGACTGCGATCCTCAAGCTGCCGCCCGACGACGCGGTCTCGCACTTCGACGCGATCATGGAACAGCAGGCCGCCGAGTTCGACTACGGCCTGAAGCTGCAGGCGCGCCGGCTCGACGATTGGCTGGAGTTGCTGCGCCCGCTGGAGCCCGCCGTCCCCCCTGATTCGGGGGCCGCCGCGGACGCCGCTTCCACCCAACCCGGGGGACCGGCGTCACCCCCCTAGGTTTAACATCGCTGCAGGGCAATTCGCGCGCCGCCGTCAGGGGCAGCGGCGCATCACCGCCCGATTCCACCATGCAGCAAACGATCCCCTGGATACTGGCAGGCATTGCCGCCGTGCTTCTGGCCGGAGCTGGGTTGCTGTCGCTGGTCGCCCGCCGCAAGCCCGCCGTTCAGCCGCTGCCTGCGAACTGGGGGCTGGCCGCGAGGCCGGTGTTCAGCGCGGACGAACGACGCGTCTACCAGCAATTGCGCGAGGCGCTGCCGCATCACATCATCCTGTCCAAGTTGCCGCTCGTGCGCTTTTGCCAGCCCACCGATCCGAACGAAGTGCGCTACTGGTACGAACTGCTCGGTGCGATCCACGTGACCTTCGCGATCTGCAGCGCCAACGGGCGCGTGCTCGCCGCCGTCGACCTCGAGGGCGAGCGCAGCCAGTCGCGCCGCGTCCAGCACATCCGCCAGGCCGTGCTCGCGGCCTGCCGGGTGCGCTACCTGCGCTGCCCGATCGATCATCTGCCCTCGGTCCCCGAGCTGCAGTTGCTGGTGCCGCACAGCGCCGCGGCGGCGCGCGGCCCGCAGCCGGCGCCTACGGCGGCGCGCCGCCGCGACCATCTCGGCGACACGGTCGAGGCGCGACGCCGCGAGCGCACGGCGCTCTGGCACGACTCGGGCTTCTTCCAGGACTCGTTCTTCGGCAGCGAATCGCGCGCCGACCTCGTCACCGATTTCGGCATGCTGCGGCGGGGCGCGTTCGATGGTCCGCCCGAGGAAGTCGCGGGCCTCGTCGACGAACCGTCTTCGCCGCTGCGCCACTGAATGGCCGCCGCCGGCTACGCCGATCTGACCCCGCAGGAGGTTCTGGACGCGCTCGACGCGGTCGGGCTGCGCGGCGACGGCCGCATCCTGCAGCTCAACTCCTACGAGAACCGGGTGTTCCAGGTGTTCCTGGAAGACGGGCGCGCAGTGGTCGCCAAGTTCTATCGTCCGGGGCGCTGGAGCGACGCCCAGATCGTCGAGGAACACGGTTTCGCCCTCGAACTCGCCGAAGCCGAGGTCCCGGTGGTGCCGCCGCTGGTCCTCGAAGCCACGGACGCCGCCGTGCGCCTCGAAGGCGATCCGCCGACGCTGGCCTGCCGCAGCGGCCATCGCTACACGGTGGCGGCGCGCTGCGCCGGACGCGAGCCCGAGCTCGACGATCCGTCGACGCTGCGCCGCCTGGGGCGCTTCATCGGCCGCCTGCACGCTGTCGGCAGGCGCCGGCCATTCGCGCACCGGCATCGGCTCGACGCCCGCGCCGACGGCGAGCGCGCCTTCGCCCTGCTGATCCAGGGCGGCTTCGTGCCGCCCGACCAGGAACCCTCCTGGAGCGCTGCCGCGCGCCAGGCGCTCGAGGCCACCGTTGCCGCCTTCGAAGCCGCGGCGCCACTGGCCACGCTGCGCCTGCACGGCGACTGCCATCTCGGCAACGTGCTCTGGCGCGACGGCGGCCCCCACGTCGTCGACCTCGACGACGCGATGCAGGGGCCTGCGGTGCAGGATTTGTGGATGCTGGTCTCGGGCGACCGCAGCTCGATCGCACGCCAGTTCGACCGCCTGCTCGAAGGCTACGAGGAGTTCTCGGATTTCGACGACCGCGAGCGCGCCCTCGTCGAGCCGCTGCGCACGCTGCGCATGCTGCGCCACAGCGCCTGGCTGGCCGAGCGCTGGAGCGACCCGACGTTCCCGCTCAATTTCCCGCACTTCGGCAGTTCGGCCTACTGGTCGCAGCAGACGACGCAGCTGCGCGAGCAACTCGAAGCGATGGCCTGAAATTGCCGCGCGCGCAGCCCCCGCCTCACTGCGGGCCCGAGCCTTCCCAGCCCAGCAGGCCCAGGTACAGGCAGGCCTGGATGAAGCGCCGCAGGTCGCTCACGCTGACGCGGGCGCGGCGGCGCAATTCCGAGGGCGTGGCCGGGCCACCGCACAGCCAGCGCGCCAGCTCCAGGTGGTGCGGCAGGCGCGTGAAAGACTCGATGCGTTCGGCCGCGACGCCGACGAGCCGGCAATGCCACCAGTCCGCCGGCTCGCCCTGGAGCGCGAGGTGGCCGGCCGCCATCCCGAGGTCCCAGATCGTCTCTTCGAGGTCGCGCACGATGGCGTTGGCCTGCGGTTGCGCGCCCGGCGCCGGTAGCGGCAGCTCGCGCCGCACGCGCAGGTATTGCTGCGCCAGCGGGTCGACCGCGACGACGCCGGCACGGAAGTCGAACACCATGTTCGCCGCCGGACCGTAGCTGGCCTGCAAGGGCGCGTGCCCCGGCTTGCGGTGGCCGGCGAGCGCCTGGCTCACGAGCTCGAGGCGGATCTCGTCGATGTCGTTGATCAGCAGGGGCTCGGCGCCGGGGCGCGAGTCGTAGTCCGAATCGAAACCGGAGTTCAGCGCCGCCGCAGCCGTCGCGACGGCACCGTGGCCGACGGCACCGACCTCGGGCATCCAGCCCGAGGCGCTCCAGTAGGGCGAGCTGCGCCGGATCAGGGTCAGGTCCATGAACTGGCGTTGCAGCTCGAGCTGGCGGTGGCCGAACAACTCGATCGCGCCGAACCACTTGATCATGTCGACGTTGAAGGGCTCGATCAGCACCACCGGCCGGTCGTCCTGGCCGCGGAACAACAGGTTGCTGGCGTTGCACGACGCGAAATCCGAGTCGAGAAGAAGGATGTCGCCGCGGTCGCGCCGCATCGGCAGCGACACACCCAGGCGTTGGCCGATCTTGTCGAGCACGTCCTGCAAGGCGTCGACCTCGCGCTCGCTGAATCCGCCGTGTTGAACCGTGACGACCTGCATTCGCCCCGAAGATGCGCCGATCCGCTCGCGCACGCGGCGCCAGATTCCAGTGCCTGCCATGATGTTTGATGCCCAGCTTTCCATCGAGGCTCCAGAGTAGCCGGGCCCCTCGATGGCGCCCATCGGGCGCGTGCTCAAAGCGCGCTCGGTGTTTCCCTGGGCAGGAACTCAGGGATTCCCTGAGGCGGCAGGCTGAGCTCGAACAAGGCGCCCCCACTCGGTGCCGCGGCGACATCCAGGCGACCGCCGTGGCGCGCCGCGACGCGCTGGACGAACAGCAGCCCGAGGCCGACGCCACGCGCATCGCGCACCGGCGCCCCGGCGTTGCCGCGCCCGAGCTGCGCGATCTGGTCCGGCGCGAGCCCGGGCCCGCGGTCGCGTACCGCGACCGTGAGCCCGGTGGCCCTCGCGCGCAGGCGCAGTTCCACCGCATCGCCGGGGCGGCTGTGCTTGATCGCGTTCGAGACCAGGTTCGTGATTGCGCGCGCCACGAGCGCGCGGTCGACCTCGGCCACACCGTCCTCGGGCTCGACCTCGACCCGAAGGGGCACGCCGCCGGCCACGGCCTGGCCATGGAGATCGCCGAGGGCATCGACGGCGAGCTCGCGCAGCGCCACGCGCTCGCGCGCGAGCGGGCGCGTGCGCACCTGGGCCGTGCGCACGAAGTCCTCGGACATGGTCAGCAGGCGCGCCGCGAGTTGCCGCACCTCGACCAGCAGGTCCTCGCGCGGCGTCTGCAGGCGGCCCGCCTGGTTGAGCTCGGCCAGCAGCAGCATCGACTGCGCCGGCGAGCGCAGATCGTGCGAGACGAAGGCCAGGGCTTCCTCGCGCTCGCGCTCGGCCTGCTTGACCGGGCCCACGTCGGCCACGGTGACGATAAGTCGGCGCAGCCCGTGCAGGTCGAGCGCGGCGAGCTGGACCACGAATTCGCCGGCGCCGCCGAGCCGGCCTTCGACCGCGAGGCCGTCGGAGCGGGTGTCGAGCTCGGCGCAGGCGCGGGCCCAGTCGAGCGGGTTCGGGGTCGTGAATTCGGCGAGCAGGCGCGGCAGGTCCAGGCCCGCGAGCTCGTCGGCCGATTCGACCTCGAACAGCCGCGCCGCCTTCGCGTTCGCGAGCACGACGCGAGCGTCGGCATCGGTGACGAGCAAGGCGGCGGGCATGGCCGCGAGCGATTCGGCGACGAAGCGGTGGACCTCGCGCACCAGGGCACCGGCGCGGCGCAGGGTGCGCAGCCGGGCATCGATCGGATCGACGGCCGCGGCCTCGTGCGGTGCCAGCGCTTCGGCGGCCAGCAACGGGTCGGCGCCGACGCGGGCGATCTCGAGGTCGAGACCGACCACGGTGCGCTCGAGGCGGCGCCAGCTCCACAGCGGATAGGCCGGCACGGCGGCCAGCACGTAAGGCACCGGGCTCGCCCACAGGCCCCAGCGCAGCGCCAGCAGGCTCGCCCCCACCGCGAGCGGCAGCGACAGCAGCGCCAGCGGCAAGGCCAGGCGCGGCCGCGCCGCGCGCAGCGCGAACACGAGCAGCACGACCAGGGCCGCCGAGCCCGCGGCCAGGCGGGCGTCCGACAGCTGGCGGATCGAGTCGCCGCTGCGCAAGGTGGTGAGGATGTTGGCCATCGCCTCGATTCCGGGCATGGCCTGGTAGCGGCCGTTCATCGGCGTGGCCAGGGTGTCGCCCAGGCCTTGCGCGGTCATGCCGATGAGCACGTAGCGGCCGTCGAAGCGCTCGGGCGGGACGGCGCCGCGCAGGACATCGACGTACGAAACGCGCTGGAAGCTGCCGGTGGGCCCGACGTAGCGGATCAGGAAGCGGCCGTCGCGCCTCCAGCCCGCCTGGGGGTCCGGGTCCGCGCGGCGCACGGCCAGCCCCGGCGCGACCTGCTCGCCGCCGGCGTGCAGCAGCGCCAGGGCGAGGTTGGGATAAGGCGCGGCCGCGGGCCCGGCGGACAGGAAGGCGTGGCGCAGCACGCCGTCGGCATCGACCGAGGCCTCGGCCGCGCCGAGGCGCACCGCCGAGCGCAGCGGCTCGACCGGCTCGAAGGCCGACAACTCGCTGCCGCCGAGCGCCTGCCAGGCCACCGGCAGGACGACCGGCGCGCCTTCGGCCATGGCCCGGGCGAGGAGCCGGTCCTGGCGCGGATCGGGGTCGGGTTCGCTCAGCACGAGGTCGAGCAGCACCGCGCGGGGATGCGAATGCGCAAGGCGGTCGAGCAAGGTCGCGTGGACCGCGCGCGGCCAGGGCCAGCGCCCGATCGCGGCGACGCTGGCATCGTCGATGGCGATGATGACGACGTCCTGCGGCACCGTCCGCGGCGAGAACGACAGGCCGAGGTCGTAGACCAGGGCATCCAGGCGCCAGGCCCAGCCGCCGAGGGCCAGGCCCGCCGCGAGCAGCGCGAGCAGTGCCGCGATCAGCGCTTCGTCGCGCCAGCGCTGGACGGCGCGCAGGCCGCGCCGCAGCGGCGTCACGGAGACAGGATCAGCGGCGCCCCGTCGTGATGCACGCAGCCACCGCCGCTGCTGCGCACGCAGTTGGGCACGTCGAAATGCTGGGCCGCCGTATAGGGTCCGACGAAGCCGTCCGGGTCGCGCGCGCGCAGGCGCACGTAGAAGCGGCCGACGCCGGGCAGCGGCAGCTCGATCTTCGGCTGGTCCAGCACGCGCTCGAACACGGTGGGGGCGAAGCGGTCGTTGCGCGCGACCTGGAATTCGAAGGTCTGGCCGGGCCGGCCCTCCCAGGAGAAATCGACCGCGCGATCGCCCACCACCGGCGGCGGCGGGTTCTTCGGCAGCGGCCGCAGCTCGAAGCTGCGTTCGGCGCCCCAGGGGCCCTTGTCGTCGCCGGCGGCCGTGCTCGCGAGACGCCAGCGATACGTGCCGGGAGCCAGGCCCTCGAGGCTGACGCGCTGCCCGTCGAGACCCGACAGGTCCTTCAGCGGAGCGTCGAAGCCGGCTCGGCCGGCCAGTTGCAGGCGATAGGAGCGGGCCTGGTCGTTGCCGGCCCAGGCCAGTTCCACCCGGTCGCCGAACAGCACCGCCCGCGGCGCCGGCGCCGAAGGCATCGGCGCCTCGGGCCGGGCCTTGAGCGTGAAGCGGTGGATCGCATCCTCGCCTTGCAGCCCCGCGGCATCGACCGCGCTCACGCGCAGGAAGTAGCTGCCGTCCGGGAGGCCGGCAATGCGCAGCTCGGGGCTCGCGCTGCTGACCTCGGCGACGAGCTGGTCGAACGAGGCATCGCGCGCGACCTGGCCCCGATAGGCCACCGCGCCTTCGACCGGGGTGAGGGCGAAGCGCACCAGGATCCGGTCTTCCAGGCTCGGCAAGGAACGGGTGTCCGGGGGCGCCAGCAGCGCCACCGCAGGGGCGACCGTTCCGGCCGCGCTGATGACGGTGCCGTGGCCGGCGCCCACGCGCTGCCCCGGGCTGCCGGCGGCCTCGCCGTCGAAGGCGACCACGCCGCCGAGCACCTCGCCCCGGGTGACGCCGCGCGCGCCTTCGGTCTCGACCCGGAATTCGGTGCCGCGCACGCCGAGCACGCCCTGCGGGGTGCGGATCTCGAACCCGGGCAGGCCGGCGTGGGCCGGCGCGGCCTTGATCTCGACCCGGCCTTGCTCGAGCTTCACGCCCGAGCGCGTGGCGTCGAGCTCGCGCAGGCGGCGCGATTCGGAGAGGTCGAGCCGGCCCGCGCTGCGCAGCCTCAGCACCGTGCCATCGACCAGCTTCACGGTGGCCTGGCCGTCGGCGCCGGTCTCGACCACGCTGCCTTCCGCGAGCGGGTCGCCGGCGTGCAGCGCCTTCGCACCCGCGTGCACGTCGCCCGTCGCGCTCAGCAGCGAGGCCGGCGCGGGCTCGCTGCGCAGCAGGCGCAACGGAATGCGCAAGGAGGTGCCGACGGCGATCCGGTTCGGGTTGCGCAAGCTGCTCTCGCGCGCGACCTCGCGCCAGCTCGATGGATCGGCCAGGAGTCGCTGCCCCAGGCCGATCAAGGTATCTCCTGGTTCGGCGCTGTAGACCCAGGCCGGGTCGGCCGCCGCGCCCGCGCCGAAGCTGGCGCCGCAGGCGAGCAGGCCGGCCGCGGCCAGCACGGCCAGGGCGCAGCGCTTCGGGCTCCGTTGCGGTGCGCTCATCACGCGGTCTCGCCGAACCAGGACACCGCCAGACGCACCAGCTTGCTCGGCGAATCGGCGCCGAGCTTGGTCTTCAGGGCCTGCTTGTGGGTCTCGATGGTCTTGACGCTGCGGTTCAGCGCCTCGGCGATCTCGCGTGTCGACTTGCCCGATGCGATCAGCCGCAGCACCTCGGTTTCGCGCGCCGAGAGTTCGGGCCGGGAGTCGCCGCCCGGACGCCCCGTCATGCGCCGCAGCATCGCGCTGCCGAGCTCGGCGCTGACGTAGACCTGGCCGGCGAGCACGGTGTCGACGGCCTGCAGCAGGTTGTTGCCGAGCGCCGACTTCATGACGTAGCCGTCGGCACCAGCGCGCAGCGCGCGCTCGGCGTACAAGTCTTCGGCGAGCGAGGTCAGGACGACGATGCGCGCGTTCGGCGCGGCTTCGCGCAGGCGCGGCAAGGCCGTGAGGCTGAACTCGTCGCCCAGGCTCAGGTCGAGCAGGATGAGGTCGAAGCTCGAGGCCGCGACCGCCTCCAGGGCCTGGCGCAGCGAGCTGGCCTCGACGAACCGGGCACGCTCGCCCAGGACATGCCGCACGCCGAGACGGACCAGTTCGTGGTCGTCGACGATCAGCACGGTGAGGGGCGAGCTGCGATCTGTCATTCGGTTCGGTTTCCGCGGCGCGGGACCGCAGCTTGCCCCGATTTTACGTGTCACACACCCGACCTCAGGACGGGGTAAGCAAACGATTCACGCGTTTCACATAAGCCGCCGGGTCTTCGAGCTGTCCGCCTTCGGCCAGCAAGGCCTGGTCGAAGATGATTTGCGCGAGTTCGTCGAAGCGCTCGTCCGTTTCCAGGCGCTTGACGAGGGCATGCGCCGGGTTCACTTCGAGGATGGGCTTGCTCGCCGGCGCGCTCTGCCCGGCCTGCTTGAGCAGGCGCGCGAGGTGCGAGCTCATATCGCCTTCCTCGACCACGATGCAGGCCGGCGAATCGACGAGGCGGGTGGTCGCGCGCACGTCCTTGGCGCGCTCCTTCAGCGCTTCCTTCAGGCGCTCGAGCACCGGCTTGAAGGCGGTGGCGGCTTCCTCGGCCTGCTTCTTCTCTTCCTCGTCCTGGAGCTTGCCGAGGTCGACGCCGCCCTTGGCCACGCTTTGCAGCGGCTTGGCGTCGAATTCGTAGAGATGGCTCAGCATCCATTCGTCGACGCGGTCGACGAGCAGCAGCACTTCGATACCTTTCTTGCGAAAGATCTCGAGCTGCGGGCTGCTCTTGGCGGCCTGCAGGCTGTCGGCGGCGAGGACGTAGATCGCCTCCTGGCCTTCCTTCATGCGGCTCACGTAGTCGGCGAACGACACGCCTTCGTCGGCATGGGTGGAGGCAAAGCGAAAGAGCTTGGCCAAGCGCTCCTGGTTCTGGTGGTCCTCGCCGATGCCTTCCTTCAAAACGGCACCGAACTGCTTCCAGAACTCGGCGTACTTGTCCTTCTGGTTCTCGGCCACGTCTTCGAGCATGCCCAGGACGCGCTTGGTGGAGCCTTCACGGATCGCCTTCACGTCGCGGCTTTCCTGCAGCAGCTCGCGGCTGACGTTGAGCGGCAGGTCGGCCGAGTCGATCACGCCCTTGACGAA
>JAGWTS010000490.1 GCA_028868875.1 Burkholderiales bacterium | reverse complement strand
GACCAGGCCTTCGACCGCCGGCGTGACCGGCAGCTCTTCGAGGATCAGCGCGGGCGAGACCAGGGCCCGCACGGCGGCGATGCGCACGTCGTCGATGCGCGTGGTGTCGAGGGTGGATTCTTCGATGTTGTGTTGCATTTCAAATTCCGCTTGCGACCGCGTCGAGCGCCGCCAGAAACACGTCCGATCGCGGACGCAGCGAGAGCACCGGCCGACGCAGCAGTCGGGCCGGGACCGCCGCGCAGAGGTGGGCTGCGGGATAGACCTTTTCACCGTTGACCTCGACCGGCTCGGCGAGGCGCCTCGGCGCGTCGGCCGGCGGACGCGGCAAGCGCGCCAGCGGCATCGAAAACCGGGTCGAGAAATGGCTGAACTGGTCGCTCTGCATCACGACCAGATAAGGGAACGCCGCGCGCTGCGGCACGTTCGGGTTTTCGTAGGCGTCGAACTGGGCCATCGCGCTTGTCACCAGCGCCGATATTCTTCGCCGAACACGCCGTGGGCTTCGACCAGTTCGTTGCACAGGTCGACCCAGTCCTTGTGCTGCTCGTAGAAGCGCTTGGCCGAAGCGTCCAGCGCGGGCTCGGCGGCGCGCAGCAGCTGCTCGTAGTGCTCCACCGACAGCACCACGCTGTGGCGGCGCCCGGCCTTCTCGATGAAGACCGGGCCTTTGCGCGCCTCTTCCAGCACCTGGCCGAAGCGATTCTTGGCATCGGTGGCACTCACGCTCATCGCCAACTCCCGGTCTGCCCGCAGGATTGGCTATTTTAGCTATTCACGGCGCCTGCCGGGTTGCGCAAACGGATATGCAGCTCGCGCAGTTGGCTCTCGTCGACGGCGCTCGGCGCGCCGGTAAGCAGGCATTGGGCGCGCTGGGTCTTCGGGAAGGCGATCACGTCGCGAATGCTCTCGGCCTTGGCCATCAGCGTGATCAGGCGGTCGAGGCCGAAGGCCAGCCCGCCGTGCGGCGGCGCGCCGTACTGCAGGGCGTCGAGCAGGAATCCGAACTTGACGCGGGCATCCTCGGGCGTGATCTTCAAGGCGCTGAAGACCTTGCTCTGGACCTCGGCACGGTGGATCCGGACCGAGCCGCCGCCGAGCTCCCAGCCGTTCAAGACCATGTCGTAGGCCTTGGCGAGGCAGGCGCCGGGGTCGGTGTCCATCAGGTTCTCGTGTCCGTCCTTGGGCGCCGTGAACGGGTGGTGCACGGCGTTCCAGCGCCCGGCTTCCTCGTCGTGCTCGAACATCGGGAAGTCGACCACCCACAGCGGCGCCCACTTGTCCTCGAACAGGCCGTGGGTGCGGCCGAACTCGCTGTGGCCGATCTTCACGCGTAAAGCGCCGAGCGCGTCGTTGACGACCTTGGCGCGGTCGGCGCCGAAGAAGATCAGGTCGCCGTTGCAGGCGCCGGTGCGCGCGATCACTTCCTGGATCGCCGCGTCGTGCAGGTTCTTGACGACCGGGCTTTGCAAGCCTTCGCGGCCCTTGGCGGCGTCGTTGACCTTGATCCAGGCCAGGCCCTTGGCCCCGTAGATCTTGACGAACTCGGTGTAGGCGTCGATCTCGCTGCGGCTCATCTCGGCACCGCCCGGAACGCGCAGGGCCGCGACGCGCCCGCCCTTGCTCGTCGCCGGGCCCGAGAAGACCTTGAAGTCGACCGTCTTCATCACCTCGGTGAGCTCGGTGAATTCGAGCTTGACGCGCAGATCGGGCTTGTCGCTGCCGAAGCGGTGCATGGCCTCGGCGTAGGTGAGCAGGCCGTAGACCGGCAGCTCGACGCCCAGGGCCTTGCGAAAGACCGTGCGCACCATGCCTTCGGTGATGGCGCGGATCTCCTCCTCGTCCAGGAACGAGGTCTCGATGTCGATCTGCGTGAACTCGGGCTGGCGGTCGGCGCGCAGGTCCTCGTCGCGGAAGCACTTGGTGATCTGGTAGTAGCGGTCGAAGCCGGCGACCATCAGCAACTGCTTGAACAGCTGCGGGCTCTGCGGCAGTGCGAAGAACATGCCGTCGTTGACGCGCGAAGGCACGAGGTAGTCGCGCGCGCCCTCGGGCGTGCTCTTCGTGAGCATCGGCGTCTCGATGTCGACGAAGCCCTGTTCGTCGAGGTACTTGCGCACCTCCATCGCGACGCGGTAGCGCAGCATCAGGTTCTTCTGCATCATCGGCCGGCGCAGGTCGAGCACGCGGTGCGTCAGGCGCACGGTCTCGCTCAGGTTGTCGTCGTCGAGCTGGAACGGCGGCGTCACGCTCGGGTTCAGCACCTCGAGCTCGTAGGCCAGCACCTCGACCTTGCCGCTCGTCAGGTTGGCGTTCTCGGTGCCGTGCGGGCGCGCACGCACCTTGCCCACGACCTTCAGGCAGAACTCGTTGCGCACGCTTTCGGCGGCGGCGAACATGGCCGGGCGGTCCGGGTCGCAGACGATCTGCACCAGGCCTTCGCGGTCGCGCAGGTCGACGAAGATCACGCCGCCGTGGTCGCGCCGGCGGTGCGCCCAGCCCATCAAGGTGACGGTCTGGTCCATCAGCTTCTCGCTGACCAGCCCGCAATACGTTGTTCTCATCGGTTCACTCCAAAACGGAAGGCTGAGTTCTTCGGCCCGCGCCGCGGCGACGCGGCCGAGCGGCCCGGCTGGTTCAACGCCGCGCCGGCGCGGCTTCGGGCGGCGCGACCACGCCCATCGAGATGACGTACTTGAGCGCTTCGTCCACGCTCATGCGCAGCGGGTGGACGTCGGCGCGCGGCATCATCAGGAAGAAGCCCGAAGTCGGGTTCGGCGTCGTCGGCACGTAGACGCTGACGTATTCGCCCGGCAGCTTGCCCGCGACTTCGCCGCCGGGCTTGCCGGTGACGAAGGCGATGGTCCAGGAGCCCTGGCGCGGGTACTGCACGAGCACGGCCTCGCGGAACGCGTTGCCGTTGCTCGAGAACAGGGTGTCCGAGACCTGCTTGACCGAGTTGTAGATCGACTTGACGATCGGGATCTGGCGCAGCACGCGGTCCCATTGGCGCAACCACCACTGGCCGACGAAGTTGGCCGCGAACATGCCGGTGAGCAGCAGCGCCCCGGCGACGAAGATCAC
>JAGWTS010000489.1 GCA_028868875.1 Burkholderiales bacterium | reverse complement strand
GAGGCGCGCAGGCCGCCGGCCATCTGGTAGACGATGGCGATCATCGAGCCCTTGTAGGGCACGCGGCCCTCGATGCCCTCGGGCACGAGCTTGTCGGCGTTGGGGTTGCTGGTCTCGTCGGCTTCCTGGAAATAGCGGTCGGCCGAGCCCGCCTGCATCGCCGCGATCGAGCCCATGCCGCGGTAGCTCTTGTAGCTGCGGCCCTGGAACAGGATGGTCTCGCCCGGCGCCTCGTCGGTGCCGGCGAACATGCCGCCCATCATCACCGTGCTCGCGCCGGCGGCGATGGCCTTGGCGATGTCGCCCGAATAGCGGATGCCGCCGTCGGCAATCAGCGGCACGTCGCTGCCGCGCAAGGCGGTGGCGACGTTGTCGATCGCGGTGATCTGCGGCACGCCGACGCCGGCGACGATGCGCGTGGTGCAGATCGAGCCCGGGCCGATGCCGACCTTCACCGCATCGGCGCCGGCCTCGACCAGCGCCGTGGCCGCCGCGCCGCTGGCGATGTTGCCGCCGATCACGTCGACCTGCGGGTAGTTGCGCTTGACCCAGCGCACGCGCTCGATGACGCCGGCGCTGTGGCCGTGCGCGGTGTCGACGACGAGGGCGTCGACCCCTGCCTTGACGAGCAGGTCGACGCGCTCTTCGGTGCCTTCGCCGACGCCCACTGCGGCGCCCACGCGCAGCTTGCCTTGCGCATCGCGCGCGGCGTTCGGGAAGTCGGTCTGCTTGGTGATGTCCTTGACCGTCATCAGCCCGCGCAGCTCGAACGCGTCGTTGACGACGAGCACGCGCTCGAGCTTGTGGCGGTGCATCAGCGTCTTGCCTTCGTCGAGCGAGGCGCCTTCGCGCACGAAGACGAGGCGCTCGCGCGGCGTCATGACCTCGCTCACCGGGGCATCGAGGCGGTTCTCGAAACGCAGGTCGCGATTGGTGACGATGCCGACCACGGTCTTGCCGTCGAGCACCGGGAAACCCGAGAAGCCATGCTGGCGCGACAAGGCGATGACCTCGCGCACCGTGGTTTTCGGCGAGACCGTGATCGGGTCGCGCAGCAGGCCCGACTCGTAGCGCTTGACGCGCGCCACCTCGGCTGCCTGCTGGCGCGGCGTGAGGTTCTTGTGGACGATGCCGATGCCGCCTTCCTGGGCGATCGCGATCGCGAGGCGGGCTTCGGTGACGGTGTCCATCGCCGCCGAGACGAGCGGCAGGTTCAGGACGATGTTGCGCGAAAGTCGCGTCGAGAGCTTCGTGTCGCGCGGCAACACCTGGGAGTACGACGGCACCAACAAGACATCGTCGAAGGTGAGCGCTTTGCCGAGTAGGCGCATGCAAAAACTCCGGGTGCAAAAGCGAATTATACGGACCGGGCGCGGCGCGCCCGGCGATACACTGGCCGCATGCGAATCCCGACGACCCCCCTTCTGCCCGCCGTCATCGCCCTGCTGCTCGCGATGAGTGGTGCGGCCCAGGCGCAATGGAAGTGGCGCGACTCGAACGGCCGCGTCACGCTCAGCGACCTGCCGCCGCCGCACGAGATTCCGGACAAGGACATCCTGCAGCGCCCCGGCCCGGCCTCGCACACGGTGCTCGCGGCGCCGGCGGCCTCGGCCGCCAGCGCGCCGCGGGCGCTGACGCCGGTCGACAAGGAACTCGAGGCGCGCCGCCGCGCCGCCGAGGAAGAGAAGAAGGCCCAGGCCCAGGCCAGCGCCGACAAGCTCGCCCAGGCCAAGGCACAGAACTGCCGCGAGGCGCGCAGGCAGTTGGCCACCTTGCAGAGCGGCCAGCGCATCGCCCGCGTCAACGCCCAGGGCGAACGCGAATTCCTCGACGACGCCGCGCGGGCCCAGGAAGTCCAGCGCGCCAACGACGTCATCGCGAGCGACTGCCAGTAGCACGCGCCTGGCGCTGCGCGGGCCCGGAGACCTGGGCAGCGAATCTCCCGTTGCACGCGGATCCAGCCGCACGCGATGCGGCTGACGGTGCCACGCTTCGCGGCGCGCCCCGTGGGGCCGGAGAGGAAGGGGGTTGGCGCGGACTATGCGCGACCGCTGCGCCCCGCTTCACTCTCCAGAACTCTTGCGGCGGGCTTCGCGCCTTCCGCGGCTGCAGTGTCGCCGCCCAGGATGACAGCCTCGCGACACGAAGCCCGGATTTGCGCGCATCGACTCCGGGAGGACGCGCTCGGGGCTTGGCGTCGAGGCGCTGCTTCGAGGCGGTCGTTGGCGGGCGCCGCCCTTCGCGCGGCCCCGGCGCCAGGTGCCCGAACGCGCGGCAGCGGGTCAACGGCCCCCGCTCGTCGGGCGTTGAGACCGGGTGCGGCGCCGAACGGCTCGCGCCGGCGCGATAGAGTCCGGCCGCCGCGCCGCCCTCTCCCTCTCACTGGGCCCCCACGATGAAGAATCCCCTTGCTCCGTGGCTGCCGGCCGCACTTGCCGCCATGCTCGCGGCCGGCTGCACGATCGAAATGCCTGAGCCGGCCCCGGTCTACGCGCCGCCCCCGCCGGTCGCCTACGTGCCGGCGCCGCCGCCTCCGGTGGTCAGCGTCTACGTCGAGCCGCCGCTGTTCCAGCCGCCGCCGATCGCCATCGCCTGGGCCCCGCCTCCGATGCTCGTGGAACTGCCGCCGCCGATGCCCTTCCCCGGCGCGGTCTGGATCGGCGGCTACTGGGCCTGGGACGGCGACTGGATCTGGGCCGCCGGGCGCTGGGCGCCGCCGCCGCGGCCGTACTACCACTGGGAGCCGCCGTACTACGAGCATCGCGACGGCCTCGTGGTGTTCATCGGCGGCCACTGGGAAGCGCCTGGCGTGGTCTTCGTGCCGCCGCCGCCAACGATCCGCATCACCCTCGTGGAGGCCGCGCCCGGGGTACGCCGCGGACCGCGCCCGATCGGCCCGCCCGGGGTCTTCGTGCCGCCGCCTCCGGGTTCGCGCCCCGGGATCATCGTGCCGGCGCCGATCGGCACGCCGCCGGCCGTCGTGGTCGGCGCGGCGCCCGTTACGAACATCGGCATGCAGGTGATCGCGCCGGTCACGCGCATCGACAACGTCACCCGCATCGTCAACGTGACGGTCGTCGCCCCG
>JAGWTS010000488.1 GCA_028868875.1 Burkholderiales bacterium | reverse complement strand
CCGGGGATATACGTTGAATCGGCCGATTTGCGGCTTTGGACGCTGTAATGATTCTCATTCGCCGCAATTGGCGTTGGATGCCCGCTACTTATAGGTAGAAACCAGGGAGAATCGGCCCTGTTGTAAGCGCGGCGATGCCGTGCGGCGTTAGCGTAGTGGCCTGCACTTGGTGCGCCCTGACAGGCGACGTGCAGATCGTTCAATACTCGGAGATTCGAAAATGACTTCCCGTCGTCAATTCATCCAGATCGTTCCCGTGGCGGGTGCCGCCGCGCTGCTGGCCGCCCGTGGCGCCCAGGCGCAAGCCCTCGTCGCCGCGAACGATCCCCAGGCCGTCGCCCTGGGATACGTGGTCGACGCCACCAAGGCCGACAAGACCAAGTACAAGACCTATGCCGCCGGTCAGCATTGCGGCAACTGCCAGCTGTTCCAGGGCAAGCCCACCGACGCCACCGGCCCCTGCCCCCTGTTTGCGGGCAAGCTGGTCCACACCAGCGGCTGGTGCAGCGCCTACGCCAAGAAGGCCTGAAGCAAGGCCGCCGACCCCGGTCGGACGAAGGGCCCCGCGAGGGGCCCTTTTTTCATGGCGGCGACGCCGCCCTGCAGCGCCCTTACTTGCGCGCCGGCGGCAGGTCGGTGCAACTGCCGTGCGCCACCTCCGCCGCCATGCCGATGCTCTCGCCCAGCGTCGGGTGCGGGTGGATGGTGCGGCCGATGTCGATCTCGTCGGCACCCATCTCGATCGCCAGCGCCACCTCGCCGATCATGTCGCCGGCATGGGTGCCGACGATGCCGCCGCCCAGGATGCGGTGCGTGCCGGCGTCGAAGAGCAGCTTGGTGAAGCCTTCGTCGCGGCCGTTCGCGATGGCGCGCCCCGATGCGGTCCAGGGGAACAAGCCCTTCTTGACCGCGATGCCGCGGGCCTTGGCCTCGTCCTCGGTCAGGCCGACCCAGGCCACCTCGGGGTCGGTGTAGGCCACGCTCGGGATGACGCGGGCGTCGAATCGGGCATGGGCGTCGCCCGCCGCGACCTCGGCCGCGACATGAGCCTCGTGCACCGCCTTGTGGGCGAGCATGGGCTGGCCGACGATGTCGCCGATGGCGAAGATGTGCCCCACGTTGGTCCGCATCTGCACGTCCACCGGAATGAAGCCGCGCTCGCCGACTGCGACGCCGGCTTTCTCGGCGCCGATGCGGCGGCCGTTCGGCACCCGCCCGACCGCCTGCAGCACGAGGTCGTAGAGCTGCGGCTCTTTCGGCGCGAGTTCGCCCTCGAAGCGCACGAGGATTCCGTCGGCGGTGGCTTCGGCGCCCACCGTCTTGGTCTTGAGCATCACGTGGTCGAAGCGCCTGGCGTTCATCTTCTGCCAGACCTTGACGAGGTCGCGGTCGGCACCCTGCATCAGGCCGTCGAGCATCTCGACCACGTCCAGGCGCGCGCCCAGCGTCGAATACACGGTGCCCATCTCGAGGCCGATGATGCCGCCGCCGACGACGAGCATGCGCTTCGGTTGCTGGCGCAATTCGAGCGCCCCGGTCGAGGTGACGACGCGCGGGTCGTCCTTGGGCAGGAAGGGGAGCTTCACCGCTTCCGAGCCCGCGGCGATGATCGCGTTCCTGAAGCGGATGGTCTGGGTTTTGCCGTCGGCCTGCGCCACCTTCAGGTGGAAGGGGTCGGCGAACTCGCCCGTGCCCTGCACCACCGTGACCTTGCGCATCTTGGCCATCGCCGCGAGGCCGCCGGTGAGCTTGCCGACGACCTTGTTCTTGTGCGCCAGAAGCTTGCCCAGGTCGACCTGGGGCGCGGCGAAATTCACCCCGAGATCGGCGAAGTGGCTGACCTCGTCCATCACCGAAGCGACGTGGAGCAAGGCCTTGCTCGGAATGCAGCCTACGTTGAGGCAGACCCCGCCCAGCGTCGGAAAGCGCTCGACGAGCACCGTCTTCAGACCGAGGTCGGCGGCGCGGAAGGCCGCCGAATAGCCACCGGGGCCGGCGCCGAGCACGAGCATGTCGCACTCGAGGTCGGCACCGCCGGCGTAGCTCGCGGCCATCGGCGCCGCGACGACGGATGCAGGCGCCGCAGCGGGTGCGGCCGCAGGGGCAGAGGCAGGAACTGGCGCAGGCGCAGTGGCCGCCGCGCCGGCGTCCGCTTCGAGCAGCAACAGCAGGCTGCCCTCGGCTACCTTGTCGCCGACGGCGACGCGCAACTCCTTGACGACCCCGGCCGCCGACGACGGGATTTCCATCGACGCCTTGTCGCTCTCCACCGTGACCAGGCTTTGTTCGAGCCGGATCGTGTCGCCTGCCTTGACGAGCAATTCGATCACCGCGACTTCCTTGAAGTCGCCGATGTCGGGAACCTTGATTTCGATCGTGGCCATGCCGCGCCCCTTACAGCAGTACGCGGCGGAAGTCCGCCAGGATGGCGCCGAAATAGGCGTTGAAGCGCGCCGCGGCGGCGCCGTCGATGACTCGGTGGTCCCAGCTCAGCGACAGCGGCAGGATCAGCCTGGGCACGAACTGCTTGCCGTCCCAGCGCGGTTCGGTCGTGCTGCGGCACACGCCCATGATCGAGACCTCGGGGGCGTTGATGATGGGCGTGAAGTAACGACCGCCGATGCCGCCCAGCGACGAGATGCTGAAGCAGCCGCCGCTCATGTCGGCCGGAGCGAGCTTGCCGTCGCGCGCCTTCTTCGCCAGTTCGTTCATCTCCTGGCTGATCTGCAGCACGCCCTTCTTGTCGGCATCCTTGATCACCGGAACGACGAGGCCGTTGGGCGTGTCGGCGGCGAAGCCGATGTGGAAGTAGTTTTTCAGCACCAGCGTCTCGCCGTCGAGCGAGGCGTTGAACTCGGGGAACTTCTTCAGCGCCGCGACCGCGGCCTTGATCATGAAAGCCAGCATCGTGACCTTGATGCCGCTCTTCTCGTTTTCCTTGTTGAGCTGGATGCGGAAGGCTTCGAGATCGGTGATGTCGGCGTCGTCGTGATTCGTGACGTGCGGGATCATCACCCAGTTGCGGTGCAGGTTGGCGCCGCTGATCTTCTTGATGCGCGACAGGTCCTTGCGCTCGATCGGGCCGAACTTGG
>JAGWTS010000487.1 GCA_028868875.1 Burkholderiales bacterium | reverse complement strand
GGCGGGTCGGGGCGCCCGAGATCAAGCGCTTCGGCCAGCGCCTGCGCGGTCTCGCCCAGCGCGGCCTCGCTGCCGGCCACTCCCGGGCCGCGGCGCGCGAGCGTCAGGCGGACCATCGACAACTGCGCCATCAGGCGCTGGCCGTGGTCGATCAGCGCTGCGACCTCGGCCACCGGCACCTGCACCTGCCTGGGCTCGAAGCGGCTGCGCTGCAGCGATGCCGCGAGAGCGCCCAGCGCGTCGTAGCCGCGCCGGCGCGCCAGGCGCTGCTCGACGGCGTCGGCGCGCTGGCCGTCCAGCGCCTGGCCGGCATAGTCGCGCAAGGCCGCGAGCACGCGCTCGACGGCGCGCGGCAGGCGCCGCCGCTCCCAGGCCGGGAGCACGTAGCTGAAGGCCCAGGCCAGGGCCGCGCCCAGCACGGTGTCGGCCAGGCGCTCGGCGATCGCGAAGCCGTTCGCCGGATCGACCATGTGCGACTGCAGCAGCGCCATCACCGTGGCCGCGGTCGCGGTGAGCCAGTAGCGCTGGGCGACGAAGGCATGCCCGGTGCCGACGGCGAGCAGGAAGAACGCGCCCTGGGTGCCGCGCAGCGTGAAGTGCGAAAGCGCGGTCACGACCAGGCAGCCGAGCACGGTGCCGAAGACGCGCGCGTTGCGGCGCGAGATCGTCTGCTCGAGGTTGCCGCGCAGCACCACCGCGACGCTCAACACCAGCCAGTGCGGGTGCGAAGTCCAGGGCAGGGCGATCGCGATGTAGTAGGCGCTGGTGAGCGCGAGCGCGGTGCGCACCGCGTGGCGCAGCACCGGCGACTGGCCGTTGAATTCGGCGCGCAGCGCCGCCGGCGGCCAGCCCTCGGGGGCGACGAAGCGATGCAGCTGCTCGCGCGTGAGCGGCAGCTCCTCGACGACGCCGGCGAGCAGGCCGTCGATGCGGGCGAGGTTGGAGGCGATGTCTCCGAGCCGCCCCTGCAGCGCCGGCAACAGCCGGGCGCGCTCGTCGCCGGCGGCGAACGGGGCTTGGTCGAACAGGCGCCGCAGGTCCTGTGGCGGGTGCGGCTGCGGGCGCTGGCCGAACTGGAGCGCGTCGGCGCTGGCTTCGAGCGCGCTGCCGAAGCCGCGCAGCGTCGTCGCCACCCGTTGCAAGACCCAGAGCGCGGGCGGGTCGCTGCCCAGCAGTTCGAGGTCGATGCGGCTGGCCAGCAGCGCGTCGCGCAGCTCGATCGCGCGCAGCAGCATCGCGGCATGGCGCCGCGCGCCAGGGCTGTCGGCTTCGGCGAAGACGAAGTCGCGTGCCGTCTGCAGGCGATCGGCGAGCACGTTCTCGCCCAGGATCCAGTCCTTCATCGCGCGCTCGGCGCCACCTGCAGACGGGTCCGATTCGAGCACCGCGGCGCGCGAGGCGAGCAGTTGCGCCACCGCGCGCAGGGTGCGCACCAGCGCCAGCGTGCGGTAGCGCGGCGCCATCAGCAGGCCCACCGCGAGCGACCAGCCGAGGTAGGCGAGCGCGCCCATCGCATTGCAGCCGGCGCTGAGCCAGGGCGATCCCGCGCCTTCCGGCACCGCCATCGAGAAGACGAGCGAGAGCACCGGCGCGAAAGCCACTGCCGCCGCGCGCAGGCCCCAGGCCATGGTCATCATGGCGCAGAAGGCGACCCCGGCCACGCCCAGGCCGAGGAGCTGCGGGTGCAGCTTCAGCGCCGCGACGACAACGGCGGTGATGAAGCTCAGCAGCGCGGCCGCGGAAACCCGTTGCCAGGTTCGCGGCACCGTGTTCGGCACGTCGGCCAGGCTCGTGCAGACGGCGCCGCTGAGCGCCAACTGGGCCACGTGCGGGCCGGCCGCGGCGCCGACGACGAGCTGGATCAGCCCGACCCCGGCCGCGACCGTGGCGCCGTTGAGGACGTAGTCGGGGATGCGGCGCGCCAGGCTCATCGGGTAGAGCGTCAGCGCAGGCGCGTGCCGAAGAAGCTGAAGCTGCGGTCCCAGGCCGTCTGGGCCCAGGCGGCGTCGTACTGGGTCATCGGCAGGCGGCGCGGGCCGCAGGCGGTCTCGTTCGCGAAGCCGTGCTGGGCGAGGTAGCGGTGGAACTCGAACTTCACGTCGGTAGCCGCGAGCCTGGCCTCGAGCGCGTCGACGCCGGCGATCGGGAAGGGAACGTCCTGGGTCGCGAAATGGCCCAGCAGCGAGGCCTGGATCTTCGACGCGTCGAGGTATTCCAGCGGCGGGTAGCCGTACCAGACCACCGCGGCGTCGATGCCTTGGACCATGCTCGTGGCCAGCAGCGTCAGCGCCCCGCCCATGCAGAAGCCGGTGACGCCGACCTTGGCCGAGCGCGCCCTCAGATACGCGACCGCGCCGCCCACGTCCTGCGCCGCGGCGTCGCCGAAGTTCAGGTTCGTCATCAGGTGGTGCGCTTCCTCGGCCTCGAGGGTGGACTTGCCGCGGTACAGGTCGGGCACGAGCGCGCGGTAGCCGGCCTGGGCCAGGCGCTCGGCGACGCCGCGGATCTGGTCGTTCAGGCCCCACCATTCCTGGATCACCACCACCGCGGGTGCATCCGGGCCCTGGGCCGGTTCGGCGAGATACCCCTGCACGCTCTGCCCGTCGGGGCGCTGGAATGAAACGGTCGTTCCCATGGCAATGACTCCTGGCTCGGTTGAAGGTCGCGCGGCCGCCAGCGGCGAAGCCCGTGCCGGCGACCGCGCCCGCGATGGTAGACGTTACCCGCTGTGTCCGGCTCCCGCTTGCGCCTCATGCGACGATCCCGCCTCGCGCCGCGCCGGCGCGATGGAGGAACGATGAATCTGCGCACGCTCACCCTCGCCGCCAGCCTGGCCTTGCTGGTGGTCTTCACGCTGCTGAACTGGAGCGCCTTCACGGCGCCCACGGCACTCTCGCTCGGCTTCGCCACGGTGCAGGCGCCGCTGGGCCTCGTCATGCTCGTCGTGACGGGCGCCGTGTGCACGCTGTTCCTGGTCTACATCGTGCTGCAGCAGGCGCGCCTGATCGTCGAGACCCGGCGCAGCGCCAAGGAGGTCAAGAGCCATCGCGAACTCGCCGACAAGGCCGAGGCCTCGCGCTTCACCGAGCTGCAG
>JAGWTS010000486.1 GCA_028868875.1 Burkholderiales bacterium | reverse complement strand
CACCTGCGCGAGCACGCCGTACACCGGGTTCATCATCATGTGCTTCCACAGCAGCGCGTTGGCCGTGGGCATGACGAAGAAGGGCGAGATCAGCAACACGCGCACGATGCCGCGGCCGGGAAAGGGCTCGTTGACGAGCAGGGCAAGCGCGATGCCGAACACGATCGTGATCAGGATCACCGCGCCGAGCAGCACAAGTGTGTTGACCACCGAGGTCGTGAAATCGGGATCGGTCAGGAAATAGCGGTAGTTGTCCAGGCCGATGAAACCGGTCTCGCCCGGCTGCATCAGGTTGTAGCGGATGGCGGAAAAGTACAGCGTCATCCCGAGCGGGACGATCATCCACAGCAACAGCGAGACAACCGCCGGCGTGAAGAGCAGGCGTGGCAGCAGGCGATTCATGGTTTTCGGCCCGTTTGAGAGAGGACCCGGGCACCGCCCGCGGCGGCGCCCGGCTGAAACAGCGGCTGCGGCTTACTTGTAGTAACCGGCCTTCCTCATCTCGCGATCGGCCGCCTTCTGGCCCGCGGCGAGTGCGGCGTCGACCGATTCCTTGCCGGCGAGCGCAGCGCTCATCTGCTGGCCGACGGCGATGCCGATGGCCTGGAACTCGGGGATCGCGGCGTACTGCACGCCCACGTACGGGCTCTTGGGCAGGGTGCTGTCGTTCGGGTTGGCGGCGTCGATGGCTTCCTTCTCGGCCTTGGCGAAGCGCGCCGCCTTCTCGAATTCAGGATTGGCGTAGGTCGACTTGCGCGTTCCGGTGGGCACATGGGCCCAGCCTTCCTGGCTCGCGACGAGCTTGATGTAGTCCTTCGAGGTCGCCCAGTTGATGAACTTCTGCGCCGCGTCGGCGTGCTTGGTGCTGGTGGGAATCGCCAGCGCCCAGGCCCAGAGCCAGTTCGCGCCCTTGGGCGTGACCGCGGTCGGCGCCATCGCGAACTCGACGTCGTTGGCGACCTTGCTCTGCTTCGGGTCGGTGATGAACGAGGCGGCGATCGTCGCGTCCACCCACATGCCGCACTTGCCCTGGTTGTAGAGCGCCAGGATCTCGTTGAAGCTGTTGGCGCTGCTTCCCGGGGGGCCCGACTCCTTCATCATGTCGACGTAGAAGTTGATGGCGTCGTGCCAGGGCTTGGTTTCGAGCTGCGGCTTCCAGCTCATGTCGAACCACTGGCCGCCGAAGGTGTTGACCATCGTCGTCAGGAAGGCCATGTTGTCGCCCCAGCCCGGCTTGCCGCGCAGGCAGATGCCGTAGACGCCGTCCTTCTTGTCGGTGATCTTGGCGGCGATCTCGCGCACTTCCTTCCAGGTCGGATGCATCGGCATCGTCAGGCCGGCCTTCTTCACCAGGTCGGCGCGGTACATCAGCATCGAGCTCTCGCCGTAGAAGGGGGCCGCGTAGAGCTTGCCGTCGACCGACAGGCCGTTGCGCATCGCGGGCAGCAGGTCGTCGACGTCGTAGTTGGCGTCGGGCTTGATCGGTTCGAGCCAGCCCTTCTTGCCCCAGATCGGGGTCTCGTACATGCCGATCGTCATGACGTCGAACTGGCCGCCCTTGGTCGCGATGTCGGTGGTCACGCGCTGGCGCAGCACGCCTTCTTCGAGCGTCACCCACTTGACGTGGATGTCGGGGTTGGCCTTCTCGAAGAAGGGGGTGAGCTTCTGCATCTCGATCATGTGGCCGTTGTTGACGGTGGCGATGACGAGGTCGGTGGCGGAAGCCGCAACGGCCGCGGTGAGGCCGAAGGCGAGGGCAAGCGATGCTTTGAGTTTCATGGTCTCTGTCTCCGTGGTGGATCCGGTTCCCGGTGGCACACGAAAGGCCACGTCGGCGGACGAAAATTTAGTCGGCACGGCGTTTCGTGGTCGATACGGGTGTCGGCAATGATCTGTACTTTCTTGCGTCGAACCCCGGTGTTTTCCCTTGGTTGACCGCAAGAGACATTGGCTTTTGAGCAGGGGCCCGAGTTGCCAAGGTCTTGCTCACGCTCGGCGTCGTCGCCTGGGCGGGCTGGTGGACCGTGCGGCAGCGGGCATGCGCTTCGACGCCTGGGCCGCCGGCCCGCGGCCGCGCCGGGTTGCGACGCGGCGGCGACGCCGCAACAGCGCACCGGGCGCCGCGCGGCGACAATGCCGCTCCGTCGTCCGTGCCCCTGCCATGCCCGAAGAAGATCTGCCGTCCGCCGCTCCCGAGTCCCCGATCCCTGCGCCGGAACCAGCCGGCGCGGCGCCGATCCCCGACGCAGCCGCCGTCCCGGCCACTGCCGCCGATATCGCCGCCGACACCGCCGCGACGCAGGTGCAAGCCTCGGCACCGGGACCGGAGCCGGCTCGATCACAGGCGGGCAGCGCCAACGCGAAGCCCGCTGCCCCATCGGGCGCGCTGGCCGATCTCACTCCGGCCGCGTGCGCGGCACGGCTGGCCGAGCTGTTCCCGGGCTTGTTCGGGCCCGGCGCGCCGAAGCCGCTGAAGCTGCGCATCCAGGCCGACATCCAGCAGCGCGCGCCCGGCGTCTTCACGCGGCGCTCGCTCTCGGGCTTCCTGCATCGCTACACGACCACGACCGCCTATCTCGTCGCGCTGACCAAGGCGCCATCGCGGCTGGACCTCGACGGCCAACCCGCTGGCGAGATCGAGGACGAACATCGCGTGGCCGCGCACGACGAATTGGTGCGCCGGCGCGGCGTGCACGAGGAAAGGCGAATCGCCGAACAGGCCGCGCGGCGCCAGGCCGATGAGGCGGCACGGCGCCAACGCGACGCCGAATTCGAAGTCCGGCGCGAACGCGCCGCGCTGCTGCGCGCCTTCGAGACCACCACCCTCACGCGCGCCAATTTCTGCGCCTTGAAGGGCCTGGCCGAGGCCGAACTCGAAGCCGCGCTGACGCTGGCCCGCACCGAGCGCGAGCAGCGCCCGCTGCAGGCGCAGCGCCCCGACGACCATCGCGGCCGGGCGCCACAGCGCGAGGGCCACGGCGATGGGCGCGGCCCGCGGCGCGAAGGCGGTGGTGGCCCGCGCCGCGAAGGCGTTGGTGGCATGCGGCGCGAAGGCGGTGGCGACCTGCGGCGCGCTGGCGCCGGTGGCCAGCGGCCGCCGCAGC
>JAGWTS010000098.1 GCA_028868875.1 Burkholderiales bacterium | reverse complement strand
CCGAGCCATGCCCACGCGGCAGAAGCGGGCGCTGCGGGGCCCGCTTGTCGCGGCCTTAAAAGATGTATACGCTTTGCATCTATAGAGAGCCTCCGCATGAACTCCTCGAATCAGGACTCCACCGCAACGCTTCGCCGGCCGCCTGCGGCCGCCGCGCGCCAGGAAGCGCCGCTGGTGCAGGCGCTGGAGCGTCCCTACCAGCACGGCTTCGTCACCGAGATCGAAGTCGACGCCTTGCCCCCGGGGCTGGACGAGGGAACGATCCGCGCCATCTCGCGGCGCAAGAAGGAGCCCGAATTCCTGCTGAAGTGGCGGCTCGCGGCCTTCGAGCGCTGGTGTTCGATGGCGACACCGGACTGGGCGCAACTGCGCATCGAGCCGGTCGACTTCCAGGCGCTGAGCTACTACAGCGCGCCGAAGTCGCGGAAGGACGGGCCGAAGAGCCTCGCCGATGTCGACCCCAAGCTGCTCGAAACCTACGAGCGGCTGGGCGTGCCCTTGCACGAGCGCGCCCAGCTCGCCGGCGTGGCCGTCGATGCGGTGTTCGATTCGGTGTCGGTCGGCACCACCTTCCGCGAACAACTGGCGCAGGTCGGCGTCATCTTCTGCTCCTTCGGCCACGCGGTGCAGAACCACCCCGAGCTGATCGAGCGCTATCTGGGCAGCGTGGTGCCGCAAGGCGACAACTTCTATGCGGCGCTGAACTCGGCGGTGTTCTCCGACGGCTCCTTCGTCTACATCCCCGAGGGCGTGCACTGCCCGATGGAGTTGTCGTCGTACTTCCGCATCAATGCGCGCGACACGGGGCAGTTCGAGCGCACGCTCATCATCGCCGAGGCCGGCAGCGACGTGAGCTATCTCGAAGGCTGCACCGCGCCGCAGCGCGACGAGCACCAGCTGCACGCCGCGGTGGTCGAGTTGATCGCCCACGACGACGCCCACATCAAGTACTCGACGGTGCAGAACTGGTACCCCGGCGACGAGCAGGGGCGGGGCGGCATCTACAACTTCGTCACCAAGCGCGGGCTGTGCGCGGGGCGGCGCTCGCACATCGCCTGGACCCAGATCGAGACCGGATCGGCCATCACCTGGAAGTACCCGAGCGTGGTGCTGCGCGGCGACGATTCGCGCGGCGAGTTCCATTCGATCGCGGTGGCCAATCACTTCCAGCAGGCCGACACCGGCACCAAGATGATCCACCTCGGCCGCAACACGACGAGCCGCATCGTCTCCAAAGGCATCAGCGCAGGCCACGCGCAGAACAGCTATCGCGGGTTGGTGCGCATCGCGCCCACCGCGGCCGGCGCGCGCAGCCATGCGGCCTGCGATTCGCTGCTGATCGGCCCGCAGTGCGGCGCCCACACCTTCCCCTACATCGAGGCGGCGCGCGACGATGCCGTGGTCGAGCACGAGGCGACGACGACCCGCATCTCCGAAGAACGGCTTTTCTACTGCCGCCAGCGCGGCATCGACCCGGCCGATGCCACGGCGCTGATCGTCGGCGGCTTCTGCCAGTCGGTGCTCGAAGAGCTGCCGATGGAATTCGCGCTCGAAGCCAAGGCCTTGCTCGCGGTGTCGCTCGAAGGCGCCGTCGGATGAATGCGGCAACCCGGATGATCGAGAGACCCATCATGAAGAACCCCGAACCGCTTCTGCAGGTGCAGGAACTGGGCGTCGAGATCGGCGAACGCCGCGTGCTCGTCTCGGTTTCGTTCGAGGTGCCCGCCGGCGCCCTTGTCGTGCTGATGGGCGCCAATGGCAGCGGCAAGAGCACCCTGGGGCTGACGCTGGCGGGCCACCCGCGCTACCGCGTGGCAAGCGGCCAGGCGCGCTTCGCGGGCCAGGACCTGCTGGCGCTCTCGCCCGAGGCGCGTGCCCGCGCCGGGCTCTTCGTGTCGTTCCAGTCGCCGCCCGAGATTCCCGGCGTGAAGAACAACCTCTTCATCCGCACCGCGCTCAATGCGGTGCGCGAGGCTCGCGGCGAAGCGCCGTTCGACGCCTTCGACTTCCTGGGTCGCGCGCGCCAGGCCGCGGCGACGCTCGGCCTGCCCGACGCGATGCTCGGGCGCCCGGTCAACGAAGGCTTTTCCGGCGGCGAGCGCAAGCGCAACGAACTGCTGCAGCTGGCGTTGCTGCAGCCGCGGCTGGCCTTGCTCGACGAGATCGACTCGGGCCTGGATGCAGACGGCGTGCGCGCAGCCGTGCAATTGATACGCGAGTTGCGCGCACGGGGCACGGCCTTCATCGTCATCTCGCACTACCAGCAGTTGATCGAGTCGCTCGAACCCGACACGGTGTTGCGCCTGGACCAGGGCCGCATCGCCGAGCTGCGCGGCCCGGCGCCGGCGCGCGATGCCGCGCGCACGGTTCTCGAGGGTTCAACGGGCGGCGTTCACGCTGCAGCCGCGGCCTGACGCGATGGACAACAAGCTGCTCGATGCCCGCGACGCTCGCAGCCGCCTCGCCGAACGAGGCTGGATTGCGCGTGGCTCGGAGATGTTTCGCCATCTGCCGCCGCCCGCCGCCGAGGTCTGGTTGGGCGACGAGAAGGCGATAGCGGCCGGAGCCGGCCGAGCGCCGGCCGGCGCGGGCTGGACGCTCCACGCGCTGGAGGGCCTGCCGCAAGGCCGGGTCGATGCACGCTGGCTCGATGCCGACGATGCCGTCCAGCGCAAGGAGCTGTTTGCCGGCCTCGACGAAGCCGGCGACGACGACGCGGCACCGTTTGCCTGGGCGCACCGTGCGCTGTGCCGCAACGGCCTGAAGCTGCAGATCGGCGCGGCGCCGGACGAAGCGAATGATGCGAAGGGTGCGGCGCAGACCGTGTTCCTGGAGTTGCGCCACCGGCCGCGAGCGGCCGTCGAGGCGCCGCTGCTGGTGCTCGAACTGCAGGCAGGGGTGCATTGCGTGCTCCTCGAGCGCCATGAGCTCGAGGAGCACGAAGGCGACGGCGGCACCCGCGCCGCCACCGTCGTGCAAAACCTTCGAGCCCACCTGCGGCTGGGTGACGGCGCAACGCTTGCGCACTTGCGCTTCGTCGCGCCCGGCGCCGGCGACCGCATCGCCCACCAACTGCGGGTGCAACTCGGCCGTGGTGCGCGCTACGACCAGGCGCTGATCGCCACGGGCAGTGCCTATCATCTGCAGCGCTCGGTGATCGAGCTCGACCAGGCCCAGGCCGCAGTGCACATCGCGGGCCTGTCGCTCGCCGCCGGAACCACGCTCGATCAGCAGGTGCGCGTGGCGCAGAGCGCGCCGGACACCTCGAGCACGATCGAGGGTCTGGTGCTGGCCAGCGGCGCGGCGCGCACCGTGCACAACGCCTACACGCGCATCGCGGCCGGCGCCGACGAGGCGATCACGCAGCAGCGCCTCGTCGGCATCCCCATCGGCGGCCAGGCCCGGCTGGTGTTGCGGCCGCAGCTCGAGATCCACCACGACAAGGTGCAGGCGGCGCATGGTGCGACCTGGGGCGCCCTGCCCGAAGACGCCTTGTTCTACGCCCGCCAGCGCGGTCTGGACGCGCCGAGCGCGCGCGGCCTGATCGTGCAAGGCATGGCCACCGCCTTGCTCGAACGCTGCCTGGGCGGGCCCGAATTGCTGCAGACGCTGGGCCTGGGGCCGCGGCTGGCGCAACGGGTGGCGCACCAGCTCGCTGTTCCCGCACCCGCACCCGCACCCGCACCCACAGCGCCAACGCGGCCGGAAGCGCCTCATGGCTGAGTTGCGTCTCGCCAACCCGCTCGACCTCGCTGCCGTGCGCGCGCAGTTTCCGGGGCTGAACCAGCAGGTCAACGGCATGCCGCTGGCCTATCTGGACAACGCCGCGACGACGCAGATGCCGCTGGCGGTTCAAGAGGCGATGCGCCACTTCGAGCAGCACGACCGCGCCAACATCCACCGCGGGATGCACGCTTTAAGCCAGCGCGCAACCGACGATTTCGAGCGCGCCCGCCAAGCGCTCGAGCGCTTCGTCGGCGCCGGCCCGGGGCACGAACTGGTGTTCACTTCGGGCACCACCGATGCCCTCAACCTCGTGGCCGGCGGCTTGTCGAGCCCCGGCACGGTGCCCGCCTGGATCCGCCCCGGCGACGAGATCATCGTGAGCGGTCTCGAACACCACGCCAACCTCGTGCCCTGGCAACAGGCCGCACGGCGTTGCGGTGCCGTGTTGCGCATCCTGCTGCCCGATGGCCAGGGCCGCCTGCACGCCGAAGACCTGGCGCGGCTGTTGACGCCGCGCACGCGGATCTTCGCGGTCACGGCTTGCGCCAACGCCACCGGCGAGCGCCCGCCTTACGAGGTGCTGCTGGCGCTGGCCGCCGACGCCGGCGCGCTGACCGTGCTCGACGCCGCCCAGGCCGTGGGCCACGAAGTGCCGCAGCTCTCGGCACTGGCCTGCGACCTGATGGCCTTCTCGGGCCACAAGATGCTCGGGCCGATGGGCATCGGCGCGCTCGTCGGCCGGCGCGAGGCGCTCGATCGGCTCGTTCCCCTGCGCTTCGGCGGCGACATGGTCGAGTGGGTGGGCTGGGACGAAGCCCGATTCAACGACCTGCCGTCGCGGCTCGAAGGCGGCACGCCCAACGTCGGCGCCGCGGTCGGCCTCGCCGCCGCGGCGGCCTTCATCGGCGAAGTCGGCCGCGAGGCCATCGACGCCCACGTGCGTGCCTTGCGCGCCAAAGCCGCCGCGGGGCTCGCGGCGATCGAGGGCGTCACCGTGCTCGCGCCGAATTCAAGCGCATCGGCCATCGTTTCGTTCGCCGCTGCAGGCGTGCATCCGCACGACATCGGCACCTTGCTCGACGAGCAAGGCATCGCGGTGCGCACCGGCCACCACTGCGCCCAGCCCTTGCTCGACCATCTCGGCCTGGGGTCGACGACGCGGGCCTCGTTTGCGCTCTACAACACCTTCGACGAGGTCGAACGCCTGCGCATCGGCGTCGAGCGCGCGCTGAAGCTGCTGCGATGAACCGTGCCGAAGACGACCTCTATCAAGAGCTGGTGCTCGAGCACAAGCGCTCGCCGCGCAACTTCGGCACGCTGGCCGCGCCCACGAACGAAGCGCGCGGCCGCAACCCGCAGTGCGGTGACGACCTCGGCGTGCAGTTGGATCTGGCCGAAGGCCGGGTGCGCGACATCCGCTTCCAGGGCCAGGGTTGCGCCATCTGCATCGCCTCGGCCTCGATGATGAGCGAAGCCGTCAAGGGCCGCGAGCTCGAATTCGCGCGCCAATTGCACGACCGTTTCCACGCCGTGCTGACCGGCGAGCTCGAACCCGAGGACGCGCAACTCGGCAAGCTCGTGAGCCTGGCCGGCGTGCGGCGCTATCCGGGCCGGATCAAATGCGCCATGCTGGGATGGCACGCGATGATGCACGCGCTGGCTGATTCCTCCGCCGAAACGCCGCCATGAGCCCGCGCTGGCAATCGCTGTTGACGACGCGCCCGGTCCTCGTCGAGCGCATTCCCGACGGCACGCCCGTCGATCTGGCCGAAGGCGTCGAGGTCCAGTTCGCGCAGGCGATGGGCACGGCGTTCACGCTCGTGGTACGGGGCCAGATGCTGCGTCTGAAAGGCAGCGACGCAGACGCCATCGGTCTCGAGCCGCCGCAAGGCGTGGTGATTCCGGAGCATGCCGGGCCCGACGACGTGCGCGACCTGGTCTGGGAGGTTCTGCGCAGCTGCTACGACCCCGAGATTCCGGTGAACATCGTCGAGCTCGGCCTGGTCTACGGCTGCGACATCGAACCGCTGGGCGACGGCAAGGTCAGGGTCTCGATCCGCATGACGCTCACCGCGCCGGGCTGCGGCATGGGCGAGGTCCTCGCCGACGACATCTGCAGCAAGTTGCTGGCCTTGCCGCACGTGGGCGACGCCGCGGTCGAAATGGTGTTCGATCCGCCCTGGGACCGCTCGCGCATGTCCGAAGCCGCGCTTTTGACGCTCGGCCTTTGAACCCAACCGGCGCTCTGCAGCTTGCGGCCAAAGCCGCGCTCCGCGTGCTGGAGGGCGCCGCGCCCGCGCTTCAGATCGGGCGCAGGAAGAGGCCGATGGTCAACGCCACGCCGATGCAGACGATCGCGATGCGCAGCACGCGCTCGTTGACCCGGTGCAGCGCCCACACGCCCGCGAGGCCGCCGACGATCGCGCCCGCGCCGAGGGCGATCGCCTTCGCCCAGTCCAGATCGGGCGAGTTCAGGAAGAGGGCGACCGCCGAGGCGTTCATGACCGCCGCAAGCACGTTCTTCGTCGCCGCGGCGTGGCGCGTGGGCACGCCGGCGAGGGTGAGCGCGGCCATCATCAGAAAGCCGATACCGCCGCCGAAATAGCCGCCGTAGATGGCGATCAGAAACTGCGCCAGGCCAGCGCCGGCCGGCCCGAGCCGAGTCGCCAGCGCCTCCCCCTTGGGGCGCAGGCTGCCCCAGGCGAACACCGCGGTGGCGAACAGCACGAGCCAGGGCACGAGGCGGGCGAAGACCGTCGACGGCGTGTGCAGCAGCAGCCAGCCGCCGAGCGCGCCGCCGACCACGCTGAGCCCGAAGAGTGCGCGAAACGAGAGCCGGCCGGCGCCGCTCACCAGATGGCGGCCGGCGAAGCCGGAGGTGACCTGCCCCGGAAACAGCGCCACGGTGGAGGTGATGTTGGCGGCCAGCGGCGACATGCCCGAGAGGATCAGCGCCGGCAGCGTCACGAACGAGCCGCCGCCGGCCAGGGCGTTTTGCACGCCGGCCCACAGGCCGGCCAGGAGAACGAGGGTGAGGGTCATCGAGTGGGCCGTGTCGGCGCGCACCGCGGCGCCTTGCTGGCTGCCGGACGATACAACGCGACGCGGCGGGCGACCCGCGCCTGGAGCGCGGCGCTCTTGCATCCCACGCGCCAGGTCTCGGCCCGGATCTCGCCCAGGGGGCCTGGCGGCAGGGAGGGCGACGGCCGCAAAGCGGCGCGGTTCACGCGATGGCGCGCCGCGGCGACGGGGTCACAATGGCCCTTTTGGCGCCTCTCGATCGATGCCGTGATGAACCGCCGACCTTCAGGAAGGTGCTGAATGCTCCGCCGTCTCGCCCTCGATGCGCTCGCGCACAGCGATCTGGACGCCAAGCTGGCGGCGCTGCGCTCGATCGGTCCCGCCGCGCCGGTCGACTGCGACGAGCCGATCGACGAGCCCGCCGGCATTCCGGGCCGCGCGGCCCGGCCCCTGCTGGTGCCGCATGCCCGGCTGCCGCGGCGCTCGATGGCGAGCGCCGAGGGCAGGGCGGCTCTGATCCACGCACTGGCCCACATCGAGGCCAACGCCGTCGATCTGGCGCTGGACATCGTCTGGCGCTTTGCCGGCATGCCCGAGGCGTTCTACCGCGACTGGCTCGGCGTGGCCCGGGAAGAGGCACTGCATTTTTCGCTGCTGCGCGAGCATCTGCGTTCGATGGGCCATGAGTACGGCGATTTCCCTGCCCACGACGCGCTCTGGGAAATGGCCGCGAAGACCCGCCACGACGTGCTCGCCCGCGTCGCGCTGGTTCCGCGCACGCTCGAAACGCGCGGGCTCGACGCTTCGCCGCCGATCAGGGCCAAGCTCGTCGCCGCCGGCGACCTGCGCGCCGGCGAGATCCTGGACATCATCCTGCGCGACGAGATCGGCCATGTCGCCCTCGGCAATCGCTGGTACCGCTGGTTGTGCACGCAACGCGGACTCGACCCCGTGACCACCTACGCCGAATTGGCCGAGCGCCATGGCGCCCCGCGCCAGCGCGGACCCTTCAACCTCGAAGCGCGGCGCGCGGCGGGCTTCACCGAAGCGGAGCTGGCTTTGCTGGGGTAGCCCGGCGCCGACGGTGGGCCATTTTCGTAGAATTGCCGGCCCCGCCCGCCACCCGAGAAAGCCCCCCGTGAGCATCTACCGCCTCGGTGAATTCCAGCCCGATGTCGACCCCAGCGCCTGGGTCGCCGAAAGCGCCAGCGTCGTCGGCCGCGTCAGGCTCGAAGCGAACGCCAGCGTCTGGTACGGCGCGGTGCTGCGCGGCGACAACGAATGGATCACGGTCGGCCACGACAGCAACGTCCAGGACGGCGCCGTGCTCCACACCGACCCCGGCTGCCCGCTCACGCTGGGTGCGGGCGTCACGGTCGGCCATCAGGCCATGCTGCACGGCTGCACGGTGGGCGAGGGCTCGCTCATTGGCATCCAGGCCGTGGTGCTGAACAAGGCCCGCATCGGGGCCAATTGCCTGGTCGGCGCCGGCGCCGTCGTCACCGAAGGCAAGGAGTTCCCGGACGGCTCGCTCATCATCGGCAGCCCGGCCCAGGTCAAGCGCATGCTCGCGCCCGAGGAGATCGCCCGGCTCGGGCGCAGCGCTGCGGTCTACGTCGCAAACGCGCGCCGCCATCGCGAAGAACTGGTGCGCGTCGACGGCTGAACGATGTCCGAACTCCACAAGTTCCTCTTCGAAGGCCTGCCGGTGCGCGGCATGCTCGTGCGCCTGACCGACAGCTGGCAGGAAGTGCTGAGCCGGCGCCAGGCGCTGGGCGAACATCCGGCGCCGGTGCGTGCCCTGCTCGGCGAGATGGCCGCCGCCGCAGTGCTGATGCAGGCCAACATCAAGTTCAACGGCGCGCTCGTGCTGCAGATCTTCGGCGACGGCCCGGTCAAGCTCGCGGTGGCCGAAGTCCAGCCCGAGCTGACTTTTCGCGCCACCGCCAAGGTCGTCGGCGAGGTGGCCGAAGGCGCCGGGCTCGAAGCGATGCTCAACGTCGGCGGACAAGGCCGCTGCGCGATCACGCTCGACCCCAAGGAACGCCTGCCCGGGCAGCAGCCCTACCAGGGCGTGGTGCCGCTGCACGGCGACCGGCGCGAGCCGCTGCAGCAGGTGGCGCAGGTGCTCGAGCACTACATGCTGCAGTCCGAGCAGCTCGACACCTGCCTCGTGCTCGCCGCCGACGACAAGGTGGCCGCCGGCCTGCTGATCCAGCGCCTGCCGGTCGAAGGTTCGGGCAACCTCGGGGGCCGGAGCAACGAGGACGAGATCGGCCGCAACGAAGACTACAAGCGCATCGCCCTGCTCGCCGCGACGCTGACGCGCGACGAACTGCTCGGCCTCCAGCCGCCGCAGATCCTGCACCGCCTGTTCCACGAAGAGACGGTACGCCTGTTCGAGCCGCTGCAGCCGCGCTTCGCCTGCACCTGCTCGCGCGAGCGCGTGCGCAACATGCTGCGCGGACTCGGCCGCGAAGAGAGCGACAGCCTGATCGCCGAGCGCGGCGAGGTCGAGGTGGGCTGCGAGTTCTGCGGCCAGCAATACCGCTTCGACGCGGTCGATGTCGGCGAGATGTTCACGCCGCCGCGCAATCAGCCGCCTTCGTCCGACGCGGTGCAGTAGGCGCAGGGCGCCTGCGCACGATCGCGCCTGAAGCCGCGCTGCGACCACCATGTGAAGTGGTCGCGAACAAGCGCCGCCTGAACGACGACCGCAACGGCGTCCAGACCCGGACCGGCGCTTCGGTCTACAAGTCAGGATCTCGCTCTACGGCGGCAGCCACGGCACCGTGCAGCCGAACTTCAGCGCCGCCGGCTCGGCCTGGCGCTGGAACCACTTCGTCGCGGCCGATTCGCTGCAAAGCGATCTCGCCCTCGAAGCGCCCGACGGCTGCAGCAATCCGCTTCATGACCGCACAAAGCCGAGCCACGCCTTTGCCTACCTAAGGCAACGCTGATTAAGTCCACCGCCTTCCTGTCTACCGCGTTGAACACCCCATGAAGCAACAGACCCTCGCAGTCGCCGCCGACCAGAACGCGCAATACGAGCAGTACCGCAAGCCGACTCGGCGCGATACCTTCCTGGCGACGATGGAGCAGATCGTGCCCTGGGCGGCGCTGTGCGAGGTGATCGAGCCGCACTATCCCAAGGCCGGCAACGGGCGCCCACCCGTGGGCCTGGAGCGCATGCTGCGGATGTACTTCGTGCAGCACTGGTTCAACCTGGCGGACGCAGCATGCGAGGACGCCATCCTGGACAGCACGGCGCTGCGCCGCTTCGTCGGCATTGACCTGGGCCGCGAGCGGGTGCCCGATGCGACGACATTGTTGAAGTTCCGTCGCCTACTGGAGAAGCATCAACTGGGCGAGGCGCTGTTCGCGAAGGTTGGCGAGGTGCTGCAGGCCAACGGCCTGAAGCTCGGGACCGGCACCATCGTGGACGCGACGATCATCGGTGCGCCCAGTTCGACGAAGAACGCGGACAAGAAGCGCGACCCCGAAATGCACCAGACGCGCAAAGGTCAGCAGTGGTATTTCGGCATGAAGATGGACATCGGAGTGGACAGCCGCACGGTGCTGGCGCATCGACCCGTCGTGACGGCGGCGAACGTGCACGACAAGCACCCGCTGCCCTCGCTGCTGCACGGGCAGGAGGAAGAGGTGCGCGGCCCCGCGGCGCCTGCGCCGGGCGGAAAGTGAGGCCCTGCGCCCAGGGCGCTGCCGCCGAGCTTCAGGCTTTCGAGTCGATCACCGCCGCATTGATCATCGTCCGCAATTCGCGCCGAATCGGGTAGATCGTCGACGGCATGAATTGCGTCAGGAAGACGACGCACAACTCCTCGACCGGGTCGATCCAGAACGCCGTCGAGGCAGCGCCGCCCCACCAGTACTCGCCCAGCGATCCCGCGACCCCGGTGCGCGCGACATCGGTCGTCACCGCGAAGCCGAGGCCGAAGCCGACGCCGCGATAGGGGGCCTCGGAGAACAGCGAGACCGAGAGGTCGGCCAGGTCGCGCCCGCCGGGAAGATGGTTCGAGCGCATCAGCTGCACGGTCTTCGGCCCGAGCAGCCGCACGTCGCCCAGGGCGCCGCCGTTGCGCATCGCTTCGCAGAAGCGCATGTAGTCGGCCGCCGTCGAGACCAGCCCCCCGCCGCCCGAAGGCGCATTCGTCGGTTCGCGGAACGTGCGGCCGCCGAGCGGCGAAAGCCCGCCCGCGTTGTTGGCGACGTAGCACTGCGCAAGGCGCCGCGCCCGGCTGTCGTCGACGTGAAAGGCCGTGTCGACCATGCCCAGCGGGCCGAGGATGCGCTGCTGCAGGAATTCGTCGAAGGGCTGGCCCGAGATCTTGCCGACGAGGTAGCCCACCACGTCGGTCGAGACCGAGTAGTTCCAGGCCGTGCCGGGGCTGAACTCCAGCGGCAGCTTGGCCAGAGCCTGGACGAAGCCTTCGAGCCCCTCGGCCTGTTCGAAGGGCTCGATGTGGCCGGCGCGGTAGGCGGCGTCGACGTTGGTGCGGTTCTGGAAGCTGTAGGTCAGGCCCGAGGTGTGGCGCAGCAGGTCGATCATGCGCATCGGCTCGTCGGCGGGCCGGGTCTGGAACTGGCCCGGCAGCCCGGCCTTGTAGACGCCCATGTCGCGCCACGAGGGGATGAAGCGGTGCACCGGATCGTCCAGCGCCACCTTGCCTTCTTCCACCAGCATCATGAAGGCGACGCTGGTGAGCGGCTTGGTCATCGAGTAGATGCGCACGATGCTGTCCTCGGCCAGCGCGGCGCCGGTCTCGAGGTTGGCGCGGCCGAGCACCGTCTGGTGCACGAGGCGGCCCTGGCGCGCCACCTGGAGCAGGGCGCCGGGAAGCCGTCCCGGCTCGACGTAACGCTCGGCCAGGAAGCGGTCGACGCGGGCCAGGCGCCTGGAACAAAGGCCGAGGGATTCGGGTTTGGCGGTCATGAAAGGGTCCGGTGGGGGAAGGCACGGGGCCGGGCCCGCTGATTCCGGCTCCGGCCTGCATACGATAGAGCCAAACGATAAAGGCCGACCGACGCGGTGCGGCCGCAGGGAAGCGCGATGCCGCCGAGACGCCGGGGAGGGGGATTCTTCGAGGCGCGCCAGGCGGCCGGTCGACGCAGCCGGCAAGCCTGCGAGAATCGCCCGCGGCCGATGGGATCCGGCCGTAAGCCACTCAGATAAGGAGGTAAAGATGGACAACTCGGGAATCAAGCTGTCGCGGGTCGCCGCCGGTCTGGCGCTGGCGGGTGCCGCTTTCGCGTCCCAGGCCCAGGCGGCCACGGTGGTGAAGGTCGAGAGCGGAAAGCTCTCGGCCACCGGCACCGGGCCGGGGCAGGTCGAGGTCTTCAAGGGCATTCCGTACGCGGCGCCGCCGGTCGGCGCCCTGCGTTGGCAGCCGCCGGAGCCGCCGCGGGCCTGGCACGGCGTGCGCAAGGCCGATCGCTTCGGCGCCGTGTGCCCGCAGTTCAAGCAGACCAAGGGCAGCTTCTACCAAGAGGAGTTCTATCCAGAGGACGAGCCGCAGAGCGAAGACTGCCTGTTCTTGAACATCTGGACCGAGGGTGTTGGCCAGGGCGCGGGCAGGGCGGCGAAGCGCCCGGTCTACGTCTGGCTCCACGGCGGCGGCTTCGTCGAAGGTTCGGGCTCGATTCCTTCGTTCGACGGCTCGGCGCTGGCGCGCCAGGGCGTCGTCGTCGTCACCCTCAACTACCGCATGGGCGTGTTCGGCTATCTCGCGCATCCGGCGCTGACGGCCGATTCGCCGCGCCACGTCTCGGGCAACTACGGGCTGCTCGACCAGATGGCCGCGCTGCGCTGGGTGCGCAAGAACATCGCCGCATTCGGCGGCGACCCGGCGCGCGTGACCGTGGGCGGGCAGTCGGCCGGCGGCTTCTCGGTCAATGCCTTGATGGCATCGCCCGAGGCCAAGGGCCTGTTCGAATCGACGATCAACGAAAGCGGTGCCCTCCTCGGTTTTGCACCGCTGCCGACGCTCGCGAAAGCCGAGGAAGGCGGCAAGGCCTACATGGACGAACTGGGCGCGAGCACGCTGGCGGCGATGCGCGCCTTGCCGGCGGCCAAGCTGCTGGGCAGCAGCCTGGACCATTACCGCGGCGGCAGATGGGGGATGGTGGTCGACGGCCAGGTCGTGCCGATGGACCCGGGCGAGGCGGCGCTGCAGGGCAAGCTGGCGAGCGTCGTGCCTTCGCTGCTCGGCGGCACCGCAAACGAGTTCACTTCGCTCGTGCCGCAGATAAAGATGAAGGTCGACGATTTCGTCAACGGGGCCAAGGCCAAATACGGCAGCCGCTACGCCGAGTTCTCGCGCCTGTATCCGCACGCCGACGAAGCCCAGGCCGGCCAGGCCTTGATCGAGAGCGGCAGCGACAAGTTCTTCACAGGCCAGGTGGTGTGGGCGCAGCACATGGGGGCCGAGAAGAAGAGCACCTGGCTCTACTACTTCGACCGCGCCTTGCCCGGGCGCGACAGCGAGCGCTACAAGGCCTTCCACTCGTCGGAGATCGTCTACGTCTTCGGCACCCTGGCCTCGGTCGATCGGCCCTGGACGGTGATGGACCGCAGGTTGTCGCAGGCCATGCTCGACTACTGGGCGCAGTTCATCAAGACCGGCAATCCGAACGGCGAAGGCCTCGTCAATTGGCGCTCGGTCGGCGACGACCCGAAGCAGGTGATGGAACTGGGCGAGCACATCGGCATGGTCGCCATGCCGCGCGCCGAGCGCATCGGCTTCTTCGAGAGCGTGATCGAGCACTGAACCCGCAGCGGCGGCGCAAGCCGCCGCTGCGACGAGTCGGAACGAGATGAATTCGAAATCAACAATTGGAGGAATTGGAACGTGACCGCCATTCGACTTTCAAAAGCAGCCATCGTTGCGGCGATTGCATTTTTCTCGACCCTGGTGGCCTTCGGCAACATCACGGACTACGGCACGAACTTCGGTTTCGTGTCGCACGTGATGATGATGGACACGATCTTCCCGGATGCCTCGATCAAGTACCGGGCCATCACCAGCGCCGGCGTTCAGAACGCCGCCTACGTCCTCATCATCGCGGCGGAGACGCTGACGGCCCTCCTCTGCTGGGTGGGGGCGTTCAGGATGCTGAGCCGGCTGAGTGCCGGCGCGGCGGCGTTCAATCAGGCAAAAGGCATTGCCATACTCGGCCTGACCCTGGGCTTCCTGGTCTGGCAGGTCGGCTTCATGTCGGTCGGCGGCGAGTGGTTCGGCATGTGGATGTCGAAGCAGTGGAATGGCGTTCCCGATGCCTTCCGCTTCTTCATCACCATTCTCGGCGTCCTGATCTACGTGTCCCTGCCGGACAAGGACACGGCGTAGGGCAGGAGTCGGGGAGGGTGCGAGGCCCTCTCCGAACGGCGCCGCCGTGGCCTAGCCGGCCGACCGCGTTGCCAGCACCGCGAGCGCAGCCGAGGCGACGCGTGCGGCCAGCGAATCGGCGCGCGATGTCAGCACCACCGGCACGCGCGCGCCCAGCACGAGCCCCGCGCAGTCGCCGCCGCCGACGTAGTTGAAGCTCTTGTAGAGCATGTTGCCGGCGTTGAGGTCGGGCATCAGCATCAGGTCGGCGTCGCCCGCCACCACCGACACGATCTTCTTGGTGCGCGCCGCTTCGGCCGAGAAGGCGTTGTCGAAGCCGAAGGGGCCTTCGACGAGGGCGCCGGGCCAGGCGCCTTCGCGCGCCATCTGCACCAGGGCCTGGGCGTCGACGGTGGCGGGAATGGCCGGGTTCACGGTCTCGACCGCGGCGACGATGCCCACCTTGGGCTCGGCGATGCCCAGGCGCTGCAGCAACTCGACCGCATTGCCGAGGATGTCACGCTTGGTCGCGAGGTTGGGGGCGATGTTGACGACGCAGTCGGCCAGGGCGAGCAGCTTGTGGTAGCACGGCAGGTCGAAGACGAAGGCGTGGCTGATGCGGCGCCCGGTGCGCAGCCCGGTGGTCTTGTCGACCACCGCCGACATCAGCTCGTCGGTGTGCAGCGAGCCCTTCATCAGCGCGGCGACCGCGCCCTCGCGTGCGAGCGCAGTGGCGCGCGCCGCCGATTCGTGAGGGTCCACACCGGCGTCGGCCACGATCTCGAAATCGTGCCAATCGACGCCGGCCTCGTCGGCCGCACGCTCGATGCCGGCGCGCGGCCCGACCAGCAGCGGGCGCGCGAAGCCGCACTCGGCGATGCGCTGCGCGGCTTCGAGCGCGAGCGCGTCGCAAGGGTGGACGAGGGCGAGGGCGCCGGCCTGCGCGCCGGCGGCCGCGCGCGCACGCTGCACCAGCGCCTCCAGGCGGGGGTGGGCGCCGGCGACCGGCGCGGCGGCGTTCAGACGTAGTCCTTGTACTTTTCGAGGAAGCGCACCGGCTTGGACAAGGCGTCGCGGCGGAACGGGTCGCCGAGTTCGCGCGTGCACATGATCTCGATGACGCAGGTCTTCTTCTCGTTCATCTGCATG
>JAGWTS010000485.1 GCA_028868875.1 Burkholderiales bacterium | reverse complement strand
GTGGCTTCCTGCGCCGCGCGCTCGGCCCCAGGGGTGGAACAGGTATGGTCGGCCCCGGCGAGTTGCACGCATTCACCCGGCTTGCGCTGGCGCGCCGCGCGCCACGCGGCATCGGCCGCGCTCAGGTCGGAGAACTCGCGCGCCACGTAATCGTCCTCGCTCAGGATGAGCAGGATGCGCCCCTGGAAGCGGCTCCAGGCGGCGGCCATGCGCTGCTGGTAGCTCGGGCTCGACCCCTCGCCGCCGCGCCGCGACCGCAGGCCGGTGCGCAGGTTGCTGCCCAGGTCGGCCGCGGCCTTCCAGGCGACGCGCCCGCTCAAGGCCTTCTTCCAGAACTCGGGCTGGCGCAGCCGCTGCAGGTAATAGTGCTTGACCTGGGTGCGGGCCAGGGTCTCGGGCGAACGCACCCAGGGGTTCAGCAGCACGAGGCCGCTGGCCTGCGGCTGCTGCTGCGCGCCGGCGTAGAGCAGCGCCGCCGAGGCGCCGTCGCACAGCCCCCAGAGGACGACGCCCTCGAGCTCCGGCACGCGCGCGCGCAGCGCGGCGATGGCGCTCGCGATGTCCTCGCCCTGGTCTTCGAAGCCGCGCGCCAGGCCGCCCGAGTCGCCCATGCCGCGCACGTCGAAGCGCAGCACCGCATGGCCGGCGGCGGCGAGCGCGCGCGCGAGGTGGACGAACTGGCGGTGGCTGCCGGCGCGGTATTGCGGCCCGCCGACGACGATCACCACGCCGGTGGCCAGCGGCCGCTCGGGGCGGCTGAGCACGGCGCACAGCGCCTCGCCGGCGCAATCGAAGGTGAAGGCCTCCTCGCGCCAGTTCATGCCGCCACCGCCTCGGGCAGCGCCGCCGACGTGGCCGCGATCAGCGCCGGCGCCTGCTCGATCTCCTGGGTCTGCCAGAAGGCCGGGCCCTGCAGCGCCGCCTGGCGCACGTCGTAACCGGCCTTGCGCCAGGCGGCCGCGCCCAGGGCGGCGGCCGGCGACAGCTCGGGCTGCGCCGCGGCGCCGAGCTCGAACCATTCGACCCGGCCCGGCCCCGGCTTGGGCGGCTGCAGGACGGCGCGCTCGAAGCCGCTCGCGAGATCCGGCGCGAGCGCATAGCCGGCCACGTCCACCGGCCGGCCCTCGGCCAGCTGCGCGCGCAGGCCCGCGACCACGCCCTTGGCGCCGGCGTCGAGCAGGTCGGCGGCGGCCTTCAGGCGCAGGAACTGCTGCAGCCCGGCCTTGCCCGAATTCAAAGGCTGCCAGAACAGGAAGTGGCAGGGCGCGTCGATCTGGCGCGCGGCTTCGGCCGCGATCAGGCAGCCCGCGCGCAGCCCCCACAGCCACAGCGGCGCGTCGGCGTGGCGCTCGCGCAGCCAGGCCGCGACGCGCACCACGTCGGCCACCCAGGCGGCCCAGCTCGCGTCGCCGAAGTCGCCGCTGCTGTCGCCGCAGCCGAGCAGGTCGACCTGGAGCACGGCATGGCCCGCCGCGGCGAGCGCGCGCGCCTGCTGCGCCGCCATGTGGCGCGACTTGTTCATCTCTTCGGCGAAGGGGTGGACGTAGACGACGATGCCGCTGGCCGCGCCGGATGGCGGGCGGTGGTACAGGCACAGCCGCTGGCCGCCGCTGCCGTCAGCCAGGAAGAAGGGATCCATGGCGCGTCCGGCCGGAGTCAGGCGGGCAGCTTGGACGCGACGAAATCGGCCAGGCTGCCGACCGTGGCAAAGGTGGACGCCTCGATCTCGTCGTCGTCGACGGCGATGCCGAAGCGGTCTTCCAGCGTCGTGAGCAGGGTGACGACGGCCATCGAATCGAATTCGGGAATCGCGCCGAGCAGGCGCGTCTCGCGCGTGAACGAAGCCGAGCGTCCGCCGAGGCTCAGCACTTCATCGATGACCTTCGTGACTTCTTGCAACACATCCATGCGGCGTACCCGGTGCGGGCGTCTGGGGACAGGCGGCGGATTCTAGGCCGCGTGCTGCAGGCAAGCGGGGGCGCCGCGGCGCAGGCGGCAGCGGCGGCCCAAACTCGTCACGGAAGCGGCGCCGCCGCGGCTTGCGCGGCCCCGGGCCACGCGGCATTTCGTCACGCGGGCAGGCCATCGCGGCGCCGGCACCGGTTTAAAGTCGGCCGCTTCGCCCGCCCCCGGCGCCGCGCGCCCTTGCCGCTCCATGCCTGAATCGACGCTGCTCCACGAGTTGCCGACCCTCGCCCGCCAGCCGGAGGCCCCGGCGCTGACCGCCGGCCGCGACACTTTGAGCTATGGCGAGCTGGCGCAAGCCCTGCGCGGCTTCGCCGCCGGCGCCCTGGCGCTGGGATTGCAGCGCGGCGAGCGCGTCGGCATCTACCTCGAAAAGCGCGTCGAGACCGTGGTCGCGAGCTTCGGCGCGCCCGCCGCCGGCGCCGTCTTCGTGCCGATGAACCCGTTGCTCAAGCCCGAGCAGGTGGTCTTCATCATGCAGGACTGCGACGTGCGCCTGCTCGTCACCTCGCCCGAGCGCCTGGCGCTGCTCGCGCCCGCCCTCGCCGCCTGCCCCGGGCTGCGCCATGTCGTCGTCACCGAGGCGCCGGCCGAGGCGCCGGCGCTGCCGAGCGGCGTCGGCCTCGTCGTCTGGAGCGAGTTGCTGGCGGCGCCGGCGCGCGCCGGCCACCGCGTCATCGACACCGACATGGCGGCCATCCTCTACACCTCGGGCAGCACCGGCCGACCCAAGGGCGTGGTGCTTTCGCACCGGAACATGGTCGCCGGCGCCAAGAGCGTGGCCTCGTACCTGGGCAACCACGAACAGGACACCTTGCTCGCGGCGCTGCCGCTGTCTTTCGACGCCGGATTCAGCCAGCTCACCACGGGATTTCACAGCGGCGCCCGCGTCGTGCTGCTGAACTACCTGCTGCCGCGCGACGTGCTGCGCGCGATGGAGCGCGAAAAGGTCACCGGCCTCACGGCGGTGCCGCCGCTGTACATCCAGCTCGCCGCCCTGCCCTGGCCGGCCGCGGTGGGCGAGCACCTGCGCTACTTCGCCAACACCGGCGGGCGCATGCCGCGCGAGACGCTCGCCGCGCTGCGCGAGCGCGTGCCGCGCGCCAAGCCCTTCCTGATGTACGGCCTGACCGAGGCCTTTCGCAGCACCTACCTGCCGCC
>JAGWTS010000097.1 GCA_028868875.1 Burkholderiales bacterium | reverse complement strand
GGCTCGTCGGCCGAGTTCTATTTCCAGATGAGCGCGCAGATCAACGGCATCGAGATCGGCCGCGACGTGATCCTGAAGAACATGGCGCCGGGCGAGCAGATGGCGATGCCGCGCGGCATCACCGCGGTCGTCGCCTGGGACCCGACGCCGACGCTGATGGTCCAGGAGCGCAAGAACGGCCGCATCGTCGACAGCATCTTCCCGTACAACATCTACGAAGGCCAGTTCTTCCTGCGCAGCGAGATCGTCGACAACGCGCCCGACGTCGCCCAGGCCTTCGCCGACGCCTTCGCCGAGGCGACGCTGTGGACCCGGCTCTATCCCGAAAAGGCGGCCGACCTGCTGGCCGAGGACGCGACGCTGAAGAACGTCCCCAGGAACATCCTGCTGCAGCAGGTCAAGGCCTACAGCACGCTGTACAAGCCGACCCACATCTTCCCCGACGCCGCCTTCTACGGCCGCGTCAACGAGCCGATCTTCAAGTGGCTGTACCAGGCCAAGCGGATCACGCGCCCCTTGACCGGCGCCGATTTCGCCGCCGCGGTCGACGAGCGCTTCATGCGCAAGACCTTCGACAAGCTCGGCTGGGCGGTGCCCAGGCAGCCGCCCTACCTGCCCGCCGGCTGGGCCGGCACGCCCGACAAGCCGCCCTACCCCGAGTACCTGGACATGCTCAACACCCACGAGCCCCAGGTCTTCCCGCAGCCCGGCGACCTGACCCGGCCCTGGTCCTTCGGCGGCCACAGCTACCAGCCGTGACCCGGCGCCTGGGCGCAGCGCGCCGCCTCGCCCTGCCGCTGGCGCTGCTGCTGGCCTGGCAGTGGGCGAGCACGGTGCTGCTCGACGAGACCGAGCGCGCGCTGCTGCCGCCGCCGACCGCGGTGGCCGCGGCGGCCTGGGAGCTGCTCGCCTCGGGCGAGCTGATGCACCACCTGTTCGATTCGCTGCGCCGCGAGTTCGTCGCCTTCGTCTGGGCGCTGGCGGCGGTGCCCACCGGCATCGCGATGGGCTGGTGGAAGCTCGCCGACGAGCAGCTCAACCCGGTCGTCGAGATGCTGCGGCCGATCCCGCCGCTGGCCTGGATCCCGCTGTCGATCCTGTGGTTCGGCGTCGGCGACATCCAGAACGAATTCATCATCCTGCTGGGCATCTTCTTCCCCATCCTGCTCAACACCATCGCCGGCGTCAAAGGCGTCGAGCCCAACCTGGTGCGCGCCGCGCGCTGCCTGGGCGCGGGCGAGGCCGCGGTGCTGCGCCGGGTCGTGCTGCCGGCGGCGCTGCCGCAGATCATCACCGGCGTGCGCGTCGGCCTGGGCGTCGGCTGGATGGCGCTGGTGGCGGCCGAGCTGGTCGGCGCCAATTCCGGGCTGGGCTTCCTGATCAACGACGCCCGCACCCTGCTGCGCACCGACAAGGTGATCGTCGGCATGGCCGCGATCGGCCTGGTCGGGCTGGCGCTCGACCTGGCGATCCGCGAGCTCGGCCGCCGCGCGCTGCCCTGGTCGCGCGCGCTTCTATCCTGAGGACCCCCCGCCGATGAGCCGCGTCAGCATCGACCACGTCAGCAAGCGCTACCCCGGCCACGGCCCGCGCGACGCGCCGGTGCTGGCGATCGAGGACCTCAGCTTCGAGATCGCCGACCGCGAGTTCTGCTCGATCATCGGCCACAGCGGCTGCGGCAAGACGACGCTGCTGAACATGCTGGCCGGCTTCGAGCCGCCGAGCGCGGGCCGCATCCTGGTCAACGACCGGGCGGTCGGCCGGCCGAGCTGGGCGCGTTCGATGGTCTTCCAGGACTACGCGCTGTTTCCCTGGCTGACGGTGGCGCAGAACATCGCCTTCGGCCTGGAGATGAAGAAGGTGCCGGCCGACGAGCGCCGCGCCATCGTCGAGCGCCAGGTGCGGCTGGTCGGCCTGGCCGGCTTCGAGCAGCGCTACCCGCACCAGCTCTCGGGCGGGATGAAGCAGCGGGTGTCGATCGCCCGCGCCCTGTCGGTCGACCCCGAGGTGCTGCTGATGGACGAGCCCTTCGCCGCGCTCGACGCCCAGAACCGCTCGCTGATGCAGCAGGAGATGGGCCGGCTGCTCGCCCAGGCCGATGCCGCGGCGCGCAAGACCATGGTGCTGGTGACCCACAGCATCGAGGAAGCGGTGCTGCTGTCGGACCGCATCGTCGTGCTGTCGAGCCGCCCCGGGCGGCTGCGCGAGATCGTCAGCGTCGACCTGCCGCGCCCGCGCGACGAGGACGACCCCGGCTTCATCGCGCTGCGCCGGCGGCTGCGCCGGCTGATCGACGAAGAGGCCGGCGCCGCGCCGGCCGGCTGAAGCGGCCGGCCGCGATGGACCGCGTGCTGGCCTGGAGCCTGGCGATCGCCGCCGTCGGCGGCCTGGTGCGCGGCACCACCGGCTTCGGCGCCTCGATGGTGATGACGCCGGCGCTGGCCCTGCTGCTGGGCGCGCGGGTCGCGGTGCCGGTGGCGCTGCTGCTGGAGACCTTCGCCGCCGCGCCGATGATCCCGGCGGCGCTGGCGCTGGCGCGCTGGCGGGCGATCGCGCCGATCTGCGCCAGCGCGGTGGCGACGGTGCCGGTCGGCGCCCTGCTGCTGGGCAGCGCCAGCCCGCTGACGCTGCGCCGGCTGATCGCCGCGACGGTGACGCTGTTCTCGCTGGCGCTGCTGTCGGGCCGGCGCTATGCCGGCGCGCCGCGGCTGCGCACCGCGCTGGGCCTGGGCGCGCTCAGCGGCACCTTGCTCGGCGCGACCAGCGTCGGCGGGCCGCCGGTGATCCTGTACCTGCTCTCGGGGCCCGACCCGGTGCCGGTGACCCGCGCCAACCTGACGCTGTACGTGATCGTGATCTCGGCCGCCGGCCTGGTGATGCTGGGCGCCGCCGGCCTGCTGAGCGCGCCGACCCTGGCGCGCGCGGCGGCGCTGGCCCTGCCTTTCGGCGCCGGCGTGGTCGCCGGCGGGCGGGCGTTCGCGCGCTTTTCGGACCGGCGTTTTCGCCAGTTCACGATCGGCTTCATGCTGGTCGTCTCGCTGGGCGTGCTGCTTGCGTGATGGACCGGATCGGCAGTGGCCACGGATCACAATACCGCCCCCGAGGCCAGGGCGGCCCGCAACCGACGAGGAGGAACCGACCATGAGCGCGACCGACAAGACCGCCCATTCGGAGTCGATCGCGCTGCGCGCGTTCTCGGTGCTCGAGCAGGTCGCGCGGGCTTCGGGGCCGCTGTCGCTGGACGAGCTGACCGTCGCCCTGGCCCTGCCCAAGCCCAGCGTCTTTCGCATCGCCAACCTGCTGCGCGACGCCGACCTGCTGAGCCGCGAGCCGGCGAGCAAGCGCTACACCGTGGGCCCGCGGCTGGCGGCTTTCGCGGTCGACCTCTGGCGCAGCGACACGATGCGCCAGCAATGGCATCGCGCGCTCGAAGACGCGGTCGCGGCGATCGGCGAGAGCTGCAACCTGACCTTGCTCGAAGGCGACAAGGTGCTGTACCTGGACCGCGTCGAGACCAACCACCCGCTGCGCCTGCACCTCGAGGCCGGCACGCGCGTGCCGCTGCACTGCACCGCCAGCGGCAAGCTGTTCCTCGGCGCGATGACCAAGGACGCGGTCAAGCGCCTGCTCGGGCCCGAACCCTACGAGCGCTTCACGCCCAAGACCCTGACGAGCCTGAAGGCGCTGCAGGCCGACCTCGCCCGCGTTCGCAAGACCGGAATCGGCACCCACGACAGCGAGCTCTTCGCGGACTCGGTCGCCATCGCCGTGCCGGTGCTGGGACGCAGCGGCGAGATCGTCGCCGCGGTCGCGATGCACGCCCCTTCTTCGCGTGCCAGCCTCGCCACCTGCATGGGCTACGCCGATGCGCTGCGCCAGGCGGCGTCGAAGATCGCGGCGACCTTGTCGCCGATCGGCAGCGCCGCGGCGCAGCCCAAGGCGGTTCGGTCGCAGCGCGCGCCGGCCAAGCCGGGCTGAGCCCGTGCACGCCCTTTTCGCCCTTTTTCAGCCTTCTTTTGCGCGCTACCGGCCCCGGGCGGCGCTTCGCGTCGCCCCCCCGCCCCGCGAGGGGCCTGGCTCAGCCTGCGAAGCCGCTGCGGTCCATGAGCGCCGCGGCGACGGCTTCGCTGCGCGCGGCGTGGATCAGCGCCGCGATCGCCGGGCCTTTCAGGCCGCGTTCGGCGGCCACGGCCGCGACCGCGGCGGTGTCCACCGCCAGCGCCGCCGCCAGCGCGGCGGCCAGCCGCGGCGCCTGCGCATAGGCCTCGGCCTCGCGCCCTGCGCGGCCGCGCGCATCGCATTCGCAGGCCAGCAGCAGTTCGGCGAAGCGCTGCGGGCGGCGGATCGCGTCGCAGCGCTCGATCAGCCGCAGCAGCGCGGCGGCGCCGAATTCGCCGCAGCGGTGGACGTTGCCATGCTCGCGCGCGACCGCGTCGGCGAGTTCGCGGCAGTCGTTGGGCACGCGCAGGCGCTGCGCCACGGCGCGCGCGAGGGCGGCGCTGCGCGCTTCGTGGCCGATGTGGCGCGGCCATTGCTCGGGCGGCGTCGTGCCCTTGCCCAGGTCGTGCATCAGGCAGGCCCAGCGCACCGTGAGGGGGGCACCGAGCGCGGCGGCCTGGTCGAGCACGAGCAGCAGATGGGCGCCGGTGTCGACCTCGGGGTGGTGCTCGGGCGGCTGCGGCACGCCCCAGAGGCGGTCGACCTCGGGCAGCAGCCGCGCCAGCGCGCCGCAGCCGCGCAAGACCTCGAACATGCGGCTCGGCTTGCCTTCCATCAGCCCACGCGACAACTCCTGCCAGACGCGCTCGGGCACGAGGGCATCGACCTCGCCCGACTCCACCAAGGCGGCGAGCAGCGCCTGGGTTTCCGCGGCGATGCTGAAATGCGGCAGGCGCGCGGCGAAGCGCGCCAGCCGCAAGAGCCGCACCGGGTCTTCGACGAAGGCCGGCGAGACATGGCGCAGCACCTGCTGTTCGAGGTCGCGCCGGCCGCCGTAAGGGTCGATCAGGCGGCCGTCCTCGGCCTGGGCGATGGCGTTGATCGTCAGGTCGCGCCGCGCCAGGTCCTGCTCCAGCGTCACCGCCGGGTCGGCGTGGAAGCTGAAGCCGTGGTAGCCCGGAGCCGATTTGCGCTCGGTGCGGGCGAGCGCCACTTCCTCGCCGTTGCGCGGGTCGATGAAGACCGGAAAGTCCTTGCCCACCGGCCGGTAGCCGGCGGCCACCATTTCTTCGGGCGTGGCCCCCACGGCGACCCAGTCGCGGTCGCTCGCCGCTCGCCCGAGCAAGGCGTCGCGAACCGCGCCGCCGACGACGTACAGCCGGGCCGTCATCGGCCCTTCCGATAAGGCTCCTCGAAGTCGAGGAAGTCGGCTTCGGCCAGCGCCTCGTCGATCCAGCGCCGCACCCCGGGCGCGGCAGCGACGCGCCCGACATAGGCCTGCGCCGCCTCCGACAAAGGCAGGGCGTAACTGCGCAGGCGCATGCACACCGGGGCGAAGAAGGCATCGGCCGCGCCGAAGGCGCCGAAGAGGAAGGGCCCGCCGCTGGCGCCCAGGGCTGCGGCGAAGATCGATTCCAGCCGCGCCACGTTGCGGCGCACGGCTTCCTGCTCGGCCCAGATGCGCGCGCCGACCTCGGGCAGGCTTGCCTCGATGTTCATCGGGCAATGGCTGCGCAAGGCGCCGAAGCCGCTGTGCATCTCGGCGCACAGGCTGCGCGCACGCGCCCGTTCGCGCAGGCCTGAGGGCCAGACGCCCGCGCCCGGAAAACGCTCGTGCAGGTATTCGGTGATGGCCAGGGTGTCCCAGACCGCGAAGCCGTCGTCGACCAGCACCGGCACGAAGCCGGCCGGGCTGTAGCGCGCCACGGCCTGGCGGAAGGGCGAGCCGTCGGCAAAGTCGAAGCGCAGCCTGATCTCCTCGAAGCCGATGCCCAGGCCCGTCATCAGCACCCAGGGGCGCATCGACCACGACGAGTAGTTCTTGTTGCCGATCACGAGCTGCAGCGCCATCTTGTTCTCCTCCGAGAGGGTCAGGATGGCCTCGATCCTAGCCGCGGCCGGCGCGGGCGGTGATGCAAAGGCCTGATCGGATCGATGCGTTTCAGGCGCGTTCGGCGCGCCAGCGTTCGAGCCGGCCGCAACCGGCCTCGCCACCCAGGTACGAAGGCACCACCGCCTCGAGCGCCGCGGGCTTGATGCCCAGCGCCTCGAAGCCCGGCAGCTGGCCGCCGGCGACGTTGGGCACGCGCATCGATTCGAGGTTGTCGCGCGACATCAGCGGCTGCCCCGGCAGGCATTCGAAGGCCAGCGCCTGGAGCCGGCCGGCCCAGCCGGGCAGCGGCAGCACCGGCCTCTCGTGGCCGGACCAGCGCCCGGCCATGCGCACCAGGTCGGCGAGCGAGTAGGTCGAGGGGCCGGCGAGTTCGTAGGTGGCGCCGATGCTGCGGTCGTCGTCGAGGCAGCGCACGATCGCGCTCGCCACATCCTCGACCCAGACCGGCTGGAAGCGCGCCGCGGCGCCGGCCAGCGGCACCAGCGGCGTGACGGCCTGGAGCCGGGCGAAGAGGTTGAGGAAATGGTCCTCGACGCCGAAGATCACCGAAGGCCGCAGCAGCGTGAGGTCGAGCCCGGCGGCTTTCAGCGCCGCCTCGCCTTCGGCCTTGCTGCGCAGGTAGTTCGAGGGCGCGTCGGCGGCGGCGCCGAGGGCGCTGACGTGGATCAGCCGGCGTGTTCCGGCCGCGACGCAGGCGCGCGCGACGCGCGTCGGCAGCTCGACGTGAACGCGCCTGAAATCGGCCGCGCTGCCGTGCAGGATGGCGACGAGCTGGATCACCGCGTCGGCCCCGGCCACGAGGTGCGCGAGCTGGGCGTCGTCGTGGATGTCGGCCTCGACGAGTTCGAGCGAAGGCAGCGGGCGCAGCGCCGCGCCGTGGCCCAGGCGCCGCGTCGGCACGACGAGGCGGCCGCCGCCGCTGCGCTCGACCAGGCGCTCGCAGACCGAGCGCCCGACGAAACCGGTGCCACCGAGGACGAGGAAGTTGGTTTTCATGGCTTCAGGGGAGATCCGCAACATCGGACTGGCCCGCTGGCGGCGGGCCGATCGAGACACCCAGGCGCGCCTTCAGCGAAGGCGCCTGGCCGTTCAGCAAGGCGCCATAGTAGACGGCGTTGGCCAGCACCTTCTTGACGTAATCGCGGGTTTCCGCAAATGGGATGCTTTCGGCCCAGGCCGCGGCCTCGAACACCCCGCCCTCGCGCCAGCGCCGCGGCCGGTTCGGGCCTGCGTTGTAGGCGGCCGCGGCGAGCGCCTGCGAGCCGTCGAAGTCATCGAGGATGAGCTTCAGGTAGGCCGTTCCCAGGCGCAGGTTGGCGTCGCGGTCGGTGGCCAGCTCGGCCTTGTAGTCGAGGCCGATCTTGCGCGCGGTCCACCTCGCGGTCGAGGGTATGAGCTGCATCAGGCCGGCCGCGCCGGCGCCCGAACGCGCGTCGACGATGAAGCGCGATTCCTGGCGGATCAGCCCGTAGACGTAGGCCGGGTCGATGCCCGCGGTCTTGGCCTGGGCCAGCACCTGCTCGCGGTAGGGGGTGGGATAGCGCTGGGCCATGTCGACCTCGGCCGTCGTGCGCTCGCTCGTGTTGATGCAGCGATCCCAGACCTCGTGCCGGCAGGCCAGGTCGGCGGCGGCCAGGAGCTGGCGGTCGTCGAGCCCGCGCAGCGTGAAGTTCCATTCGCGCACGCCTTCGCTGCGCAGGCCCAGGCCGATGAGCTGCAGCGCGCGCTCGAAACCCGGGGTCGCGGCCGCCGCTTCGAGCTCGGCCTTCTGCAGGGGCTGCGGCGGCGCCGGCAGCGGGGTGGCCAGGCCCAGATCCTCGGCCGCGAGATTGCCGTAGAAATCCATCTTCCCGGCGATCGACTGCAGCAGGGCCTGCGCCGTGGCGCGCTCGGCGTCGCCCTTGGTGCCGGGCCTGGCGCGGGCCTGCAAGGCACGCGCCTTCCAGTAGACCCAGGCCGGCTCGCGCTGCGCTTCGAGGCTCATCGCCTCGATCGCGCGCTGGACCACGAACCAGCGCTCGGGCTCGTCGGCGGGCGTGCGCAAGGCGGCGCGCGCAGCCCAGGCCAGGGTGTCGTCGGTCCAGTCGGGCGCGTGGCCCTTGCGCAGCGCGCGCCAGGCCTGGCGGTAGTCGCCGTAGGCCTCGGGCATGAGCTTGAATGCGGCCTGGCGGCCCGTCACCGCCCAGGCCAGGGCCGCGCGCGTCGACCCCAGCTTCTTCTGCCAGCGCGAGCGCAGCGCGTCGGCGGCGGCGTCGGGATCGGCCGCGGCCATGCGCATCAAGGCCAGCAAGGCGATCTCGGGGTCGACGTGGCGCGCCTCGAGGGCCTTGTCGGGCTTGTCGAAGGCGGCGTCCACCGCCTTCGCCTCGTCCGGGCCGACGAGGGCGGCCGCGGCCCGCGCCAGCGCCGGGCGGTTGTATTCGGCCGCGAGCCGGGCCTGCTTCCAGATTTCGGCCGCGGGCAGGCGTTTGGCCTCGTTGAGCGTGGTGGCGAGCAGGTTGCAGCCGTCGTCCAGCCGGCGCTGGGCGTGCCAGGCCGCGGCGGCCTCGGCCGCCACGTCCTCGCCCGCGATCGCGCGCGTGAGCAGCGCATAGCAGGTGACCTCGCGGTCGTCGTTCATGCGAAAGCGCGGAAAGTCCTTCGCGAAATCGGCCCAGTCGCGGCGCCGCCCGAGTTCGAGCAGCCAGTCGTTGCGCAGCCGGTCTTCGACATAGGTGCCGCGCCAGCGCGCATAGAAAGCCTCGACCTCGTCGACGCTGGCTTCGCCGAGGCGGTTGCTCAACTCCCAGTAGTCGACCCACTGCTCGAGCGGGTGGCCGACGCTCGCGGACTTCAACCCGGCCAGGCCCAGCTTGTCCTTCTTGTTGAAGGCGTCGCGCGCGGCGATGACGACGGCGTCGCCGAACTGGGCCTGCGCCGGCACGGGCAGGGCGAGCGCAAGGGCCAGGCCCAGGGCGGAGATCAGGATCTTCATGGCGTTGTCCACTTTAAGGCCGGGCCCGGCGAATCAGCGCGGCGGCGGCTTCATTTCGGCCGCCTGGGCGTCGACGATGCGCCGCGTCGCGGCCGCTTGTTCGATGAGCCAGGCTTCGAACGCCGCGAGCTCGGGGCGTTCCCTGCGCCCGGGCCAGCGCACCAGCCAATAGCCGTAGGGAGAGGTGACGCGCCCGGCGGCGCCGAAGGGCTCGACCAGTTCGCCGCGTTCGAGTTGCTCGGACACCAGGGCCACCCGCGCCAGCGCCACGCCCTGGCCCGCGAGCGCGGCCTGGATCAGCTGGTGAGTGAAGTTCAGGTAGATCCAGCCGTGGGGTTCGAGCCCGGGCGGCGCCTTCAGCTGCAGCCAGTGGCGCCAGCTCAGGTATTCCGAGCTCGGGCGGTAGTCGTCGTCTTCGAGCAAGGTGTGGCGGGCGAGGTCCGCGACCGCGCCGAGGCCGCGCAGCGAAGGGCCTGCCGCCGGGGTCAGCACCTCGCTGAACAGCGGCGTCGAGCCCGGCGGCACCTCGTCGGGATGGCAGTAGCGCAAGGCGATGTCGAGCTCGGGGTCGTCGGGCTCGACGAAACCGTCGACCGCCGAGATCCGGATGTCGATGCCGGGGTTGGCGCGCTGGAAGTCGCGCAGCCGCGGCAGCAACCACAGCGAGGCGAACGAGGCGAAGGTGGTGACGCCGATCTTGCGCCGCGCCTGCGAGCTGCGGATCTGGCGCACCGTGGCGTCCATCCGGTCGAGCAGCGGCGCGACCGAGCGCAGCAGGGTCTCGCCGGCGCCGGTGAGCTCGACGTGGCGCGTGCCGCGCAGAAAGAGCGTGGCGCCGAGCTCGTCTTCCAGGGCCCGGATCTGGCGGCTGATGGCGGGCTGGGTGAGGTGCATCTCCTCGGCCGCGCCGCGGAAGCTGAGACGCCGCGCCACCGCCTCGAAGGCCCGCAAGGGCCCGACAGAGAGCGCCCGCTGGCGCGCTGTATTCATGACGATTGATTATCAATGAAGAACCGAATCGTGATTGGACCCGAACCCGTCTGATGCCGAGAATGCTTCGTACGCAATGTAGAAAGCGAGGGTTTTCATGGAATCCGCATCGATGATGATCGGGCATCAGGCAGCCACGCCTTGGGAATGGTCGCTTGCGCGCGCCACGGCCACCCGCTTGCGGGCAGCGCCGCGGCCGCGCTGGCTCCTCGTGACCGCGGGCCGGGTCTGGCTCACGCAAAGCGGCCGCGGCTCCGAAAGCGAAGACGTGTGGCTCGGCGCCGGCGAACGCCTGCTCCTGCCGGCGGGCAGTGATTGGGTGGCCGAAGGCTGGCCCGAAGCACGCGTCGAGCTGCTCGAGGCGCCGGCGCTCAACGACGCTTCGGCGCGGCGCCCGAGCCTGCGGCACGCGGCCTGACCCGGCCGGCGCCCCGGCGCACAGGCGCGCTCGCGCGTGCCGCGAGCGCCGCCTGGAGCGCGAGCCGGCCCCAGGGGAGCATCGCCTGCGGCCCGTCCAGCGCCTCGGCCGGCGCCGCGCGGTAGTGGCGGCTGGTACGCGTCTGGCCGCGCGCCACGTACTCGAAGGCCGGGCATCCGGCGGCGTCGAAATGCGCCGCCGTCGTCTCGTCGGTCTTCAGGTAGAGCCGGCCGAAAGCGACGATGGCGATGAAGAGTCCGTCGAGATACAGGCCGTGGCCGCCGAACATGCGCCGTGCCTGGACGGCGCCGAGGGGCGCCAGCAGTTCGACGCAATGCGCGGCCAGGGGGTCGGGGCGTGCCATCGCGCGAGTCTAGGCCGGCCGCTGCGAACCCGGTCACGCGCCGCGGCTTCGGCCCGCTTCGGGGGCATGGTTCCGCGGCGACAATGAGCCATGAGCGAGCCCTTCTCCTGGTCCCTCGAACCCCCGCGCGACAAGAAGCTGCTGCGGCGCCAGCTGCAGGCCGAGCGCCAGTCGCTGGTGGACCGTCACCAGCGCTCGGTGCATCTGCAGGAAGTGCTGCGGGTCTGGCTCGTCGGCCGCAACGAATCGACGATCGGCGCCTACTGGTCGATCAAGGGCGAGTTCGACGCCCTGCCGGCGCTGTACCGCTGGAGCGAGGTCGACCCCGGGCGCCGCATCGGCCTGCCGGTGATGAACCGCGAGACGCGGCAGCTGCGCTTTCACGTCTGGTACCCGGGCTGTCCGATGGAAGACGATGCCTACGGCATCCCGAAGCCGAAGGACACCGAGGAGTTCGCGCCACGGCTGCTGCTCGTGCCCTGCGTCGGCTTCGGCCCGGGCGGCCTGCGCCTGGGCTACGGCGGCGGCTTCTACGACCGCACGCTCGCGGCGCTCGAGCCGCGCCCGGTGACGGTGGGCATCGGCTACGCCCACGGCTTCGTGCCCTGGCTCGAAGCCGAGCCGCACGACATCCCGCTGGACGTCGTCCTCACCGAGGACGGCGTCCACTGGCAGAAGCCCGAGGTCTAGCGCCGGCGGCCGACGCCCGCGCGCGAAGGCACCCGATCGATCGGGATCAGGCGGGGTCGCCGAAGCCGAGGCGGCGGCAGATCTCGAGCACCACCGCCGACTGGTTCAGCGCGTAGAAGTGCAGCCCCGGCGCGCCGCCGGCGACGAGGCGTTCGGCCAGGCGCGTCACGACCTCGATGCCGAAGGCGCGGATCGAGGCGGCGTCGTCCATGTAGCCCTCCATCTTCAAGGCCACCCAGCGCGGGATGTCGATGCCGTCGCGCGCCGCGATCTGGGCGATGCGGGCGAAGTTGTGGAAGGGCATGAGGCCCGGCACGATCGGCACCGTGACGCCGAGGGCGCGCACCTCGTCGACGAAGTGGAAGTAGGCCTCGGGGTTGAAGAAGAACTGCGTGATCGCGGAGTCCGCGCCGGCGCGCACCTTGTCGGCGAAGAACTGCAGGTCGCGCCGGGCGTAGCGCTGCTCGGGGTGGTACTCGGGGTAGGCCGCGACCTCGATGTGCCAGTCGGGCCCTTGCGTCTCGCGGATGAAGGCGACGAGCTCCGACGCGTGGCGGAACTCGCCCGCCACCGCCATGCCGCTGGGCAGGTCGCCGCGCAGGGCGACGATGCGGCGAATGCCGAGTTCGCGGTACTGGGCCAGGATCTCGGCGATGCCGGCGCGCGTCGATCCGACGCAGGACAGATGCGGCGCCGCCTCGTGGCCGGCCTCGGCGATGGCGCGCACGGTGGCAAAGCTCTTCTCGCGCGTCGCGCCCCCGGCGCCGTAGGTGACGCTGAAGAACTCGGGCCGCGTCGCCGCGAGCTCCTGCACCACGAGCTGCAGCTTGTCGCTGCCCGCGGGGGTGTTGGGCGGAAAGAATTCGAAGCTGATCGGGACTCGGGTTGCCATTCATCGCTCCATACGGCCATGCAACAGCTGCGCTACAGGCGCAGGCTGCCCTCGAGCGAACGCCGCGGATCCGGCTTCGCCGGTCCGCTGGCGTTGCCGCCTCGGGCGGGGCGGGTCCTTTAATACCTGTAGCTGTCGGGCTTGTAGGGGCCCTGCTTGGGCACGCCGATGTAGTCCGCCTGCTCGGTGCTGAGTTCGGTGAGCTGGGCGTTGAGCGTCTTCAGCTGCAGCCGCGCCACCTTCTCGTCGAGATGCTTGGGCAGGACGTAGACCTTGCCCTGCTCGTAGAAGTCGCGGTGCGTGAAGAGCTCGATCTGGGCGATGGTCTGGTTCGCGAACGAGCTCGACATCACGTAGCTCGGGTGGCCCGTGCCGCAGCCCAGGTTCACGAGCCGGCCCTTGGCGAGCATGATGATGCGCTTGCCGTCGGGGAAGATGATGTGGTCGACCTGGGGCTTGATCTCTTCCCACTGGTACTTCTCGACCGAGGCGATGTCGATCTCGTTGTCGAAGTGGCCGATGTTGCAGACGATGGCGTTGTGCTTCATCGCCGCCATGTGCTCGTGCGTGATGACGCGCTTGTTGCCGGTGGCGGTGACGAAGATGTCGGCCTTGTCGGCGGCCCAGTCCATGGTCACGACGCGGTAACCTTCCATCGCCGCCTGCAAGGCATTGATGGGGTCGATCTCGGTCACCCACACCTGCGCCGACAAGGCGCGCAAGGCCTGCGCCGAGCCCTTGCCCACGTCGCCGTAGCCGGCGACGACGGCGATCTTGCCGGCCACCATCACGTCGGTGGCGCGCTTGATGCCGTCGACCAGGCTTTCGCGGCAGCCGTAGAGGTTGTCGAACTTGCTCTTCGTGACCGAGTCGTTGACGTTGATGGCGCGGAACAGCAGCGTGCCCTTGGCGCTCATCTCCTTCAGGCGGTGCACGCCGGTGGTGGTCTCTTCGGTCACGCCGATGATCTGCGCGCTCTTGCGCGTGTACCAGCCGGCATCGACGGCGAGCTTGGCCTTGATCGCGGCGAAGAGCTCGCGCTCTTCCTCGCTGCCCGGATTCGCGATCACCGACGGATCCTTCTCGGCGCGCTGGCCCAGGTGCATCAGCAGCGTGGCGTCGCCGCCGTCGTCGAGGATCATGTTCGGGCCTTCGGCGGCCGCGCCCTTGGGGCCGAACTCGAAGATGCGGTGGGTGTAGTCCCAGTAGTCCTTCAGCGACTCGCCCTTGTAGGCGAAGACCGGGGTGCCGCGCTCGACCAGCGCCGCGGCGGCGTGGTCCTGGGTGCTGAAGATGTTGCACGAAGCCCAGCGCACTTCGGCGCCCAGGGCCTGCAGGGTCTCGACCAGCACCCCGGTCTGGATCGTCATGTGCAGGCTGCCGGTGATGCGCGCGCCGGCCAGGGGCTTGGTCGCGGCGTACTCCGAGCGGATCGCCATCAGCGCCGGCATCTCGCTCTCGGCGATATTGAGTTCCTTGCGGCCCCAGGCGGCGAGCGTGAGGTCGGCAATGGCGTATTCGCTGGCGGGCAGCGCTTTGAGGACGGCGTTCATCGGCGGGCTCCAATGGAAAGGCTGGAAGCCTGCGCGCCTGGCGATGAAACGGGGAGATTCGACTCACCCACGACGCCGGACGTGCAGGTGAGCGCGGTTGCAACGGGGGATTTCCGAGCCTGGCCACCGGCGACGGTGGTTGCAACGCTCCTCGGAAAACGTGAGCCGGAATTCTAGCGTCAGGCGCCGACCACGGGCGTGAATTCGTCCGCACGGAAGCTCGCGAGCGCAGCGCGCCCGACGAGAAGGGTGTCGACCGCACCGATGCGCGCGATGTCCTTGTTGCTGTAGGGCAGGCGGTGCAGCAGGTAGCGCAAGGCGTTCAAGCGCGCGCGCTTCTTGCAATCCGACTTGATCACGGTCCAGGGTGCGTCCGAGGTGTCGGTGTTCAGGAACATCGCTTCCTTGGCGCGCGTGTAGTCGTCCCACTTGTCGAGCGAGGCGAGGTCGATGGGGCTCAGCTTCCACTGCTTGAGCGGATGGGCGCGCCGCTCCTTGAAGCGCCGGCGCTGCTCGTCGCGGCTCACCGAGAACCAGAACTTGATCAGGTGCACGCCGCTTCGCACGAGGTGGCGCTCGAACTCGGGCGTCTGGCGCATGAACTCGTCGTACTCGGCGTCGCTGCAGAAGCCCATCACGCGCTCGACGCCGGCGCGGTTGTACCAGCTGCGGTCGAAGAGGACGATCTCGCCGCGCGTGGGCAGATGCTCGATGTAGCGCTGGAAATACCACTGGCCGCGCTCGACCTCGCTCGGCTTCTCGAGCGCGACGACGCGCGCGCCGCGCGGGTTCAGGTGCTCCATCAGGCGCTTGATCGTCCCGCCCTTGCCGGCGGCGTCGCGCCCCTCGAAGAGGATGACGACGCGCTGCCCGCTTTCCTTGACCCAGGCCTGGAGCTTGAGCAGTTCGACCTGGAGGCGGTATTTCTGGCGCTCGTAGTTGCGCCGCGACATCAGGTTGCGGTACGGGTAATGGCCCTCGCGCCAGCCTGGCGCCATCTCGGTGTCGGGGTCGCTGCCGGGAGCCTGTTCGCTGGCGTGCACGAACAGCAGGCGGCGCAAGGCCTTGACTTCATCGGGCGAGGCCCCGGCGATCAGCGCCTGCAGCTGGCGCAGCCATTCACCGGGCTCGCCGGCTTCGCCGCGGGCATGTTTTTCGAGCACGTCGGCCAGGGCCATCGCGGTGACGGTCTCGTGCCGGTCGGCGGCACGTGCAATGGTGTTTTGTTCGAGGGCGGCCGGAGCGAGCGAAGGCGGAACATCGCCGCGTTCGATCGGGCGGGACCGGCGCGCGCGGCGCACCCGGGCTGGGGCAGAATCATTCGTCATGACGGAGGATGTGACGGTTGTATGACGGCCCTGCGATGATAGCCACTCTTG
>JAGWTS010000096.1 GCA_028868875.1 Burkholderiales bacterium | reverse complement strand
GCGGCCCTTGCAGCAGCGCGCGCTCGAGATCCTGCAGTTCAAGCTCGACATCCTGTGGGCGATGAACGACGCCATGGCACTGAAGTACGGCGTCGCCCCAGTGAGCGCGCCGGGCCGCTCCCAAGCGCTCATCCCGGAGCGCGCAGCGGGGAGGGTAGTCCAGTGAGCGCGCTCACGCTCGCGAGCCGCCCGCGGGTCGGCCCCGGTTTCCGCCTGCAATGGGAAGCGGTGCAGAACTGCCACGTGCTGCTCTACCCCGAAGGCATGGTCAAGCTCAACGGCAGCGCCGGCGAAATCATGACGCGCTGCGACGGCGAACGCGACGTCGCGGCCCTCGTCGCCGAACTCGAATCGGCCTTCTCCGCCCGAGGCCTGCAGGCCGACGTGCTGGGCTTCATCGAGATGGCGGCCAAGCAGCGCTGGCTGACCTGGGAGGCCGTGGCATGAGTGCGCCGGGCCGCTCCCAAGCGCACATGCCGGCGCGCGATCGCGCAAAGGGCAGTCCGGTGAGCCGGCCCGGACCGCCGCTGTGGCTGCTCGCCGAGCTCACCTATCGCTGCCCGCTGCACTGCGTGTTTTGCTACAACCCGGTCGATTTCGCGACCCAGAGCAGTGAATTGTCGACCGATGAATGGCTGCGCGTGCTGCGCGAAGGGCGCGAACTGGGCGCCGTGCAATGCGGCTTCTCGGGTGGCGAGCCCTTGCTGCGCGACGACCTCGAAACCCTGGTCGCCGAAGCCCACCGCCTGGGCTACTACACGAACTTGCTGACCTCGGGCGTGGGCTTGACAGCCGAACGCGCCGCGGCGCTCGAGGCCGCAGGGCTGGACCATGTCCAGCTCTCTTTCCAGGATTCGACGCGCGAGGTCAACGACTTTCTCTCGCACACCAAGACCTTCGAGCTGAAGAGCCGGGTCGCGCGCCTGATCAAGGAGCAGGGCTGGCCGATGGTGATGAACGTGGTCATCCACCGCCTGAACATCGACCACATCGACCGCATCATCGCCATGGCGGCTGAACTCGGCGCCGAATACCTCGAACTGGCCAACACCCAGTACTACTCCTGGGCCTATGTGAACCGGGCCCAGCTGCTGCCCACGCACGAGCAATTGCGCCGCGCGGAAAGCCTGACCGATGCCTGGCGCGCCCGGCTCGAAGGCAGGATGAAGATCTTCTTCGTCGCGCCCGACTATCACGAAGGCCGGGCCAAGAAATGCGTCAACGGCTGGGGAAGCGTCTTCCTCAACGTCGCCCCCGACGGCACGGCCTTGCCCTGCCACACCGCGAAGATGCTGCCCGGGCTCGAATTCCCGAATGTGCGCGAACACAGCCTGCGCCATGCCTGGTACGAATCAGAAGGATTCAATCGCTACCGCGGAACCGGCTGGATGAAAGAGCCTTGCTCGACTTGCGAGCACAAGGAGCGCGACCTCGGCGGCTGCCGCTGCCAAGCCTACCTACTGACGCAGGACGCCGAAGCCGCCGACCCGGTCTGCGAGAAGAGCCCCCACCACGGCCTCGTGGTCCAAGCCGTCGCCACGGCCGAACGCGGAGCCGCCGAACATCCGTTGGTGTTCCGGGATCCCGTCAGCTCACGCCGCCTCGGCGCCTGCGCCCAGGCCGAACTCGCAACCCAGGTCGACAACGAAACCGGCGCCATCGCGACTCGTTGACCGCCATGCGGATTCCGTGAGCCCACGCGGCTAGCGCTCGCGTCGGACGAGCGCCACGTTTTCCTGCGTCTTGCACAACGCCGCAAGCGCCTCGCCCAACTCGCTCACCTGCGACCCGACGGCGCAAGCCGCTTCACGCGTCACTCTTGCGGCGACGCCGCTCGCGTGCTCGCAGGCCCGAATACCGGCCCTGCGGGCCGGCTTCGGTCAGGCCGAAGTGTGCGACTGCGCCACACCCGCATTGACGGGCTGGGCGGTGTCGACGGGCCGGATGTTCTGCGCGAGGTTGCCTTTGGGCCCCTGCACGAGATCGAAATTCACCCGACCGCCCTGGCGCAAGGTTCTGAAGCCTTCCATCTGGACGGCCGAGAAGTGGGCGAAAACGTCTGGCCCTCCCCCCTCGGGTTCGATGAATCCGAACCCCTTTGCATCATTGAACCATTTGACTGTTCCGACCGCCATGCTGCTTCCTCTCTGTCCCTCTCCGGGGGGAAATTCTGAGGCGATGCGTCTTGAAATGTCAAGGTTATGACTCGCAAAAATGTGGAAAACGGTCGACACACATTGGTCAAAGTGAGATCCCGGCCAGCCGCAGCGCCTGTCGACGACGTTCGGCCGAGCGTGAAGCATCACCCTGTTGCGGGGCAATGGCATGCTAGATTGCCCGAAGCGTTTGGACCCAACTCGATAGAATTGCTCATGGCCGACGAACCCCCGTCGAAAACACCCTTGAAGCCGCCCGTGGCGCCGCCACATGAAGGCGGTCAAGGGGCGGTCGTCGCCGAAAAGAAAGCCGTGCGTACCAAGCCGCCCGGGCTGTATCAGGTGGTGATGCTCAACGACGACTACACCCCGATGGAGTTCGTCGTCATGGTTCTGCAGCACTTCTTTCAGCGTGACCTGGAAACGGCCACCCACATCATGCTGAAAATCCACCACGAGGGGCGCGCCGTCTGCGGCGTCTACCCGAAAGATGTCGCCGCGACGAAAGTCGAACTCGTGCTCGCCGCGGCCCGCCGCGACGGTCACCCGCTTCAGTGCATTATGGAGGCCGCATGATTGCGCAAGAACTGGAAGTCAGCCTGCACATGGCGTTCGTGGAAGCGCGCCAGCAGCGGCATGAATTCATCACCGTCGAGCACCTCCTGATGGCGCTGCTCGACAATCCTTCCGCGGCCGAGGTCTTGCGGGCCTGCGCGGCCAACATCGAAGACCTGCGCAAGAGCCTGGCGACCTTCATCAAGGAGAACACGCCCACGGTGAGCGGTTCCGAAGAGGTCGACACCCAGCCGACGCTCGGTTTCCAGCGCGTGATCCAGCGCGCGATCATGCACGTGCAGAGCACCGGCAGCGGCAAGAAGGAGGTCACCGGCGCGAACGTGCTGGTGGCGATCTTCGGCGAGAAGGACTCGCATGCCGTGTACTACCTGCACCAGCAGGGCGTGACGCGGCTCGATGTCGTCAACTTCATCGCCCACGGCATCAAGAAGAGCGATCCGCCCGAGCCCGCCAAGTCGAGCGAGAACAGCGGCAGCGAAGGCGAGAAGGACGAGGCTGCCGGCGACGGCAAGGGCTCGCCCCTGGACCAGTTCACGCAGAACCTCAACCAGCTCGCCCGCGAGGGCAAGATCGATCCGCTGATCGGGCGCGAGCACGAGGTCGAGCGCGTGATCCAGGTGCTGTGCCGCCGGCGCAAGAACAACCCGCTGCTGGTCGGCGAGGCCGGGGTCGGCAAGACCGCGATCGCCGAGGGCCTGGCCTGGCGCATCACCGAGAAGGACGTGCCCGAAGTGCTGGGCGACGCCACCGTCTACGCGCTCGACATGGGCGCCTTGCTCGCCGGCACCAAGTACCGCGGCGACTTCGAGCAGCGACTGAAGGGCGTGCTCAAGCAGCTGAAAGACCAGCCCAACGCCATCCTGTTCATCGACGAGATCCATACGCTGATCGGTGCCGGCGCGGCCTCGGGCGGCACGCTCGACGCGAGCAACCTGTTGAAGCCGGCCCTGTCCAACGGCGCGATGAAGTGCATCGGCGCCACCACCTTCAGCGAATACCGCGGCATCTTCGAGAAGGACGCGGCGTTGTCGCGGCGCTTCCAGAAGATCGACGTGGTCGAGCCCTCGGTCGAGCAGACCATCGAGATCCTGAAGGGCTTGAAGAGCCGTTTCGAGGACCACCACAACGTCAAGTACGCCCTCGGCGCGCTGCAGGCGGCGGCCGAGCTGTCGGCCAAGTTCATCAACGACCGCCACCTGCCGGACAAGGCGATCGACGTCATCGACGAAGCCGGTGCGGCCCAGCGCATCCTGCCCAAGAGCAAGCAGAAGAAGACGATCACCCGGACCGAGGTCGAGGAGATCGTCGCCAAGATCGCGCGCATCCCGCCGGCCAGCGTCTCGAGCGACGACCGCGACAAGCTCAAGACCCTCGAGCGCGACCTGAAGAGCGTCGTCTTCGGGCAGGAGCCGGCGATCGAAGCCCTGGCGGCGGCGATCAAGATGGCGCGCTCGGGCCTGGGCAAGCCCGACAAGCCGATCGGCAGCTTCCTCTTCAGCGGCCCCACCGGCGTCGGCAAGACCGAGGTCGCGAAGCAGCTGGCCTACATCCTGGGCATCGACCTGATCCGCTTCGACATGTCGGAGTACATGGAACGCCACGCGGTGAGCCGCCTGATCGGCGCGCCTCCGGGCTACGTCGGCTTCGACCAGGGCGGCCTGTTGACCGAGGCCATCACGAAGAAGCCGCACGCGGTGCTGCTGCTCGACGAGATCGAGAAGGCGCACCCGGATGTCTTCAACGTGCTGCTCCAGGTCATGGACCATGGCACGCTGACCGACAACAACGGGCGCAAGGCCGACTTCCGCAACGTGATCATCATCATGACCACGAACGCGGGCGCCGAGACGATGAACAAGTCGACCATCGGCTTCACGAACCGGCGCGAGCAGGGCGACGAGATGGCCGACATCAAGCGCCTGTTCACGCCCGAGTTCCGGAACCGGCTCGACGCCATCGTCTCGTTCCGGGCGCTCGACGAAGAGATCATCCTGCGCGTGGTCGACAAGTTCCTGCTCCAGCTCGAAGGCCAGCTCGCCGAGAAGAAGGTCGAAGTCACCTTCACCGACAAGCTGCGCCAGCACCTGTCCAAGAAGGGCTTCGATCCGCTGATGGGCGCGCGCCCGATGCAGCGCCTGATCCAGGACACGATCCGCCGCGCCCTGGCCGACGAACTGCTGTTCGGCCGCCTCGTCGACGGCGGGCGCCTGACGGTGGATATGGACGACAAGGACGAGGTCGTGCTCGACATCCAGCCGCCGCGGCGCAGCGACAAGCCGCGCACCGAGACCACCGCGGTCTAGAAGAAGCCTTCGGCCGCCGGATCCTGGCGGTAGTAGCGCACGAACACCCCGTACAACGCGGGGTGTTCCTTTTTCATCGCCCGCGGGGCGACGAAGAAGGCCTCGCTGGCGACGGCGAAGAATTCGTCGATGGCTTCGGCGCCGTACGGATCGAGCGCGGTGTCATGCCCTGCATCGACGCGCTCGGTAAAGGCGGCGTAGTCGGTCTCGATGACGCGCTGCCACTCGGCCCGGCCGATGGCGGCGGGCAGCGGCGGCATCGCGTCGGCTTCGCCGTTGGCCATGTCCAGCACGTGCGCGAATTCGTGGATCACGACGTTGTAGGCGTCGGCGGCGCTGCGGCCGGCGGTGCGAACGTCGCGCCATGACAGCATCACCGGCCCGCCGCGCACGGCCTCGCCCGAGAGCACCTCGTCGTACTCGTGGACCACGCCGTCGTCGTCGGTGACAGCGCGGCGCGCCACGACCTGGTCCGGGTGCAGCACGATGCCGACGAAGTCGTCGTAGGCGGCCAGCCCCAGGCGCAGCACCGGCAAGCAGGCCTGCGAGGCGATCGCGACGACGACGTCGTCGCTCAGGCGCACGCCCGGCGCGGCGTTGAACTCCTTGCGGTCGAGAAACAGGCTCGTCAGGCGCCGGAGTTCGGCTTCGTCGGTCGGGTCGCGGCGGCGCAGGAACGGATAGCGCACGAGGTTGCGCTTCCACAAGGCTTCGGGTATGGGCTTGCGCGCCACGGCGGCGGCTTCGCGGTGCGCGCGCCAACGCTGCAGCAGCCCCGCGCCCATCAACGCGCGGCGGCGTCCAGACCGAGCGGTTGCAGGCGCTCGAAGCCGTCGCGCGTCAAGCGCAGCACCTCGGCGCGCGGCGCGTGGGCGCCGTCGAGGTCCCAGTCGCTCAGCACGTGGCGCTCGTATCCCGGTCCGAGCTCGTCGCTGCCCGGGCGGTGCGTGTGGCCGTGCACGAGTTCGGCCGCCCCCATCGCATGGAGCCAGCCCACGGCGGCGGCGAAGTCGATATCGGCGTCGACGCGGCTGTCCAGGCGTTGCCGACCCCGGCTCCGGCGCCGCATTTCGGCGGCCATGGCGGCGCGCTCGGCCAAGGGGCGGGCGAGGAAGGCGCGCTGCCAATCGGCGCCTCGGACTTCACGCCTGAAGGCCTGGTAGTCGGTGTCGTCCAGGCAGAGCGCATCGCCATGGCTGAGCAGAACGCGGTGGCCCCAGGCGTCGAGCAAGGTCGGGTCGGGCAGGCCCATCATGCCGCTTTCGCGCAGCATCTCGGAGCCGACCAGGAAGTCGCGGTTGCCGGCCATGAAGGCAAGCTGGCGTCGGCTTGCGGCGTCGACCAGGGCCTCGACGCAGGAGTGCTCGAAAGCCTGGCCGCTCGAGTCGTCGCCGATCCAGACCTCGAACAGGTCGCCGAGGATGAAGACCGCGTCGGCCGGGGTCGAGCGCAGGTGCGCAGCCCAGGCCGCGAAGGTGCGCGGCAGCGCCGCCGAGAGATGCAGATCGGAGATGAAATCGATCGCACGCCATTCGGTGGGCGCGGCGAACTCGAAGAACGCCGGCAGAGCAGCGCTCGCGCCGGCCCGGGACATCACTCGATCTCGGTGGCGCGCAGGATGCACACGTCTTCGAGCGGCACGTCGTCGTGGAAACCCTTGCGGCCGGTCTTCACCTTCTCGATCGCGTCGACGATCTCGGTGCCGGCGATGACGCGGCCGAATACCGCATAGCCCCAGCCGTCCTGGGCCCGGCTGTTGTCGAGGAAGCCGTTGTCGGTGGTGTTGATGAAGAACTGCGAACTGGCCGAATGGGGATCGGACGTGCGCGCCATGGCCAGCGTGTAGTGCGCGTTCTTCAGGCCGTTCTTGGCTTCGTTGGCGATCGGCTTGGCGGTGGGCTTCTGCTTCATGCCGGGCTCGAAGCCGCCGCCCTGGATCATGAAGCCGGGGATGACGCGGTGGAACACGGTGCCGTCGTAATGACCGCGCTTGACGTAGTCGAGGAAGTTGGCGACCGACAGCGGCGCGCGCTCGTCGTCGAGTTCGACCCGGATCGTGCCGGCCGTGGTTTCGAGTTGGACAGTCTTGGTCATGTCAGGGCTCCAGGGTGGCTTTGCGGATGATGACGGGAGTCGTGGGCACGTTCTGCATGCCCTTGGCCGTGGTCGTGGGCATGGCGGCGATGCGGTCGACAACCTCCATGCCGGCGACGACCTTGCCGAACACGGCGTAGCCATTGCCGTCGCGCGAATTGGCCTGGTCGAGGAAGGCGTTGTCGACGACGTTGACGAAGAACTGCGAGGTCGCCGAGTTCGGCGCCATCGTGCGCGCCATCGCGACCGTGCCGCGCTTGTTCGTGAGGCCGTTGCGGCTTTCCAGCGGGATCGGCGCGCGCGTCGGCTTCTCGGCCAGGTCGGGGGTCAGGCCGCCACCCTGGATCATGAAGCCGGGAATCACGCGATGGAAGATCGTGCCGTCGTAATGGCCGTCGCGCACGTAGTGCAGGAAGTTGTCGACCGACCTGGGCGCCTTCGCCGCGTCGAGTTCGATCACGATGTCGCCGGCCGTCGTGGCCAGCTTCACCTTCTGGGCCAGCGCCGGGCCGGCCAGTGCGAACAGGAATGCTGCACCGAGCAGCAGCAGTTTTTTCTTCAAGGGGCAGCCTCTTCAGGTCGTGGAGTCGGAATCCGGCAGTCTAGCCGGGGGCTTCATTTCGCGGTGGTGGCCAGGATCTGGCGCGCCAGCGCGAGCTTGCGCTGCAGCGCGCCATCGTCGGGACGGGCCTTGGCCGCCTGTTGCCAGGCTTCGATGGCGAGCATCAGGTCGACGTCGCCGAGATTGGTGCGTGCCGCGAGATGGTCGGGGTCGTTGCGCAGTGCCGTTTCGAGCGCCGTCCGCGCCAGCAGCAAGTGCCCGGCGCGCACTTCGAGCACGGCGATGTTGTTGTACGGGTCGGGCAGTTCCGGAAAATCCTCGGTCATGCGCTGGAACACGGCGAGCGCCTCGGCGTCGCGATGCTGATCCATCAGGATGACGCCTTCGAGAAACCGCAACCGGGCGTCCTGTGGATGGGCCGCCACCGCCTTTTTCGCCCGCGCCAGCGCCGCGGCCGAGTCGCCGCCTCGCATCAGGCCTTGCACTTCGGCGGCTTCGTCGGCGCGCGCGGCTCCGGGCGCGAATCCCGTCACGGCGAGCGCAATCGCGATCGCGACCAAGCCCCGCGCCGGCGAGGGCACGGGGCGGCGGCGGGCGAGGATGGGCAGGGGAGGCAAGGGGGTTCTGGAGGGCCGCGGCCGCACCGGGCGGACCGCTATACTGATTCGATTCTATCGGCGCGTCCCCCCGGGGATCGGCCTTCCTTCCTGCATGACCCTCTGCCTCTTCAACAGCCTGACGCGCCGCATCGAGCGCTTCGTTCCGATCGATCCCGGCCAGGTGCGGATGTACGTCTGCGGCATCACGGTCTACGACCTGTGCCACCTCGGCCACGCACGCATGATGCTGGCGTTCGATCTGGTCTACCGCTGGTTGCGCGCAAGCGGCTACCGCGTGACCTACGTGCGCAACATCACCGACATCGAGGACAAGATCATCCGCCGCGCGCTCGAGCGCGGGATCCCAATCCGCGCCCTCACCGACGAGATGATCGCGGCCATGCAGCGCGACCTCGCCGCCCTCGGCATCGAGGCGCCGAGCGCCGAGCCGCGCGCGACCGAATACGTGCCGCAGATGCTCGAACTGATCGGCCGTCTCGAAGGCAAGGGCCTGGCCTACCGCGCCGGCGGCGACGTCAATTACGCGGTGCGGCGCTTTCCCGGTTACGGCAAGCTCTCGGGCAAGTCGCTCGACGAGTTGCGCGCCGGCGAACGCGTCGCGGTGCAGGGCGACAAGGAAGACCCGCTGGACTTCGTGCTCTGGAAGGCGGCCAAGCCCGACGAGCCCGCCGACGCGCGCTGGGACAGCCTCTACGGCCCGGGCCGCCCGGGCTGGCACATCGAGTGCTCGGCGATGAGCTGCGCCCTGCTCGGCGAGCGCTTCGACATCCACGGCGGCGGCATGGACCTGCAGTTCCCGCACCACGAGAACGAGATCGCGCAAAGCGAGGGCGCGCTCGGGCATCCGTTCGTCAACTACTGGCTGCACAACGGATTTCTCAACGTCGACGACGAGAAGATGTCGAAGTCGCTGGGCAACTTCTTCACCATTGCCGCGGTGCTCGAGCGGCACGACGGCGAGACGCTGCGTTTCTTCATGCTGCGCACCCATTACCGCAGCCCCTTCAACTACGCCGATTCGCTGCTCGACGAAGCGCGCACGGCCTTGCGCCGGCTCTACACTGCGCTCGACGGCGTCGAGGTCGAGGCCGGCGAGATCGACTGGTCGGAGCCGCGCGCCGCGACGTTTCGCGCCGCGATGGACGACGACTTCAACACCCCGGCGGCGCTGGCCGTGCTGTTCGAGCTCGCGAGCGAAATCAACCGCGGCGGCGGTGCCGCCAGTGCGGCACTGCTGAAGTCGCTCGGCGCCGTGCTGGGGCTGCTGCAGCGCCCCCCGCGCGAATACCTGCAGGCCGGCGCCGGGCTCGACGCCGCAGCCATCCAGGCGCGCATCGAAGCGCGCGCCGCGGCCAAGCAGGCGCGCGACTTCGCTGCGGCCGACCGCATCCGCGCCGAACTCGCCGCCGAAGGCGTGGTCCTGCAGGATTCGGCGCAGGGCACGACCTGGGTCAAGGCCTGATGTCGCCTGGCCGTTCAGCGGGTACGCTGCCTGCCGTCACAGCGCCTGCCGTCACCCCACCCTACTGGGACGAGGCCTGCCGCCACCTGAGCCGGCGCGACCGCGTGATGAAGAAGCTGATCCCGCATTTCGGTGAGGCCCGGCTGCAAAGCCGCGGCGACGCCTTCACGACCCTGGCGCGCTCGATCGTCGGCCAGCAGATCTCGGTCAAGGCGGCGCAATCGGTGTGGGACCGGTTCGCGGCCCTGGTCGGCGGCGCGCCGACGCACCTGGCTCCGGCCGCGGTCCAGGCCATGGAGACGGCCGAACTGCGCGCCTGCGGCCTCTCGGCGCGCAAGTCGGAATACCTGCTCGACCTGGCGCGCCACTTCGTCGCGGGCACGGTGCACGTCGGCAACTGGCGGCGCATGGACGACGAGGCCATCATCACCGAGCTGGTGGCGATCCGCGGCATCGGCCGCTGGACGGCGGAGATGTTCCTGATCTTCCACCTGATGCGCCCGAACGTGATGCCGCTCGACGACCTGGGGCTGATCAAGGGCATCAGCCTCAACTACTTCAGCGGCGAGCCGGTCTCGCGCGCCGAGGCACGCGAACTGGGCGAGGGCTGGGCGCCGTTCCGCTCGGTGGCCACTTGGTATATTTGGCGCAGCCTGGATCCGCTTCCGGTGGAATATTGATGAGCAAACGCCATTTCCTCGATTTCGAGCAGCCGATCTCCGAGCTCGAAACCAAGATCGACGAACTGCGCTACGTGCAGAACGAATCGGCGGTCGACATCTCCGAAGAGATCGAGCGCCTCGCCGGCAAGAGCCTGCAGCTCACGAAGGACATCTACGCCAACCTGAGCCCCTGGCAGGTGACGCAGATCGCGCGCCATCCGCAGCGCCCCTATTCGCTCGACTACATCACCGAGATCTTCACCGACTACCAGGAACTGCATGGCGACCGCCATCTGGCTGACGACCTCTCGGTAGTCGGCGGCCTGGCGCGCCTCAACGGCAACGCCTGCATGGTGATCGGCCAGCAGAAGGGGCGCGACACCAAGGAGCGCACGATGCGCAACTTCGGCATGTCGCGGCCCGAGGGCTACCGCAAGGCGCTGCGCCTGATGAAGCTGGCCGAGAAGTTCGGCCTGCCGCTGTTCACCTTCGTCGACACGCCGGGCGCCTATCCCGGCATCGGCGCCGAGGAGCGCGGCCAGTCCGAGGCGATCGGGCGCAACATCTTCGAGATGGCGCAACTCGAGGTGCCGATCATCACGACGATCATCGGCGAAGGCGGCTCGGGCGGGGCGCTCGCGCTCAGCGTCGCCGACCAGGTGCTGATGCTGCAGTTCTCGGTCTATTCGGTGATCACGCCCGAAGGCTGCGCCTCGATCCTGTGGCGCACCGCCGAGCGCGCTTCCGAGGCCGCCGAGGCGCTGGGCATCACGGCGCACCGCCTGAAGGCGCTGGGCGTGATCGACAAGATCGTCAACGAACCCGTCGGCGGCGCGCACCGGGATCCGAAGTGGATGGCGGCGCACTTGAAGCGCGCCCTCAACGACGCCTTGCGCCAGGTGGTCGACCTGAAGCCCAAGGAATTGCTGCAGCGGCGCTACGAGCGGCTGCAATCCTACGGCCGCTTCGGCGATACGAAGGATCGGTGAGTGACTCCCCCCCGAAGCGCCTTCGTTGCGCCCGGCCGCTTGCAGGCGGCCGGGCCTGCGCCAGCCACAATGCCGCTGCCGCGTCCTCGGGTCCGGCCGCAGCCCCGCCGGGGGGGCGACGCCAGCGGCCCGGCGGAGCCGGTGTCGCGGCGTCTGCTCGAGCCGCCTATTCATGTGTCGAAGGGCGCCGCGGGCGGCAGGAGAACCGGGTCTTGATCGCACCTGCAGCGGCGTTGCGCGTCGCGCCGGACCGGCCGCGCTGAAGCCGTGGCGGCGGTCGGGGTGGCCGCCAGCGGCGGACGCGACTCCACGGCCTTGCTGCACGCCTGCGCGCGCGCGGCCGCTGCACTCGGCCTCGAGGTCCATGCGCTTCACGTTCATCACGGCCTCGTGCCAGAGGCCGACGATTGGCTGCGGCGGCTGCGAGCCCAATGCCGGCGCTGGACCGCGGCCGGTTGGCCGCTGCACTTCCACGCGCGGCGGCTGAGCGGCGGGCCCGCGCCCGGAGAAAGCGTCGAGGCCTGGGCCCGGCGCGAGCGCTACCGCGCCCTGGCCGAGATGGCGCGCGCGGCAGGCTGCGATCTCGTGCTGCTGGCCCAGCACCGGCGCGACCAGGCCGAGACGCTGCTGCTCCAGGCCTTGCGCGGTGGCGGGCCGGCCGGCCTGGCCGCGATGCCGCGCCGCGCGATGCGCGAAGGCATCCACTGGGCGCGGCCCTGGCTGGAGCAGCCGCGCGAGGCGATCGAGGCCTATCTGCGCCGCTACCGCCTCGCCTATGTCGACGATGCGAGCAACGCCGACCCGCGCTTCGCCCGCAACCGCCTGCGGCTCGAGGTCTGGCCGGCCTTGGCACAGGCATTCCCGGATGCCGAGGCCCAGCTCGAAGCCGCGGCCTCCCGCGCTCAGGAAGCGGCGACCTGCCTGGCCGAACTGGCCGCGCAAGACCTCGGGCCTGCGCTCGAGGGGGACGCCTTGCGCTGGGAGGCCTTGCCGGGCTCGAGCGAAGCGCGCCGCCGCAACGCCTTGCGGGTCGGGCTGCGCCAGCTCTGCGGCTTCGCCGTGCCCGAGACACTGCTCACGCGGCTGCTGCGCGAAGCGCCGGGCCGCAGGGCCGCGCGCTGGCCGGCTCCCGGCGGCGAACTGCGCTTGCACCAAGGCCGGTTGCGCTTCGCCGCGTCTGATGCGTCTCGAGGCGCCAGGTGGGCTGCCGACGGAACAACGATCGACCTGAGCCGGCCCGGCCGCCACGACCTGCCGGCCTGGGGCGGCAGCCTCGTCGTCACGGTGGTCGCCGCTGGCGGCGTCGCAGCGGCGCGCCTGCGCCACGCGGCGCTGCGCCCGCGCAGCGCGGGCGTGGATTTCCAGCGCGCTCCGCGCGCCGTCGCGCGCAGCCTGAAGAAGCAGTTCCAGGCGGCTCGGCTGCCCGCCTGGGAACGCAGCGGGCCGCTCGTGTACGACGCAGCCGACCTGCTGTTCGTGCCCGGCCTGGGCATGGACGCGCGCCGCTGGGCCGCGCCCGGCGAACTTCAACTGGCGCTCAGATGGGAATCGGGCGCGGCCGGCTAAAATGGCGGGCTTTTTGCACCGCATTCGACAATTCCATGGCCTTGATCGTTCACAAGTACGGCGGCACCTCGATGGGGTCGACCGAACGCATCCGCAGCGTCGCCCAGCGCGTCGCCAAATGGGCGCGCGCCGGCCACCAGATGATCGTCGTGCCTTCGGCCATGAGCGGCGAGACGAACCGCCTTCTCGGCCTGGCCAAGGAACTCGCCCCGCCGGCAATGGGCCCCGCAGCCTTGCGCGAACTCGACGCCATCGCTGCCACCGGCGAACAGGTCTCGGTCGGCCTGTTGGCGCTGGCGCTGCAGTCGCAGGGTCTCGAGGCGGTGAGCTACTCGGGCTGGCAGGTGCCGGTCCGCACCGACTCGGCCTTCACGAAGGCGCGCATCGCCAGCATCGAGGACGATCGCGTGCGCGCCGACCTGGCTGCGGGCAAGGTCGTGGTCATCACCGGCTTCCAGGGGCTGGACGACGAGGGCAACGTCACCACGCTCGGCCGCGGCGGCAGCGACACCTCGGCGGTGGCGGTGGCGGCGGCTATGCGCGCCGACGAATGCCTGATCTACACCGACGTCGACGGCGTCTACACCACCGACCCGCGCATCGTTCCCGAGGCGCGCCGGCTGCACACCATCAGCTTCGAAGAGATGCTGGAGATGGCGAGCTTGGGCTCCAAGGTGCTGCAGATCCGCTCGGTGGAATTCGCCGGCAAATACCGTGTGCCCTTGCGCGTGCTGTCGAGCTTCACGCCATGGGACATCCCGATCGAAGTGGAAGCCAAGTCGGGAACGCTGATCACATTCGAGGAAGACGAGAAGATGGAACAAGCCGTGGTGTCGGGAATCGCGTTCAACCGCGACGAGGCCAAGATCACCGTGATGGGCGTGCCCGACCGCCCGGGCATCGCGTACCAGATCCTGGGACCGGTGGCCGATGCGAACATCGACATCGACGTCATCATCCAGAACGTTTCGCACGACGGCAAGACCGATTTTTCGTTCACGGTCAACCGTGGCGACTACGCCCGGACGATCGAGTTGCTGAAGACCCAGGTCACGCCGGTCACGGGGGCGGCGCAGGTGCTGGGCGACCCGAAGATCTGCAAGGTCTCGATCGTCGGCATCGGCATGCGCAGCCACGTCGGCGTCGCGAGCAAGATGTTCCGTACGCTCAGCGAAGAGGGCATCAACATCCAGATGATCAGCACGAGCGAGATCAAGACCAGCGTCGTGATCGACGAGAAGTACATGGAACTCGCGGTGCGCGCGCTGCACAAGGTCTTCGACCTCGATCAACCCGCCGTCGCCGAGTAGGGGAAAGCGCCGCGCTTGCGGCTAGAATGCCTGCTTCGCCGGAGTCGTGACCGAGTGGCCGAAGGTGCTCCCCTGCTAAGGGAGTATGTGGGCAAAACCTGCATCGAGGGTTCGAATCCCTCCGACTCCGCCAGCCTGATTTGGGCGGTTTCCCAAGTAGTTGATCTGCAAGGGAAACCGCGCCAGTCCTAGCTCTCCAGCCTGTTCCCGTCTATCCGAGTGTGACCCCAAGGTGTGACCCCGGGGCCGATAATCGGACCGATCGGGGTGAAACAACAGGACCCTGTTGTCCGGCGAGGATCGAGCTACCAATTCCGCAAGAAAGAACCCCCGGACCTGATGGTTGCATACGCCGAGGGGCGGCGGCTGACTGTCCATTTCGACGGGGAGTTTGAAGCAGCGAGGGCGCAGGTTACCAAGCTGGCTCCGCCCGCCTACCCCGAAGCATCTCTCCGAGTTGGCCCCGGCACTGGCGAAGGCACTGGAGGTGCGAGTTGCCCGGCCGGCGCTTCTTCATCCCGCTGTTCCTGCGCCTGTGCGAAGGCCATGTCCTGGACGACGCACTGAGGGCAGGCATCGCTGAGCGCCTGCGCACCCTGTGCAGCCCCCGTCACGTACCGGACGTGATGGTGGAGGTGGCCCAGGAGCCCTACACGCTTGCCGGCAAGAAGATGGAAGTGCCGGTGCGCAAGCAGTTGATGGGCTGACCTATCGAGCGCGCCGCCCGTCGCGACGCAATGGCCAACCCCGCGGCGCTGGACGGCTAGGTCGAGCTTGCTCTGACAGCAGCGTCTCGACTGACGTGCCGGTGCTCGATGCGAAACGCTTGGAAACGACACGACCCCACGTCCCGCCCCCTTTGCCGCAGACGAAATGTGGCAACGCAGCTTGAACGGCTGCACGCTCTTCGTCACGGGCACCCGCCGTTCAGTGCAAAAAAACATGCGCTCAACATCACGAGCGCAGCGTTGCCGATCTGATCCGATCCCCGCGCTGAAGCGCCTGTTCAGCTCCTCGACGGCCTGCAGGGGGCCAGGCGGTCGTGGCCGGCCTGCCGGCCTTGCTTGTCGAGCGCGTCACTGGTCGCTGAACAGGTCAAGCTCAGCCGGGGCCTCGGCGCTCGGCCGCATCGCGCGCCTTCGGGTGCGGGCCTGATCAGGTCTTCTTGACGCCTACG
>JAGWTS010000095.1 GCA_028868875.1 Burkholderiales bacterium | reverse complement strand
GCCGCGCCAGCAGCAGGAACAGCGCGAAGCCGACGAGGTAGGTGATGCCGTACCAGTGGATCTGCACGGGTCCGATCGCGATCGCGACCGGGTTGAACTGGGGATGCACGAGCATCGGCGCGCTGCCTTTCGGGCGGTGAGGGCGGGGCCCGATTGTCGCTGCTGGGCGCGCCGCCCGCGGCCGGACCCCGGGCAGGGGATCGACAATCCATTGGACAGTCGATCCGCGCCTGCCGATACTGCCCAGCCTGCACCACCGCCCCCAGCCGAGGACCGCCCCATGAGCTCGAACCGCCGTTCCAGGAACATCACCGAAGGCGTCGCGCGCGCCCCGAACCGCTCGATGTACTACGCGATGGGCTACCAGGAGAGCGACTTCGGCAAGCCGATGATCGGCATCGCCAACGGCCACTCGACGATCACGCCCTGCAATTCCGGGCTCCAGCGCCTGGCCGACGCCGCGGTCGACGCCTTGCGCGAGGCCGGCGCCAATCCGCAGATCTTCGGCACCCCCACCATCAGCGACGGCATGGCGATGGGCACCGAAGGCATGAAGTACAGCCTGGTCTCGCGCGAGGTCATCGCCGACTGCGTCGAGACCTGCGTCGGCGGCCAGTGGATGGACGGCGTGCTCGTCATCGGCGGCTGCGACAAGAACATGCCCGGCGGCATGATGGGCATGCTGCGCGCCAACGTGCCTTCGGTCTACGTCTACGGCGGCACCATCCTGCCCGGGCGCTACAAGGGCCAGGACCTCAACATCGTCAGCGTCTTCGAGGCCGTGGGCCAGTTCAGCGCCGGCAAGATGAGCGAGGAAGACTTCTGCCAGATCGAGCGCCGCGCGATTCCCGGCAGCGGCTCCTGCGGCGGCATGTACACCGCCAACACGATGAGCTCGGCCTTCGAGGCCCTGGGCATGAGCCTGCCCTTCGCGAGCACGATGGCCAACGTCGAGGACCCGATCGTCGAGCACACGCGCGAGGCCGCGCGCGCCCTGGCGCAGTTGGTCGCCGCCGACATCAAGCCGCGCGACATCGTCACCCGCCGATCGCTCGAGAACGCGGTCGCGGTGATCATGGCCACCGGCGGCTCCACCAACGCGGTGCTGCATTTCCTGGCCATCGCCCACGCCGCCGAGGTCGAATGGACGATCGACGACTTCGAGCGCGTGCGCCGGCGCACCCCGGTGCTGTGCGACTTGAAGCCCAGCGGCCGCTTTCTCGCGATCGACCTGCACCGCGCCGGCGGCATCCCGCAGGTGATGAAGATGCTGCTCGACGCCGGGCTGCTGCACGGCGACTGCCTCACGGTCACCGGCAAGACCGTGGCCGAGAACCTCGCCGCGGTGCCTAGCCGCCCGCGCGCCGACCAGGAGGTGATCCGCCCGATCGACAACCCGATGTACGAGCATGGCCACCTCGCCATCCTCAAGGGCAACCTGAGCCCCGAGGGCTGCGTCGCCAAGATCACCGGGCTGAAGAGCCCGGTGATGACCGGGCCGGCGCGGGTCTTCGACGACGAGCAGTCGGCGTTGGCCGCGATCATGGGTGGCAAGATCGTTCCGGGCGACGTGATGGTGCTGCGCTACCTCGGCCCCAAGGGCGGCCCCGGCATGCCCGAGATGCTGGCCCCCACCGGCGCCTTGATCGGCCAGGGCCTGGGCGAGAGCGTGGGCCTGATCACCGACGGCCGCTTCTCGGGCGGCACCTGGGGCATGGTGGTCGGCCATGTCGCGCCCGAAGCCTGGGAAGGCGGCCTCATCGCGCTGATCCACGAGAACGACTCGATCACGATCGACGCCCACCGCCTGCTGCTGCAGTTGAACGTCGAAGAGGCCGAGATCGCACGCCGGCGTGCCGGCTGGAAGCAGCCCGCCTTGCGCTACACGCGCGGCGTGCTCGGCAAGTTCGCGCGCAATGCCTGCAGCGCAAGCAAGGGCGCGGTGCTGGATTCCTGAAACCGGCCTCGAGCAGCGCGTGGACCTTCAGCGGCGCGGCGCGCGCCGGGGCCTTCAGGCGCGCGGGTCGCGCCGCGGCTCGGGCGGCGGCGCTGCGGCCGGCTTGTCGGCGCGCGATCCGGCTTCGCGCATCACGCGCACGCGCTGCTCGCGCCGCACATCCAGGCCCAGCGCCTTCATGTCGCGCTCGCGCCGCTCGCGCTTGCGGTCGTCCATCTTGCGCATCTCGCGCTTCATCGTGATGCCGAGGTTGTCGATCAGGGCCCAGTAGACGACGGCGAGCCCGAACGGCGCGAGCACGACCAGCCACGACCAGTCGGCCACGAAGCCGAAGTCGGCGATCTTCATCACCAGCAGCAGGACACCGACCAGCACAAAGCCCATCCTGGACCCCTCGCAACCATGGCGCTACCATGGATGCGCCACTGTAGCCGAAGCCGCCCCCCCGCCCATGAGACTTGCTGCCCCGCTTTCGTTAGGTTTGTCCGCGCTGCTGGCCGCGGCGCCGGCCAGTGCGGCGCCGGAACTGGTCCAGTCGAAGATCTGCCTGAGCTGCCACGCGGTGGACCACAAGATCATCGGCCCGGCGTTCAAGGACGTGGCCGCGCGCTATGCCGGCCGCGGCGACGCCGCGGCGTACCTGGCGGCCAAGATCCTGCATGGCGGCTCGGGCGTCTGGGGCGCGGTGCCGATGCCGGCCAACACCAACCTGAGCCCGCAGGAGGCTCTGGAACTCGCGCGCTGGGTGCTGGCCCAGGGCGCGCGCTGACCCGCGCTTGGCTCTCGAGCAAATGTGGCTCTGCCATTTTGCATGAACCCCCACGGGGGAGCGGGCTGCTGGGCGCAGCCCGGCCCTGGGGGCGCTCAGTAGTAGATGCTGCGCGGCGCTCCGCCGCCGGCGGCGACCGCGTCGCCGTTGATCGCGCGCGAGCGCGGCGAGCACAGGAAGACCACCACGTCGGCCACTTCGCTCGCGTCCAGCAAGTGGTGAATCGAGTTCGAGGCGGCCATCTGCGCCTCGACTTCGGCTTCGCCGACCTGCTGTGCCGCGGCGCGCGCCGCGATCAGCGCGGCGCTGCGCTCGGTCCGGGTCAGCCCCGGGTGGACGACCGTGACGTTGATGCCCGCAGGCCCGAGCTCGTCGGCCAGGTTCTTCGTCAGCGCGGCGACCGCGACGTTGCGCACGCTGCCCACCGTGCTGCCGCTCTGGCGCGCCGCGAGGCCCGCGATATTGACGATGCGGCCCCAGCCGCCGGCCTTCATGCCGGGCGCAACCTCGCGCGCACAGCGCAGGTAGCCCATGACCTTGGTGTCCATCTCGGCGTGGAAATACGCCGCGCCGATTTCGGCCAGCAGCGGCGGCGCGGCGTAGCCGGCGGGCTCGGCCGCCGCATTCACCAGGATTTGGATCGGCCCGCCCAGCGCGGCCGCGGCTTCGGCCGCCGCGCGCCGGACTTCGTCGTCGCTGCGGGTGTCCGCGCGCACCGCCACCACCTTGCGCCCCGTTTCGGCCGCGAGTTCCGCCGCGGCCCGGGCCAGCGCCGGCTCGCCGCGCGCCAGCAGCGCCACGTCGACGCCTTCGAGCGCCAGGGCACGCGCCACCGCGCGCCCGATGCCGCGGCTGCCACCGGTGACGATCGCCCTCTTGTCCAGCAGTTGCAAGTCCATGGGGTGCCCCCGGCCCTCAGCCCGCGATCTCGCGCCAGGCGCGGGCGAAGTCGCGCGCGCGCTCGGCGACCTCGGCTGGCTTCGCCCCCGGGCGATAAAGCGCCGAGCCGAGGCCGAAACCGCCGGCGCCGGCGGCGACATAGGGCGCCATCGTCGTCGGCGTGATGCCGCCCACCGGCAGCAAGCGCAGCCCGCGCGGCAGCACCGCCCGCCAGGCCTTGACCACGCTCGGCCCCAGCGCCTCGGCCGGAAACAGCTTGAGCGCATCGGCGCCGGCGGCGAGCGCGGCAAAGGCCTCGGTCGGCGTCGCGACGCCGGGCACGCACAGCAGCCCCGCCGCCTTCGCGGCGCGGATCAGGGCCGGATCGGCATGCGGCATCACGGCGAGTTCGCCGCCGGCCTCGCGCAGGCTCTGCACTTGAGGCTCGGCCAGCATCGTGCCCGCTCCCACCAGCGCCTCGGCCGGCAAGGCGCGGCGGATCGCGGCGATGCTGGCAAAGGGCTCGGGCGAGTTGAGCGGCACTTCGATGAGGCGAAACCCCTCCTCGAACAGGACCAGCCCGACCGCCTCGGCGTCGGCCGGCTCGATGCCGCGGAGGATGGCCACCAGCGGGAGCTGGGCGCAGGCCGCATCGAAGCGGCCGTTCAAGGTGTGGGGAGTCGTCATGGCCCCGCCATTCTCACCCGACGCGCGCCGCCTGGGCCAAGGCCCAGAGGCCGGCGGGCGCGGTGTTGTCGAGCAGCGTGCACTCGCCGCTGTCGAACCAGCGCAGCGCCACGGCGTAGCGCCGGCACAGCGCGGGATCGCCGATCAACAGCAGCGGCGCTGCCTCGTCGGTCGCGCCCAGGCCGGCCGCCAACTCGTGGCCGATGAGCAGGCCCGAGAGGTACTCGGGCTGCGCGGCGGGCGTGAGCCGGCCGACGAGGCCGAGGCTTCGCACTTCGAAGATCTGGTGCAGGAATTCGCCCGGGCGGCTGCGCCGCGCCGCCTCGAGGCCGCGTTCGAAGGCCGCGGTGTCGGGCGCGGCGTCGGGCGCCATCGAGCGCCCGAGGATCGAGTGGCGGCGCAGCAGGGCGAACATCTCGCCGGTCATGAAGGTCGCGAAGCGCTCGATCCGGCCCTCGCGCACCTCGACCCATTTCGAGTGGGTGCCCGGCAGCACGATGCGCGAGCGAGCGGCCCAACCGGGCTGGCCGAGCAGGGCGCCGGCGATCTGCACTTCCTCGCCTCGCATCACGTCCGGCGGCGCGGCGGCGGGGGCGTAGAGCACGCCGGGGGCGATCGTCACTTCGCTGCCCAGGCGGCATCTCAGGCGGACGGCGCCCGCCGCGAGGCGCCCCAGGTCGGCCGGGCATTCGGCATAAGCGGCCTCGCGCCAGCCCTGGGCGCTGCCGACCATGCCGCCGGCCATCACCGGCAGGCCGGGCCATCGGCGCAGCCAGTCGCCGCCGATCTGTTCGAGCGCCTGCTCGAAGCCCTCGGCGCCGGGCGCGGGAAGGTGCTGGATGCCTTGCGTCGATTGGCGCGTCTGCAGCACCGCGCCGGCGGCCATCAGGAAGGCGCGCAGGCTCGAAGTGCCCCAGTCGAGGGCGAGGAGTTCGGGCGTGGGTTCGGTCGGCATGCGGCGGATTATTGGCCGCATGCGCCGCCATGGATCAGTGGGTCTGCGCCAACTGCTCCAGCACGGCCGGGTTCTGGTGCGCGCTCACATCGCTTTCGCGATATGAGCACGCCCCGTCCCGAGCCCGCGGCGCTGCGCGCCGCACCGCGCGGCTCGCGCGGGCTGGATCAGTTGGTCTGCGCCAACTGCTCCAGCACGGCCGGGTTCTCCAGGGTGGAGGTGTCCTGGGTGATGACCTCGCCCTTGGCGATCGAGCGCAGCAGGCGGCGCATGATCTTGCCCGAGCGCGTCTTCGGCAGGTTGTCGCCGAAGCGGATGTCCTTGGGCTTGGCGATCGGGCCGATCTCCTTGGCCACCCAGTTGCGCAACTCGGTCGCGATCTTCTTCGCTTCGTCGCCGGTCGGGCGCGGGCGCTTCAACACGACGAAGGCGCAGATCGCCTCGCCCGTGGTGTCGTCGGGGCGGCCGACGACCGCGGCTTCGGCGACGAGCTCGGTGCAGCTCACCAGCGCCGACTCGATCTCCATCGTGCCCATGCGGTGGCCCGAGACGTTGAGCACGTCGTCGATGCGCCCGGTGATCGTGAAGTAGCCGGTCTTGGCGTCGCGGATCGCGCCGTCGCCGGCGAGGTAGTAGCCGTTCAGCTCGGGCGGGTAGTAGCTCTTCTTGAAGCGCTCGGGGTCGCCCCAGATCGTGCGGATCATCGCCGGCCAGGGCTTCTTGACGACGAGGATGCCGCCCTGCCCGTTCGGCACGTCGTGGCCGGCTTCGTCGACGATCGCGGCCTGGATGCCCGGGAAGGGAAGCGTGCACGAGCCCGGCACCAGCGGCGTGGCGCCCGGCAGCGGCGTGATCATGTGGCCGCCGGTCTCGGTCTGCCAGAAGGTGTCGACGATCGGGCAGCGCCCGCCGCCCACTTCGCGGTGGTACCACTCCCAGGCCGCCGGGTTGATCGGCTCGCCGACCGAACCCAGGATGCGCAGCGAGGAGAGGTCGTACTTGCGCGGATGGATCGCCTCGTTGCCCTCGGCCGCCTTGATGAGCGAGCGGATCGCCGTCGGCGCGGTGTAGAAGATCGTGACCTTGTGCTTCTGGATCATGTGCCAGAAGCGCCCGGCGTCGGGGTAGGTCGGCACGCCTTCGAAGACGATCTCGGTGCCGCCCAGGGCTAGCGGGCCGTAGGTGATGTAGCTGTGGCCGGTGACCCAGCCGATGTCGGCGGTGCACCAGAAGACGTCCGAATCCTTCAGGTCGAAGGTCCACTTCGTGGTGAGCGCGGCAAACAGAAGGTAGCCGCCGCTGCTGTGCTGCACGCCCTTGGGCTTGCCGGTCGAGCCCGAGGTGTAGAGCAGGAACAGCGGGTGCTCGGCGCTCACCCATTCCGGCTCGCAGGTCTCGCTCTGCTGCGCCAGCAGGTCGTGCAGCCAGAGGTCGCGGCCTTCGGTCCAGCCGATCTGGCCGCCGGTGCGGCGGAAGACCAGCACGTCCTTGACGGAGCCGGTGCCGGGCAGCGCCAGCGCCTCGTCGACGATGGCCTTGAGCGGCAGCGCCTTGCCGCCGCGCAGCTGCTGGTCGGCGGTGATGACCATCACCGCGCCGGTGTCCTCGATCCGGTCGCGCAGGCTTTGCGCCGAGAAGCCGCCGAAGACCACCGAGTGGATGGCGCCGATGCGGGCGCAGGCCTGCATCGCGGCGACGCCCTCGACCCCCATCGACATGTAGATGACGACGCGGTCGCCCTTCTTCACGCCGCGCGACTTGATGGCATTGGCATAGCGGCAGACCAGGGCCAGCAGCTCGCGGTAGCTGGTGCGCGTGACGCTGCCGTCGTCGGCCTCGAAGATGATCGCGGTCTTGTCGCCCAGGCCGCGCTCGACGTTGCGGTCCAGGCAGTTGTACGAGACGTTGAGCGTGCCGTCGGCGAACCACTTGTACATCGGCGCGCTGCTGTCGTCGATGACCTGGGTGAACGGCGTCTTCCAGCTCAGCAACTCGCGCGCCAGGCGCGCCCAGTAGCCGGCGTAGTCGGTATCGGCCTCCTTGCACAAGGCCTCGTAGGCGGCCATGCCCGAGACCGCGGCGCCGGCCACGGCGGAGGCCGGGGGCGGGTAGACGGCGTATTCGGTCGGGGAGTCGGCGCTCGACATGTTGAAGTCTCCTGGGAAAGGAATCGTTGATCTGGAATGCGACTGGCCGCGAAAGGTAGGCCCGAGCTCTTACGAACCGCTGACGCGCGCCGCTTACCGCCTCACAATTTACGCCAGCGCCAGCCACCTTGCGCCGCAAGCGTCGGCGAAGGGTCGCTTCGCTACACTGTCGAGTCACCCCCGCAGCACTGCATCACCATGCCCACCGTCATCCGCCAGGCCGACCTCGTCGAGACCATCGCCGCCGCGCTCCAGTACATCTCGTACTACCACCCGGCCGACTACATCGCCCATCTCGCCCGCGCCTACGAGCGCGAAGCCTCGCCGGCGGCGAAGGACGCGATCGCGCAGATCCTCACCAATTCGCGCATGTGCGCCGAAGGCAGGCGCCCGATCTGCCAGGACACCGGCATCGTCAACGTCTTCCTGAAGATCGGCATGGACGTGCGCTTCGAGGGCTTCACGGGCTCGATCGAGGACGCCGTCAACGAGGGCGTGCGCCGCGGCTACACCGACCCCGTGAACAAGCTGCGCAGTTCGCTCGTTGCCGACCCGCTGTTCGAGCGCAAGAACACGGGTGACAACACGCCCGCCGTCATCCACATGAGCGTGGTGCCGGGTGACACGCTGGACATCAACGTCGCGGCCAAGGGCGGCGGCAGCGAGAACAAGAGCAAGTTCGTCATGATGAACCCGAGCGACGACCTCGTCGAATGGGTGCTGAAGACGGTGCCGACGATGGGCGCGGGCTGGTGCCCGCCGGGCATGCTGGGCATCGGTGTCGGCGGCACGGCCGAGAAGGCGATGCTGCTGGCCAAGGAATCGCTGATGGAGCCGATCGACATGTTCGAGCTCCTCGCGCGCGGGCCGCAGAACAAGCTCGAGGCCTTGCGCATCGAGCTCTACGAGAAAGTCAACGCCCTGGGCATCGGCGCCCAGGGGCTGGGCGGCCTGTCGACCGTGCTCGACGTGAAGATCGCGACCTGGCCGACCCATGCCGCCGGCAAGCCGGTGGCGATGATCCCGAACTGCGCCGCCACGCGCCACGCCCACGTCGTGCTCGACGGCTCGGGCCCGGCCTTTCTCGAGCCGCCGAGCCTGGACCTCTGGCCCGACGTGCACTGGCAGCCCGACTACAACAAGAGCCGCCGGGTCGACCTGAACACGCTCACGCGCGACGAGGTCGCGGGCTGGAAGCCGGGCGAGACCCTGCTCTTGTCGGGCCGCATGCTCACCGGGCGCGACGCCGCGCACAAGCGCATCCAGGACATGCTGGCCCGGGGCGAAGCGCTGCCGGTGGACTTCACGAACCGCGTCATCTACTACGTCGGCCCGGTCGACCCGGTGCGCGACGAGGTCGTCGGCCCGGCCGGCCCGACCACGGCCACGCGCATGGACAAGTTCACCGAGATGATGCTGGCCCGCACCGGCCTGCTCTCGATGATCGGCAAGGCCGAGCGCGGGCCGGCCGGAATCGAGGCCATCCGCAAGCACAAGAGCGCCTACCTGATGGCCGTCGGCGGCGCCGCCTACCTCGTCGCCAAGGCGATCAAGCAGGCCCGGGTCGTCGGTTTCGCCGATCTCGGCATGGAAGCGATCTACGAGTTCGACGTCGTCGACATGCCGGTCACGGTGGCGGTCGATTCGCAGGGCACGAGCGTGCACCAGACGGGGCCCCGGGAATGGCAGGCGCGCATCGGCAAGATCCCGGTCACCGCAGCCTAGCCGCGCCCCGTGTCGCAATACTTCGAAGTCCACCCGCAGAACCCGCAGCCGCGACTCCTCAAGCAGACGGCGCAGATCCTGCACGAAGGCGGGATCGCGGCGATCCCGACCGATTCGAGCTACGCCCTGGTCTGCCGCCTCGACGACAAGCCGGCGGCCGAAGCCTTGCGCCGGGTGCGCCAGGTCGACGACAAGCACCACCTCACGCTGATCTGCCGCGATCTGTCGGAACTGGCGCGCTTCGCCATCGTCGACAACCGCCAGTTCCGCCTGCTCAAGCTCGGCACCCCCGGGCCCTACACCTTCATCCTCGAAGCGACGAAGGAAGTGCCACGGCGCCTGTCGCACCCGTCGCGGCGCACCATCGGGCTGCGCGTGCCCGACCACCGGGTGACGCAGGAACTGCTCTCGCTCTTCGGCGAACCGCTGCTGGCGACGACGCTGATTCCGCCCGGTGAGACCGAGCCGCTGAACGACGCGGACGAGATCCGCGCGCGCTTCCAGAAGCTGATCCAGGCCGTCGTCGACGCCGGGGCCTGCCCGATGGCGCCGACCACCGTGGTCGACCTGAGCGGAGACGAACCCGTGCTGTTGCGCCAGGGCCGGGGCGAGCTCGCGCGGCTGGGCCTGTAGCGGCGCCTGAGCGGCCGGCGGTCTGCGCCCGGCCCGCCTGCCGCCGTGAGGGTGAGGCCTCGAGCCCGGCGGCAAAACCGGATTCGCTCGGGCGGATCCGGCCTGGCCGGCCTGGTCAGAAACCCGGCGCGGGACCGCCGGCTCGGCCGGCCTTGGGGCGCTCCTGAGTAGATCCGGCTTTGCCGGGCTACTCAGATCCCCGTGGGGACGGCCGGCTCGGCCGGCCTCGGGCGCTCTCAGGGAACCGGCCGCTCCGTCACGGCCGCCGTCACCACCATCTCGACCTTCCAGCCCGGACGCGCCAGCTTCGCCTGGACCGTCGCCCGCGGCGGTGCGCTGCCGGCCGGCAGCCAGGCTTCCCAGACCTCGTTCAAGGCCGCGAAATCGGCCAGGTCGACGATGAAGATCTGGCACATCAGCAACTGGGACTTGTCGCTGCCGGCGCGCGCGAGCAAGGCGTCGATCTGGGCGAGCACCTGGCGCGTCTGGCCGGCCATGTCCAGGCTGTCGTCGGCCGCGACCTGGCCGGCGAGGTAGCACACGCCGTTGTGGACCGCCATCTCGGACAGGCGGGCGCCGACGTCGAATCGTTGAACCATCAGTGTTTTCCTTTGTGGTGACCGTGAGCCGCCTGGCGCACCGGCGCGGCCTTCTGGCCGATGCGCGATTCCGTGCCGGCGAGCAGCTTGCGGATGTTGGCTTCGTGGCGCCAGACGAGCAGCAGGCTCATCAGGGCGATGGCGATGAGGCTGGGCTCGACGCCCCAGATCAGCGCCTGGTAGAAGGGGGCGAAGGCCGCCGCGACGAGCGCGGCCAGCGACGAATAGCGGGTGAAGAAGGCCACGATCAGCCAGGTGGCCAGGGTGGCGGCGCCGAGCAGCGGGTTGAAGGCGAGCAGCACCCCGGCCGCGGTGGCCACGCCCTTGCCTCCGCGAAAGCCGAAGAAAACCGGCCAGAGATGGCCGACGAAGGCAGCCAGGCCGACCCAGGCGGCGGCGTCTTCGCCCAAACCCAGGCGCCCCCCCCACAGGCGCACCGCCAGCACCGGAACCATGCCCTTGAGCGCGTCGAGCGCCAGGGTGGCAACCGCCGCCGAACGCCGGCCCGAGCGCAGGACGTTGGTGGCCCCCGGATTCTTCGACCCGTAGCTGCGCGGATCGGCCAGGCCCATCGCCCGGCTGACGATCACCGCAAACGACAACGAGCCGATGAGATACGCTGCGACCAGCGCGGCGAGATTCCAGAACCAATCCATCGAGCGAGTTTACGATGGCCGTCGCGCAGGCGAGAATCTACGCACGTACACAATTCTTGCTGCGGAAAGTCCTGTTTTGCACGGACAATGCGGTCCAGAATGAATAAAATCAGGGAGCCGCGCGCATAACGCCGAGGCAGTCGTTGCATGGAAAGGCTTTCGATTACCACCGCTCAAGCGGCCAAGCGCCTGGGCGTCTCGGCCCAGACGGTCCAGAAATGGGTTGACGCCGGGTACCTGCCGGCGTGGAAGACCGTCGGTGGCCATCGCCGGCTCGACGCCGAAGCGGTCGAGCGCATGGCGGTCGAGCGGCGCTCGGGCGACAGCCCGGTTCGCGGCGTCTCGATCATGCTCGTCGAGGACGACCCGGTCACCGCCGCCGTTCTCGAAGAACAGTTGCTCGCGATGCGCGCCGACGCCGAAGTCCGGATTTTCGAGGACGGTTTCTCGGCCCTGCTCGATGCCGGGCGCGACGTGCCCAACGTGCTCGTCACCGACATCGACCTGCCCGGGCTCGACGGCCTGGCGATGGTGAGCCAGCTGCGCCAGAACCCGGCGACGCAGAAGATGCAGATCGTTCTCGTCACCCACCACACGCGCGCCGAGCTGGCGCGTTTCGGGCCGGTGCCCGAAGGCGTCACCCTGCTCCACAAGCCGGTGCCCGCCGAGGTGCTGGCCGGCGCCCTGGGCTGGACGGTCCAGGAACGGGCGCCGGACGCCGCCGCCGCCGCGCCGGCTACAGAGCGCAGCTGACCGGCCGTGCCCCGAGCATCGAGCCCAGCACCGCGGGCTCGATGCCGACCAGAAATCCACGTTTGCCTCCGTTGATCAGGATCTTCGGCAGCTCGAGCACGCTCTGCTCGACGTAGACCGGCATCGCCTTGCGCGTGCCGAAGGGGGAGGTGCCGCCGACGAGGTAGCCGCTGTGGCGCTGCGCGTCCTCGGGCTTGCACGGGCTCACCGAGCGTGCGCCGATGGCCCGCGCCAGGGCCTTGGTGCTGACCTGGCGGTCGCCGTGCATGAGCACGATCAGGGGCTCGCCCTGGTCATCCTGCATCACCAGCGTCTTGACCACCGCATGCTCGTCGACCCCGAGCGCGCGCGCCGATTCGGCCGTGCCGCCATGCTCGACGTACGCATACGCATGCTCGCTGAATGCCACCGCGGCACGACGCAGAAACTGCGTCGCCGGGGTTTCGCTGACGTGTCGTTCCTTCTTGGCCATGTTGCAGGAGTTTGCCTCGGCAGCGCGCGCGGCTGCACCAGCATTTTCAGCGTTTCAAGTTCGAGTAGAGGGGGCCGAAATAAGCGACATCGCGTTGGGACCGGCGCCGCGACGCCGATCCGGCCCAATCACAAGAGGCGAAACCTACCATGTCGTTCACAGCCTTGTCGGTCGTCAAGGACCGCATCCGAATCGGATTCCCGCTGCCTTTCGGGGTCCGCAACGCCGACCGGACCCTGCTGCTCGCACGCGGCCAGACCATCGGGACAGTGCAGCAGCTCGAGGCGCTGCTCGAGCGCGGCGCCCTGGTCGACATCGAGGAGTTGCTGACCCCCACCGAACTCGTGCGCAGGCTGCCGCGCGAGCAGTTGCCGGCGCGCTGGAACGCCTGCCTGAGCCGGGTTTCGCAGGCCTTGCAAAGCGCCCCGCACCACGGCTTCGCCAACGCGGTCGAGGACGTCGCCGCGCCGGTGGTGGCGCTGATCGAGCGCGACCCGGACCTCGCGATCTTCCAGATGATGCGCAAGGACGGCAACGAACACACCGAATACGGCGCCCGGCGCTCCGTCAACAGCGCGATCACGGCCTACCTCGTGGCCCAGCGCCTGGGCTGGGACGACCTCGAAATGGCCAAGGCCTTCAAGGTGGCGCTGACGATGAACCTGTCGATGCTCGAACTGCAGGGCGAGCTCGCGCGCCAGCGCACCCCGCCGACGCCCTCGCAGCGCGCGGCGCTGCAAACGCATCCGCTGCGCAGCCGCAGCCTGCTCGAACAATCGGGCATCGTCGACTCCGACTGGCTCCAGGCGGTCGAGCGACATCATGAACACGAAGACGGCAGCGGCTACCCGAGCGGCTGCACCGAGGTCGGCGACCTCGCCTCGCTGGCGCGGCGCGCCGATGTCTACACCGCCAAGTTGGCCTCGCGCGCGCACCGCGATTCGCTCGCCGCCGACCTCGCCGGGCGCCAGATGTTCATGCAGGACCCCGGCCACCCGATGACGGCAGCGCTGGTCAAGGAGTTCGGCATCTACCCGCCGGGCTGCTATGTGCGCCTGGCCAGCGGCGCGATGGGCGTGGTGGTGGCGCGCGGGCCCACCGTCACGACCCCGGTCGTCGCCTGCCTGTGCGGGCCCGACGGCCGGACGCTGGCCGCGCCGCTGCGCTGCGACACCTCGCAGCGCGTGCACGCGGTTCAGGCCCTCGTCGGCGAGCGCAACATCAACGTGCGCATCACGGCCGAGAAGCTGATGGCGCTGACCCTGCGCTGAAGCGCTCGAGCGCCGGTCCGGCGATGCGGCAGATGCGCCAGTCGGGCATCACCGTGGCCCCCATGCGTTCGTAGAAGCGGATCGCGTTCTCGTTCCAGTCGAGCACGCTCCATTCGAAACGGCCGCAACCGCGCTCGACCGCGAGCGCGCCCAGATGCTCGAGCAGCGCGCGGCCGATGCCGCGTCCGCGCTGCGCCGGCTGGACGTACAAGTCTTCGAGATACAGCCCGGGCCGGGCCAGGAAGGTCGAGAAGTTCGTGAAGAAGAGCGCGAAGCCGACGACCGCGCCTTCGACCTCGGCCACGCGCGCCTCGGCCGCCGGCCGCGCGCCGAAGAGATGCGGCATGAGCTTGTCGGGCGTGGCCTCGCAGAGGTGCTCGAGGTGCTCGAACAGCGCCAGTTCGCGGATGAGACCGGCGATGGCCGGCAGGTCGCGCACTTCGGCCGGGCGCAGCGTGAATGAGCGGGGGATGGCGTCCATGGCGGCGATTGTCGCCGTGCCGACAGCGCCCGCTCCCGGCCTCGCCTACAGTGGTGCATGGAATCAAGCTACCGGGCGCGGCGCGCCGATTCGAGCGAGTTTTTCGCGCTGCGCGGCCTGCGCCACCACGTCCGGCGCTGGGGCACGCCCGCGCTCGCTGCCGCCCAGCGCCCGCCCCTCGTGCTGCTGCACGGCTGGATGGACGTGGGCGCCTCGTTCCAGTTCGTGGTCGATGCGCTCGCCGCCATCGAGGGCGAGACCCGCCTCGTCCTCGCGCCCGACTGGCGCGGCTTCGGCCTCACCGATCGGCCCGCCGCCGACACCTACTGGTTCCGGGACTACCTCGCCGACCTCGACGCCGTGCTCGACCGGATCGTGCCCGAGGGCCCGATCGACCTCCTCGGCCACAGCCTGGGCGGCAACGTCGTGATGAGCTATGCCGGGCTGCGGCCGCAGCGCATCCGCAAGCTCGTCAACCTCGAAGGCTTCGGCCTGCCGGCGACGCACGCGGCGCAGGCGCCGAAGCGGCTCGTGCAATGGCTGGACGAGCTCAAGACCCCGCCGCAGATGCGCAGCTACGCCAGCCTCGGCGAGGTGGCGGCGCGGCTGGTGGCCAACAACCCGCTGCTCGGCCGCGACAAGGCCGCGTGGCTGGCACCGCACTGGTCGCGGCGCGAGGCCGACGGGCGCTGGCACATCCTGGGCGACCCGGCGCACCGGCGCGTGAATCCGGTGCTCTACCGCGTCGACGAACAGCTCGAAGCCTGGAAACTCATCAGCGCGCCGCTGCTCTGGGTCGAGGGCGACCGCACCGACGTCGACAAGTGGTGGGGCCACCGCTACCCGCGATCGGAATTCCACGAGCGCCTGTCGGTCGTCGCCCGGGTCCAGCGCGAGACGCTCTCGCCTTGCGGCCACATGCTGCACCACGACCAGCCCGAGGCGCTGGCGCGCCGGCTCGCCGCCTTCCTCGACGCCCCCTGATTCGACGCATGCCAAAATCCCTGGTTGCCCACGCACCGGACACGACCATGGACATCGAAAGAATCAACTCGATCGGCACGCTGCTCGCCGACCTGAGCGAGCGGACCCAGCAGCTCCGGGGGTATCTTTGACTACGACCGCAAATCGCTGCGGCTGAAGGAAGTCGAGGCCGCGCTCGAAAACCCCGGAGTCTGGAACGAGCCCAAGCGGGCGCAGGAACTGGGGCGCGAGAAGAAGTCGCTCGAGAACGTGGTCGCCACCATCGACCACCTCGCCGGCAACCTGTCGGACAACACCGAGCTCTACGAGATGTCCAAGGCCGACGGCGACGAGGCCGGCCTGGCCGCGATCGAAGCCGATGCGATGAGCTTGCGCGCGACGGTCGAGCAGCTCGAATTCCGGCGCATGTTCAGCAACCCGGCGGATCCGCTGAACTGCTTCATCGACATCCAGGCCGGCGCCGGCGGCACCGAGGCCTGCGACTGGGCCGCGATGCTGCTGCGCCAGTACCTGAAGTAC
>JAGWTS010000484.1 GCA_028868875.1 Burkholderiales bacterium | reverse complement strand
CTGCCGGCTCGGCGAACCAGGTGCGCAAGACCGCCTGGCAATAACCCGGCGCGCGCAGCGAGACGATGGCCTGCAGTTTCTCCATGCGCTCGACCAGGCGTGCCGCGCCGAAGGCCGCGCCCAGCCGGTAGCCGCTCAGCGATTCGGTCTTCGACGGCCCCATGATCGTGATCAGACGGCCGGGGTCGATCGCCCCCGCGCGCAGGTGCACGTATTCGCGCCCGGGGTAGAGCAGCCGCGAGTACAGCTGGTCGACGATCACGGTCGCGCCGTGGCGATTCGCCAATTCGGCGATGCGGTCGATTTCGGCGCGCGCATAGACGACGCCGGCCGGGTTGTTCGGGTTCGAGAACAGGAAGGTCTTGGCCCCGGCGCGGAACGCGGCTTCGAGTTGATCGAGGTCGATTCCGGCTTCGCCGCTGCGGCCGAGGTAGTCCAGGTGCACCGGCAGCACTTCAGCGCCCATGAACTCGACGAGCTTGCGGTTGGCGAAATAGTCCGGCCGCACGATCGCCACCTTGTCACCCGCCGTCACCGTCGCCGCGACGGCAAGGAACAGGGCGCCCTGCGTGCCCGGCGTGATGATCAATTCGTCCGCGCCCGAGACCGGCGCGCCGGTGAAGGCGGCGAGCCTCGCGGCCAGCAGCTCGCGCAATGCGGCGCCGCCGCGGTATTCGGTGTAGGCCTGTTCGCCGCCGCGCTCGACCCCGCGCACGAACTCGTCGAACGCGCCGGGCGTCGGCTCGAAGGCGTCGCGGTTCACGTCGCCATGCGAGAAGTCGACCGGGGTTCCCGGCAGGTCGGCACCGCGCGCCACGGCCGCGGCGGCACCGGCGCGCTGCCGCCCTTCCTGGCCCGGCGCGTGGTCGGTGGCGAGTCTTGCGAACTTCGCTTCGATCGAATCCATGCTCGTCAAATCCTCCTTGTTCGGTCTTGCGGCCTCAAACCTGGGCCGCGGCCATTTCCATCTGCTTCATGCGGCGGGTGATGCGCTCGACGAATTCTCGCGTCACATGCGAGAGCGGCCGTTGCGACGCGACGAAGATGCCGGCTTGCATGGCATTGATCTGCGGCAGGTCGAGCGGCCGCCATGCGAGTTCGCCGCGTTCGAGTTCGCCGAGAAAGGCGATCTTGGTGAAGAAGGCCATGCCCTGGCCGGCCAGGATCATGTGCTTGAGCAAGGGCGTTGCATTGGAGCTCAGGTGCGGAGCGGTGCTGTCCCAGAATCGGGCGAACTCAGGCGCCATCGCGGCATGCACCGGAGACGCGCCGCTCGAGCGCAGAAATGGCAGTCCAGCGCAGTCGGCGCAGCTCACCACGGCCTGGCGCGCCAGCGGGTGCGAAGGCACCATCACGACGCCGATCGGGAAAGGCGCCCGCGCAACGACGTCGAGCCCCGCCGGCAAGCGGCCGAGGAAACTGATGCCGATGTCGCAGCGCCCTGAGGTCACGCGCTCGGCCACCTCGGCCGGTGCCACCGCGGTGAGCTCGTAGGTCACGGCGGGGAAGTCGCGGCTGAAGTCTTCCACCGCCGCGGGCAGGAAATCGCCGAAGAGCGAATCCATCGACGCCAGCGTGATGTGGCCCGTGCGCTCGCCCGCAAGGGCGTCGATGTCGGAGCGCATCAGATGGTATTCGTGCAACGTCGCCTGCATGTGGCGCAGCACGCGCTGGCCGGCGCTGTTCAGGCGCATGCCGCCGGGCAGGCGGTCGAAGAGCTCAGTGCCCAGTTCCTCTTCGAGCTTGCGGATCTGGCGGTTGATTGCGCTCGAGGCGACGAAGAGGTTCTGCGCCGCCTTGCGGATCGAGCCGCAACGCGCCACCTCGACGAAATACTTCAGGACCTGGGCGTGCATCGCCGGAGCGTGCGCCTTCGTCAGCGCCCTTGCCAGACGGGTTTTCGCTTTTCGCGGAAGGCGGCGACGCCTTCCTGCGAATCAACGCTGGCCAAGGCCGCGACCAGCGCCGGCAGGCGCAGGGCCTGGGCCTGGGCCGGCGCCATCGAGGCCGTGGCCCGCACCACCTGCTTGATGGCCTGCACCGACAAAGGCGCGCAGGCCAGGATCTGCGCGACCCAGCGCGCCACCGCCTCGTCGAGCGCGGCGCGCGGCACGACTTCGTTGATCAAGCCCCATTCGAGCGCCTGCGCCGCGCCGATGCGGCGCCCGGTGAGCAGCATGCCCATCGCCTGGCGATGCGGGATCTGGCGCTGCAGCAAGGTCATGCCGCCGTCCAGCGGCAGGCGCCCGACGAGCGGCTCGGGCAGGCCGAAGGCGGCTTCCTCGCAGGCCACGACGAGGTCGCAGCCCAGCACCATCTCGAAGCCGCCGCCGAGCGCGAGGCCGTTGACGCGGGCGATCACAGGCAGGTTCAGGCTCTCGCGCAAGGCGATGCCGCCGAAACCGCCGGGCCGCGCGCGCGCCCAGTATTCGAGGCCGCTGAGCGTCGACGGGCCTTTCATGTCGGCGCCGACGCAGAAGGCGCGGTCGCCGGCACCGCCGAGGACGACGACGCGGGCGTCGCGGCGTTGCTCGAGGTCGGCCCAGATGCGCTGGAGTTCGGCTTCGGTCTCGAGGTCGATGGCGTTGAGCACCGCGGGGCGGTCGATCGTGACCGTCGCCACATGGTCGTGGACGGCGTAGTGAACGCTCATGATGCGCGCCCCGCCGCCTCGGCCTCCTTCAGCACCTCGGAGCTGTGTTCGCCCAGCCGCGGCGGCGGCCGGCGCACGGCGACAGGGGCGGCCGACATCGTGATCGGGCTCGCGATGAAGCGGAACGCCGGCCCGCCGCCGTCCATCACCATGCCGTTGTGCACCGTCTGCGCGTCGACCAGCACATCGCGCAGGTCGCGCACCGGCGCGCACAGCAGGTCCTGCTCTTCCAGCCGCGCCAGCCAATGGTCGCGCGGCGCGCTCCTGAAGCGTTCGCGGAACTGGCGCTGCAATTCGGCCTTGTTCGCGAACTGCTGGTCGAGGTTGCAGAAGCGCGGGTCGGCCGAGAGGTCGCTCAGGCCGAGCGCGGTACAGATGTCGCGCAGCGGGTTGGCCTTGAAGGCGCCCACCAGCACCAGCGGCTGGTCGGCGCATTCGAACACGCCCGACAGCGGCATCGCGGCCCAGTTCACCTCCTGGTCGCGCATCAGGATCATCGCCGCTTCCTGCATCTGCATCGCGAGCATCGAGTTGTAGAGCGAGACGCTGAC
>JAGWTS010000483.1 GCA_028868875.1 Burkholderiales bacterium | reverse complement strand
ACGTAGGTTTCCAGGCAGCCGCGCTTGCCGCAGCGGCACATCGGGCCGTCGGGCGCGACCTGCAGGTGCGCGAGTTCGGTCGCGATGCCACGATGCCCGCGGTGGAGTTCGCCGTTGACGATCAGGCCCAGCCCCAGGCCGTGCTCGATCGTGACCACCGCCATGTCGGCCACGTGGGCCGAGCGGCCGAACCATTGTTCGGCCAGCGCGAGCATGTTGGCGTCGTTCTCGATCAGCACCGGCACGCCCAGGCGTTGCGTCAAGGCCTCGGCCATCGGCGCCGGGGCCTGGCTGCGCCCGGGCTCGAGCGCGGGCGACCACAGCACTTCGCCGCGCATCGAATCGATGAAGCCCGGCAAGGCGATGCCGACTCCGGCCAGACGCGCGCGCACGGCGCCGCCGGCGGCCGCGAGAAAGCGCTCGATGCGGCGCTCGAGCAGGCGCACCAGTTCGGCCGCGGTGAGCGGCCTGGGCATCGGCACGACCAGGGTGTCGCGCACGCCGCCGGCGAAATCGCTGAGCGCGATCGTCACCTGGTGCAGCGCGACGCGCACGCCGACGACCCAGGCATGCTCGGCGTTGAGCGCGAGTTCGCGCTCGCGCCGGCCGCTGCCCGAAGAAGGCCGGGCGCCGACCTCGACCAGGGCGCCGCTGCGCAGCAGCCGCCGCGTCAGGCTCGACACCGCGGGCTGGCTCAGGCCCGTGGCTTCGGCGATCTGCGCCCGCGACAAGGGCGTGCCGGCCACGCGCACGGCATGCCGCACCTGGTACAGGTGAAGCTGCGAAATCTGTCGGGACTGGAGGCGCGCCATCGGTCGTCGGATTGGAACGAGCGGCATTCTATTTCGGCGAAATTTTTTGGATTCGGGACTTTCCCGGATGGCGCTCGGCGGCGGAACGGCGCCGAATCCCGCGCTTTCCGCGACGGGCCGATGCGCTCTCGGCCCGAGCCCGGTCCGACGCCCCCGCCGCCAAGAGAGGATGTGATGATCAAGTTCCGGGCGCTGGCCGCGCTCATCGCGGCCGGGGGCGTGGCTGGTGCGCTCGCAGCGGGTGCCGACGTGCCGCCGTGGTCCGACGACCACTTCGTGCACCGACTCGACTTCGCGCAGGCGCTGGCCTTGTCCAAGTCCGACCCGCAGGCCTTGATCGCGCGCGGGCGCGAGCTGTTCAGCACCAAGTTCAACAAGATCGACGGCGCGGGGCGCCCGAAGGCGACGCAGGCCATCGTGCCGACGCGGCGCAAGCGCGGCGAGAACCCGCGCATGCAGCGCACCAGCGGGCCCGATTCCTCGTCCTGCGCGAGCTGCCACAACGACCCGATTCCGGGCGGCGCGGGCGACTTCGTCGCCAACGCCTTCGTCTCCGAGGGTTTCGAGAGCGCGGACTTCGATTCGGTGGACCCGCAGTTCTCGAACGAACGCAACACCAACACCATCACCGGCGACGGCATGGTCGAGTTGCTGGCGCGCGAAATGACCGCAGAGCTGCAGGCCCAGCGCCAGCGCGCGGTCCATGAAGCCCATGCCAGCGGCCGCGAGGTGGTGGCGGACCTGCATGCCAAGGGCGTGGGCTTCGGTCGCATCACGGCCGAGCCCGACGGCAGCGTCGACCTGAGCGGGCTCCAGGGCATCGACACCGACCTCGTGCTGCGCCCTTTCAGCCGCAAGGGCGTCTTCACCTCGATCCGCCAGTTCACGGTGAACGCGCTCAACGCCCACCACGGCATGGAAGCGGCCGAGCGCTTCGGCAAGCGCTGGACCGGGACCGACGATTTCGACGGCGACGGCAAGCCCGACCAGGTGCTCGAGGGCGACGTCTCGGCGCTCACCGCCTTCCAGGCCACGCTCGCCCCGCCGGGCCGGCGCGACGACCTGCCCGCGGTCTGGCGCCAGGCCGCGGCGGCGGGCGAGCTGAGCTTCGGCCGGCTCGGCTGCGCTGCCTGCCATGTGCCGGCGCTGCCGCTGCGCTCGATGGTCTTCAGCGACCCCGGCCCCTACGACGCTGCCGGCACCCTGCGCGCGGCCGACGTGGCGCATCCGATCGAGATCGACCTCGCCAAGCTGCCCTGGGCGCGCCGCCTGAAGCGCAATGCCCAGGGCGAATGGATGGTGCCGCTGTTCAGCGACCTGAAGCGCCACGTCATCGTCGACGGCGGCGCGCCCGAGTTCGGCAACGAGCTCATGGCGCAGCGCTTCGTCGAGCGCGACGTCTTCATGACGCCCGAACTCTGGGGCGTGGGCTCGACCGCGCCCTACGGCCACCGCGGCGACATCGACACCCTGGACGCGGTGATCCGCGCTCATGGCGGCGAGGCGCGGGCGGCGCGCGACGCCTACGTCGGTGCCGACGCGGACACGCGCTCGGACGTGATCGCCTTTCTCAAATCGCTGGTGATCTTCAAATGAGACTGCGACCCGTTCTTCCGTTCCTCATCGTGCTCGCGGCCTGGTTCACGGACGCGGCCCGCGCCGACGACGCGCCGCTCGAGCCGTTGAACGACATCCCGGCCATGGTCGAGCAGCACGCCGCGGCCGGCGTCGACCAGGTCTATGGCGGACCCTGGGAATTCTTCGTCGGCGGCGGCGGCGCCGCCTTCGACTGCAACGGCGACCGCAAGCCCGACATGTTCATCGCCGGGGGCAAGAATCCGGCACGGTTCTTCGTCAATGACAGCCGGCCCGGCGGGGCGCTGCATTTCCACGAGCAGCCCCTGAACATCGGCAAGTTCGCCGAGAACGTGACCGGGGCCTACCCGATCGACATCGACGGCGACGGCCACATCGACCTCGTGCTCCTGCGCGTCGGCGGCAACGTGCTGTTGAAGGGCGGCCCCGATTGCACGTTCACGGTCGCCAACGCCGAATGGAAGTTCGACGGCGGCGACGAATGGACCACCGCCTTCGCGGCCGAATGGGAGCCGGGGCAGAAGTTCCCGACCCTGGCCTTCGGCAACTACGTCGACCGCAAGGCGCCGGGATCGCCCTGGGGCACCTGCTCCGACAACGTGCTGCTGCGGCCCGACCCCGGCGACAAGCCCTCGTACAGCCAGCCCATCGCGCTGCGGCCGGGCTATTGCGCGCTCTCGATGCTGTTCACCGACTGGAACAAGTCGGGCGAGCCCGCGCTGCGCGTCACCAACGACCGCCAGTACTACCGCGGCGGCGAAGAGCAGCTCTGGCATGTGCCGCCGGGCAAGGCGCC
>JAGWTS010000482.1 GCA_028868875.1 Burkholderiales bacterium | reverse complement strand
CAGCCAGTCGGCATGCGAGTTCACGGTGTCGTACAGCCGCACCAGGGCCTCGGTGCGCGGCACCCCGACCTTGAACTGCACGGTGACGATGGCCAGCCCCGGGCGCGAGACCGAGCTCACGTGCTCGATGCCCGAGATCTGCGCCAGCACCTGTTCGGCCGGACCCGCCACCATCTGTTCGACGTCGCGCACCGAGGCCCCGGGGAAGGGGATCAGCACGTTGGCCATGGTCACGTTGATCTGCGGGTCTTCCTCGCGCGGCGTCACGAGCAGCGCGAACAGCCCCAGCAGCAGCGCCACGAGGGCGAGCAGCGGCGTGATCTGCGCGGCCTGGAAGTAGCGCGCGATGCGGCCCGAGAGGCCCAGCGGCGCGGCGGTCGACTGCGTCGTCATCGAGGAGCTCCCCTTCAGCGCAGGCGCGCCGCGGCCTGCGGGTCGGCGGCGACGCGCTCGCCCGCCGCCAGGCCCGCGAGCACCTCGACCCGGTCGCCCAGGACGCGCCCGAGCCGCACCTGGCGCAGCAGCGGCCGGCCGGCGGAATCGAGCACGTACAGGCCGACCATCTCGGCTCGGCGCACGACCGAGGCCAGCGGCACCGTGATCGAGGCCGCCGCCTCGGCGCCCGCTCCGCCGGCCACCCAGACGCGCGCGAACTGCCCCGGCGCGACGCCGGCGAGGCCGGGCTCGAGGTCGGCGCGCAGCTGCAGCGTGTGGGTGGCCGCGTCGACCAGGGGCAGCACCTGCACGCGCACCGGGACCGGCCACTGGCTGGCGGCCGGCAGCCCGGGCAGCTCGACGCGCAGTGCCGGCCCACCCTGGAGTCCGCCTTGCAGATCGGCTTCGATACGCGCCTGCAGGCTTTGCGGCAGGGCCGCGGTGACGCGCAGCGCCGAGGGGTCGAAGAGCGTGACCAGGGCGCGCCCGGGCAGGGCCATGTCGCCCAGCGCCACCGGCACCTCGGCGACGACGCCGGCATAGGGCGCGCGCACCACGTGCAGCCCGGTCTGGGTGCGCGCGGCGCCGGCCTGCGCCAGCTGCGCCGCGACCTGGGCCTGGCTCGCGTCGTAGGCGCTGCGCGCGCGCTCGAGCGCGGCCTGGCTGATGTAGTTCTTCTGGAACAGCTGCTGCTGGCGCGCGTAGTCCTGGCTCGCGAGCTTCTGCGCCGCGCGCGCCGCCTGCACCTGGGCCTGGCTCGCGGCCGCGTCCTGGTCGGCGCCGCGGGCGTCGATGCGCATGAGCTGCTGGCCGGCCTTGACGCGGTCGCCCACCTTCACATCGAGCTCGACCACCGCGCCCGCCACCTGGGCGGCGACGACGGTCTGACGCACGGCCTCGACGACGCCGTCGAAGCTCTCGCCCACCGCCCGGCCTGCGGGCCGGGCCACGGCGCTGGCGAGCTCGGCCGCGCCGGCCGCGGGCGGCGCCAGGGACATCGCGGCGGCGAGCAGCGCGCCGGCGGCAAGGAGCAGCTTGTTCATGCGGGGAATCGCCTCGGGAGGGGGGACATCAGTCGTCGATGAGTGATTATTTGCGCACGTAGTTAAATAGTCAAGCGTAGAATTGCGCAATCGACACCCCCGCCACCGGGCCGCAGGCATGATGCGAACCCTCGACACCCCGACTTGCCCGAGCATGCAAGGTCTTCCGAACGAAGCGCTGACCCAGGTGGCCGCCTATTTCCAGGTGCTGGCCGAGCCGACCCGGCTGCAGATCCTCAACCTGCTGCGCGAGCAGGAGCGCAACGTGGGCGAGCTGGCGCTGGCCTGCGGCTTCAGCTCGGCCAACGTGTCGCGCCACCTGGCACTGCTGGGGCAGCACGGCTTCGTCGAGCGCGAGGCGCGCGGCAACAGCGTGTACTACCGCATCGCCGACCCGGCGGTCTACGAGCTGTGCGACCTGGTGTGCGGCAACATCGCGCGCGGCTTCGAGCGCGCCGCGCTGGAGCGCGCGGCCTTCACGACGCGGGCCACTCCGGCGCCGGCCCGGCCCACTACAAAGGCGCCCAAGGCGCCCAAGGCGGCCCGGTCCAGCGCGGCCGCCAAGCCCCCGCGCGGCGGCGCAAGCCCGGCCGCCAAACGCTGATTCGCGGCTCTTCGCGCGCGCCGACACCGCGCCGGCTCCGGCCGCCCGCCCGGTGCGGCCGAAGTACAGTCGCTCCCGTCGTGCCGGGGTTCCCCGGCTTGCCCGAGGAAGCGCCGCATGAGCCCCACCCGAACCAACGCCGCTGCCTTGCGCATCGGCATCCTGGGCTGCGCCAAGATCGCGCACCAGTTCGCGCGCGACGTGGCGCCGAGCCCGGCCGTGCGCCTCGTCGCCGTCGCCAGCCGCGACGCCGCCAAGGCCGCCGCGTTCGCCGCCGCCCACGGCCTGGAGCGCCAGCACGCGAGCTACGAAGCCCTGCTCGCCGACCCCGGGGTCGACGCCATCTACCTGCCCCTGCCCAACAGCCTGCACGCCGAATGGGCGATGAAGGCCGCGGCCGCGGGCAAGCATGTGCTGTGCGAAAAACCGCTGGCCCTGGGCGGGGCCGAGGCCGGCGCGATGTTCGCGGCCGCGCGCCGCGCCGGCGTCATGCTGCTCGAGGCCTATCCCTGGTACTTCCAGCCCCAGACCGGCGCGCTGCTCGACCTGCTCCGCGGCGGCGCGATCGGCAGCCTGCGTTCGATCCAGGCCTGCTTCGGCTTCACCGTGGGCAACCCGCAAGCGAACATCCGGATGCGGCCCGAACTCGGCGGCGGCGCCCTGCTCGACGCCGGCAGCTACCCGCTCTCGCTGATCCGGCTCGTGATGGGCGAGGCGCCCGAGCAGGTGCAGGCCGACTCCGAATGGAGCGCGAGCGGGGTCGACATCGCGACCTTCGCGACCCTGCATTTTTCGGGCGGGCGCCGCGCCCAGCTGTCGTGCGCGATGAACACGGCCAACCACCGCCACGCGACGATCGTCGGCAGCACCGGGACCGTCGAGACCGAGTACCTGAACCACAGCGCCGACGCCCCCGGCGACAACCCGCACGGCTATCTGCCGAGCCTGATGCGCCTGCGCCGCGGCATCGCCAACAGCATCGCCTTCGAAGAAGTGCGCACGCCCGGCGGCAGCGGTTTGCGCTTCGGCGCCGAGGCCTTCGCGCGCGTGGTCGCGGCGCGCGACTTCGACGCCGTCGAACGCGCGGCCGCCGCCAGCCTGGACATCGCGCGCACGCTCGAGGCCCTGGC
>JAGWTS010000094.1 GCA_028868875.1 Burkholderiales bacterium | reverse complement strand
AGGCGACTCGGGTGCGGTCGTTCATGGCGTCGTCCTGCAGGCGGGGAGGGTTCGGCCGGCGGCGCGCGCCGGACGCGCGCTGCCGGGGAAGGGCCGGGCGCAGCCGCCCGGCGGTCCTTCAGGGCCGGCCGATCACCAGGCCTGGCGCTTGACCTGCTTGAGCGTGCCGGCGAGCTTCTTCACCGCCTCGGCGCCGCTGCTCTTCTTCTCGAGCACGGAGTGCGCGGCGTCCCAGAAGGCGCGGCTGACCTCGGGGTACTTCAGGCCGGTGGCCGTGGCCGGGCGCGCCACGGCGCCGGTGAAGACGTCCAGCAGCTGGCCCATGAAGGGGTTGGCCTTGATGATGTCGGGATCCTTGTACAGCGCCATGATGGTCGGGTTGTACGAGCCGCCGATGGCGCGCTTCTTCTGGATCTCGGCGCTGGTCATGTACATCACGAGCTCGGCCGCGGCCTCGGGGTGCTTGGAGTACTTGTTCACCGCGAGCTGCCAGCCGCCCAGGGTGGCGGCATGGCGGCCGCCCACGCCCATCGGCAGCGGCGCGACGCCGACCTTGTCCTTGATCGGGCTGTCCGGGGCCTGCGCCAGCGACCAGGCGTAAGGCCAGTTGCGCATGAACAGCGCCTTGCCGTTCTGGAACACGCCGCGCGCGTCTTCCTCGCCGTAGTTCAGCACGCCTTCGGGGGCGATGTTGCCGATCCAGGAAGCCGCGGTGTCCAGCGCCTTGGCGGCCTTGGCGTTGTCGATCGTGATCGCGCCGGACTTGTCGACGATGTCGCCGCCGCCGAAGCTGTTGACCCATTCGAGGGCGTCGCAGGTCAGGCCTTCGTAGGCCTTGGCCTGGAACACGAAGCCCTGGAAGTCGGCGACCCCGGCGGCGCGCTCGCCGGCCATGACCTTCTTCGCATCGGCTTCGAGTTCGTCCCAGGTCTGCGGCGGCGTGAGCTTGTATTTCTCGAGCAGGTCCTTGCGGTAGAAGAGCAGGCCGGCGTCGGTGAACCAGGGCATGGCGAGGAGCTTGCCGTCCACGGTGTTGTTGGCGACGATGGCCGGGAAATGCTGGGCCTCGGCGCCCTTGCTGTACTTCTTCAGGTCGAGCAGGTGGTCCTTGAGCACGCCGGGCCAGACCACGTCGATCATGAGCACGTCGACGTCGCCCGACTTGGCCGCGAGCTGCTGGCGCAGCAGCGCGAGGTTGTCGGTGGAGCTCGCCGGCGGCGTGTAGACCTTGATCGTGTAGCCGTGGGCCTTGCCCCAGTCCTCGGCGTAGCCGGCGCAGAACTTCAGGTCGGCGGCGTTCGAGCCGCACGAGACCGTGAGCGTGGCGGCATGGCTGGCGCCGGCGGCACCCAGGGCCAGCGCAAGCGCGCCGGCGAAGTGTTGGAGTCTGGCTTTCATGGTTCTCGCTGCTTCCTTCGGGCGGGGGATCCGGGTGCGGGGCGGGCCTGCTTCGGTCCGCTTGGATTCGGAGTCATAGCGCTTTGAATTTAACTAAAGCGCTTTGAAATGTACGTCCGGCCGCTGCATTGGGTATCGGTGCTTACCCGAAGCGTGGGGGGATCGGGCGGCCCGGGCGCGCGCCGCGCCCGGCGCGCTCAGGCGTGCGGCGCCGGGCCGACCGAGGCGGTGGCGACGAAGCGCGCCTGGCGCAGCACCTGGGGCTGCGCCAGCGGCCCGCCTTCGATCAGCGCGAGCAGCATCTCGCCCATGGTCGCGCCGGATTCGTGCGCGGTGGGCTGCTCGATCGAGGCGATCTCGGCGTCGGCGACGAGCGAATCCGCCGGGATGCCCTCGATCACGACGACCGAGACGTCGACGCCGATGCGCACGCCGGCCTGCAGCAGCGCGCGCACCACGCCGACCCCGGCCACGCCGTTGTCGACGATGATCGCCGTCGGCCGCACCGGCGCCTCGAGCAGGCTGCGCGCCGCGGCGTAGGCGCCGACGCGCTCGAGCCCGCCGACGACGATGTACTCGGCGGCGATCGTCAGCCGCGCCTCGAGCATCGCCTGCACGAAGCCGTGGTGGCGCTGCTGGGCGAAGTTCAGCGCCAGCGGTGCGTGCACGTAGGCGATGCGGCGGTGGCCGCGGCGCGCGAGCTCGGCCACGGCGAGGCGGCTTTCGGCCTCGTTGTCGAAGTCGAACCAGGCGAAGTCGTTGTTGCCGCCGGTGCGGCCGTAGGCGACGAAAGGCACGCCGGAGCGGCGCAGGTACTCGATGCGCTCGTCGTGGACGCGGGTGTGGGCGACGATGAGGCCGTCGACGCGGCGCCCGCGCACCAGGCGCTCGTAGGTGCGCTGCTCGCTGCGTTCGCGCGCGACCGCGAGCAGCACGTCGAAGCCGGCGCTCTCGAGGCGGTCGGCGACGCCGGCGATCATGTCCAGGAAGCGCGGGTTGCCCATCAGGTCGGCCTCGACCGGATAGACGATGCCGACGGCGTCGGCGCGCCCGGTGGCCAGGCGCCGCGCGGTCGGGTTCGGCGCGTAGCCGAGTTCCTGCGCCGCCCGCTCGACCCGCTCGCGCGTCTTCGCGCTGACCTCGGAATAGCCGTTGAGGGCGCGGCTCACCGTGGTCTGAGAGAGGCCGAGCGTGGCTGCGAGTTGCTTGAGATCGACGGCCACGAGTTCTTTCTCCACTGGATGTTCTCGAGACCCGAGGCCCGTCGCGACCGAATAAGTCTAGCAGGGTGATCTTCCCGTCAGTGCTGTTGCGCGCCGGCTTCGGCTGCAACGCTCGGATGCGACCGCCGCCCCGCGTGCGCGTAGCCCCGAAAGCGCTTTGGAGTGATACGGGTGATCCCTAGTTTCGTTTAATCAAAGCGTTTTGGAGAATAACCAAATCGCTTTGAATCATCAAGCGTCCACGAACATCGGCAAGCACCGGCATGGCTTCTCCCCTCGAATCCGCTGCAGCGTCCGCCCGACCGGATGCGCCAGGCCCGGTGCCGCGCCTGCGCCAGGCCCTGCGCGAGCGCCTTGCGGCTTCGGCGCACTGGCCGGCCTTCGACGCCCGGCTGGGACGCCACCTGGGGGCGCTGCACGACGAACTGGCGCTGCTGTACGGCGGCCGGCCCGATTTCGAGCGCTTCCTCGTCGCCCTGCTCGAGCAGGCCTTCGCCTCCTGGTCGGCGCGCGAGCCCGCGTTGAAGGCGCTGGACGCGCGCCGCGAAGCCGATCCCGACTGGTTCCAGTCGCAGCGGATGCTCGGCGGCGTGTGCTACGTCGACCTCTTCGCCGGCGACTTCGCCGGGGTCCAGGCGCGCATTCCCTTCCTGCGTGAACTCGGCCTGAACTACCTGCACCTGATGCCGCCGTTCGAGTGCCCCGAGCCGCACAGCGACGGCGGCTACGCGGTCACGAGCTACCGCGAGACGAACCCCAGGCTGGGCCGCATCGACGACCTTCGGCGCCTGGCGCGCGCGCTGCGCGAAGCCGGCATCTCGCTGGTGCTGGACTTCGTCTTCAACCACAGCTCGGATGAGCACGAATGGGCGCGCGCCGCCCGCGCCGGTGATCCGGCTTTTCGCGACTTCTACTTCCTCTTCCCGGACCGGACCGAACCCGACCGCTACGAGCGCACGCTGCGCGAGATATTCCCCGACGAGCACGCGGGCGCCTTCTCGCAGCTCGCCGACGGGCGCTGGGTCTGGACCACCTTCCATTCCTACCAGTGGGACCTGAACTACGCCAACCCGGCGGTGTTCGCGGCCATGGCCGGCGAGATGCTTTTCATCGCCAACCTCGGCGTCGAGTTCCTGCGCATGGACGCCGTGGCCTTCATCTGGAAGCGCCTGGGCAGCGCCTGCGAGAACCTGCCCGAGGCCCACACCCTGCTGCGCGCCTACAACGCGCTGGCGCGCATCGCCGCGCCGGCGCTGCTGTTCAAGAGCGAGGCCATCGTCCACCCCGACGAGGTCGTGCGCTACCTCTCGCCGGCCGAATGCCAGGTTTCGTACAACCCGCTGCAGATGGCCCTGCTCTGGAGCAGCCTGGCCACGCGCGAGGTCAACCTGCTGCAGCAGGCGCTCGAAGAGCGCCACGCCCTGCCCGCCGGGACGGCCTGGGTGAACTACGTGCGCAGCCACGACGACATCGGCTGGACCTTTGCCGACGAAGACGCGATCGAGCTCGGCATCCACGGCTTCGATCACCGCCAGTTCCTGAACCGCTTCTACGTCAACCGCTTCGAGGGCAGCTTCGCGCGCGGCGTGCCGTTCCAGGACAACCCGCACACCGGAGACTGCCGCATCAGCGGCTGCTGCGCCTCGCTGTGCGGGCTCGAACAAGGCGACCCGCACGCCGTCGCGCGCATCCTGCTGCTGCACGGCATCGTGCTCGCGGCCGGCGGCATCCCGCTCCTCTACCTCGGCGACGAGATCGGAACGAGCAACGACTTCGCCTACCTGCAAGACCCCGGCAAGGCCGGCGACAGCCGCTGGGTGCACCGCCCGCCGCGCCGCGCCGACCTCGAGGCGCAGCGCCTGGATGGCGCCACGGCCGCGGGGCAGATCTTCATGGGCCTGCGCCGCTTGATCGAGCGGCGCCAGGCGACGCCGGCCTTCGCCGGCGGGCGCCTGATCGGTTTCCGCTCGAAGAACCCGAGCGTGCTCGGCTTCACCCGGCCCGCGCCCGAAGGCGACCTGCTCGTGCTCGCGAACTTCAGCGAACACGAGCAAGCCATCGACGCCGCGGTGCTGGCCGGGCTGGTGCCGAGTGCGGCCGACCTCGTCAGCGGCCGGCGCCACGAACTGCGCGCCGGCCTGCAGCTCGCGCCCTACCAGCTGCTGTGGCTGCAGCTGGTGCAAGGCAGCAGCTGAGGCGGGCCGGCCCGCGGCCGGTGAACCCAGAGACACGGGCCTTGCGCTCGCCCAGAGCGTGCCGGCCCAGCCAAGCCGGCGTCGCCGAGCGCGAAAGCGATTTCGGCGGCGCTGGACGGAGTGCGGGCAGTCCCTGCCTGCACGACTGCGGATGCGGAGGGCGCGGCAAGCCGCCAAGCCCCCGTCGAGACCCCAAGCAACCAACCAGGAGTTCAAGATGCTTCGCCGAAAAGTTTCCCCCCCACCCCGCGCGACCGCCTTGCGCGCGCTGCGCTCGATCGCGCTCGTCGCCCCCGCCGTGCTGCTGGCCTCGCTGGCCGGCAGCGCGCGCGCCGAAGGCATCGATTTCCACGGCTATTTCCGGGTCCTGGCCGGTACCTCGAGCAAGGGCGGCAACCTGCAGTGCTTCCAGGTGGCGCCGTACAAGTACCGCCTCGGCAACGAGTGCGACAACTACGCCGAACCGACGCTGGGCCTGAACTTCGGCGACAGCAACGGCGTCTGGGGCAAGTGGACGCTGACCACCGCGATCAAGCCGCAAGGCGCGCAGGACTGGGAGCCCGTGACCGGCGCCGACAACGGCAACACCGCCTCGAGCGTGATCTCGGTGCGCCAGGACTACTTCGCCGCCGGCGGCCTGTTCGGTCGCGGCGGGCCCTTGCAGGACGCCACGGTCTGGGTCGGCAAGCGCTTCTACAACCGCCACGACGTCCACATCAACGACGACTACTACTACGGCAACAGCGGCATGGGCGGCGGCATCGAAGGCATCAACGCCGGCCCGATGAAGCTGTCGTTCGCCTACCTGCAGAACGGTGGCAACGGCGTGCCTTCTTCGGTCAGCTACATCGGATCCGGCGGCACGGCGACGACGACGCAGGTGATCGCGCCCAAGCGCTACGCGATGCGCTTCTACGACATCGACACCAACCCGAACGGCAAGTTCGAAGGCGAGATCGTCCTGCTCAAGGACAGCTCGGCCGCCCCCAACGCGAACAAGGGCGACGGCTCGATCCTGTTCCTCGAACACACGCAGAACGGCGTGCTCGGCGGCTACAACCGGCTCGCAGTGGTGTTCGGCCAGAAGCAGGGTTCGCTCGGCTTCAACGAGCCCGGCGTGCTCACGACCTACAACAACCAGGCGGGCGCCCAGGCCGTCAGCACCTCGGTGGGCCCGGTGCGAGGCAATTCGCGCCGGATCATCGAGCAGCTCTTCGTCGACCTGAAGGGCACGGGCTGGTCGGGCCTGGCGACGGCGGTCTACGCCAAGCACAGCACCGCCAACGTCAACGGCGACCCGAAGACCTGGTTCTCGATCGGCGCGCGTCCGCAGTACGCGTTCAACGACCACTTCAGCGTCGCCGTCGAAGGCGGCTACGACTCGGTCGAGAAGTTCGACGGCACGCACCTGAAGCTGGCCAAGCTCACCGTCGCGCCCCAGCTCAGCCTGGCCCCCGGCTTCTGGGCGCGTCCGGTGCTGCGCGCCTTCGTCACCTATGCCAAGTGGAACGACGCCGCGGCCGCCGCCGGCATCGCCAACGGCGTCTACGGCACGGCCACCAACGGCATGAACGTCGGCGTCCAGGCCGAGGCCTGGTGGTAAGCCTTCGCCGTTGAGGCGAAGCGCTGCGCCGGTACCGGGCATGAAGCCGGTGCCGGCGCACCCCGTTGAAAGAACCCGAGGAGGACGATCCCATGGCTGCGAAACCGCAACGACCGATGAACCTGCTGCGCGGCGCCCGCCGCGTTGCCCTGGCCGGCGGGCTGGCCTTTGGCGCGCTCGCGGCTTCGGCCGCAGCCGCCGCACCCGCCGCACCGATGGATTTCCTCTTCCTCGGCGGCGGCCAGCCGCCGCGCGGCGATGCCCACACCAGGGCCTGGAAGGTGGGCGAGTTCAGCGCCGTGCGGCTGCAGCCGCGCGAAGCCGGCAGCGCCCCGAACAGCCAGCCTGCGAAGATCGAACCCGAGGCCTTGCGCGCCGCGCTCGCGACGATCCAGACCCCTGGCCGCGGCGGCACCGAAATGGCCGCTTTCGGCGCGGCCGAGCTGGCCGACCTCGTGCCGGCGCTGAGCGCGGCATTCGCCACCGCCGGACCCGGCGACGACGTGCTGCTGCTCAGCACCTCGCGTCGCAACGACGGGCCGCTGACGCCGCCCAAGTCGGCCACGGTGCGCCTGTTCATCGCCGACGGCAGGCTCCAGTTCATCGCCCACGATCTGCGCGCCGACGCCTGGGTCGGCTACCAGGCCACCCACATCGTTCCGGCGCTCGCCTTCGGCAGCCGCAATGCCGACTCGGGACTCGTGCTCCGCAGCCCCGACGCCATCGTGCGCCGCGGCGACTGGCTCGCCTTGAGCGTGGCCGGCCTCGGCGCGCCGGCGGCTGGCGCGAGCCGCGCCAGCGCGGTCGAGGCGCCCGCAGCCGCCCCGGCGGAGGGGTCCGTGCCATCGCCCGCGCCCGCAACGACGAGCACCCCCCCGGCGCGCGACAGCGCCTTCTACGAGCAGCAGGAGCTGCGCCTGCGCGCCCTGACGCGGCTGCGCGACCAGGGCTTGATCACGCCGCAGGAATTCGAGGCCAAGCGGCGCGCGATCGTCGACGCCTTGTAGGTGCCCGCCCGCGGGCCCGGCGGCTGGTGCCGGCGTCGACGCCGGCCGGCGCCAGGTTCTCCCGCCTGGCGCTTCGATCCTGGAAAGCCGTCGAGACGCCAGCGTGACAGCCGCGCCCCGGCGCTACTTGTTCTTGTTGTAGACGTCGACGAACACCGCCGCCAGCAGCACCAGGCCCTTGATCACCTGCTGGTAGTCGATGCCGACGCCGAGGATCGACATGCCGTTGTTCATGACCCCCATGATGAAGGCGCCGATGACCGCGCCCATGACCTTGCCGACCCCGCCCGAGGCCGAGGCGCCGCCGATGAAGCAGGCCGCGATCACGTCGAGCTCGAAGCCGAGGCCGGCCTTCGGCGTCGCGGTGTTCAGCCGCGCCGCGAAGATGAGGCCGGCCAGCGCTGCGAGCACGCCCATGTTGACGAAGGCGAGGAAGGTCAGGCGCTCGGTGCGGATGCCCGACAGCCGCGCCGCCTTCTCGTTGCCGCCTAGCGCGTAGATGCGCCGGCCGATGGTGGTGCGCGTCGTCACGAAGTCGTAGGCCACCATCAGCACGAACATGATGACGAGCACGTTGGGCAGGCCCTTGTACGAAGCCAGCAGCCACGACAAGGCGACGATGATCGCGGCGAAGACGGCGTTGCGAACGACGAAGAGCGCGTTGGGCTCGACCTCCATGCCGTGCTGCTGGTGGTTGCTGCGCTCGCGCCAGTCGATCACGATCATCGCCGCGGCCACGCCCACGCCCAGCAGCAGCGAGGTCAGGCGCAGGTTCGTGCCGCGGAGCGGGTCGGGGATGAAGCCCGAACTCAGGCGCTGGAAGACGTCGGGGAAGGGGCCGACCGACTGGCCCTGGAGCAGCGCCAGCGCCGAGCCCTTGAACACCAGCATGCCGGCGAGCGTGACGATGAAGGCCGGGATCCTGAAGTAGGCGACGAACCAGCCCTGGATCGCGCCGATGAGGCCGCCGGCCACGAGGCAGACCAGGACCGCGGGCAGGAAATGCCAGTTGTAGTTGACCATCAGCACCGCGGCCAGGGCGCCGACGAAGCCGCTCACCGACCCCACCGACAGGTCGATGTGGCCGGCGACGATGACGAGCAGCATGCCCAGCGCCATGATCACGATGTAGCTGTTCTGCAGCACCAGGTTCGTGACGTTGAGCGGCTCGAGCAGGGTGCCGTCGGTCATGAACTGGAAGAACACCATGATCGCGACCAGCGACAGCAACATGCCGTACTCGCGCAGGTTCTGCTTCAGGTGGTGCGCGGTGCGGCTCGGCGCCGCCGGCGGGGCAAGGGTTTGTTCCATGGGCTTTCAGTGTCCGGGCTTGACGATGGCGCGCATGATCTTTTCCTGCGAGGCCTCGGCGACGGGGAATTCGGCGACGAATTCGCCTTCGTTCATCACGTAGAGGCGGTCGCACAGGCCGAGCAGTTCGGGCATCTCGGACGAGATCACGAGGATCGAGCGGCCCTCTTCGGCCAGGCGCGCGATCAGGCTGTAGATCTCGAACTTGGCGCCGACGTCGATGCCGCGCGTCGGCTCGTCGAGGATGAGCACGCGCGGGTTCGCGAACAGCCATTTCGCCAGCACCACCTTCTGCTGGTTGCCGCCCGAGAGGTTGACCACCGGCTGGTGCACGCCGGCGCAGCGCGTCGCGAGCTTGTCGCGGTATTGGTTGGCGACGGCGTATTCGCGGCCTTCGTCGATGACGCCGCGCCGCGACACGCCGCCCAGGTTCGCAAGCGTCGTGTTGGTCGCGATCGACTGCGACAGCACCAGGCCGAGCGACTTGCGGTCTTCGGTGACGTACGCGATGCCGGCGTCCACCGCCTTCTGCACCGTCGACAAATCGGTTTCGCGGCCATCGACCAGGGCTTTGCCGCTGATGCGCTGGCCCCAGCTGCGGCCGAACACGCTCATCGCGAGTTCGGTCCGTCCCGCTCCCATCAAGCCGGCGATGCCGACGATCTCGCCCCGGCCCACGCTCAGGTTCACGCCCTTGACGACTTCGCGCTCGCGGTGCAGCGGATGGTGCACGCGCCAGTCGCGCAACTCGAACACGGTCTCGCCGACCTTGGGCGTGCGCCGCGGATAGCGGTCGGCCATCTCGCGCCCGACCATGGCGCGGATGATCACGTCCTCGCTCGCCGGGCCGGCGCTGCAGTCCAGCGTCGTGATCGTGGCGCCGTCGCGCAGCACGGTGATGGTGTCGGCGACCTTGGCGATTTCGTTGAGCTTGTGCGAGATCAGGATGCAGGCGATGCCCTGGGCCTTCAACTCGCGCAGCAGCTGCAAAAGGGCTTCGCTGTCGGTCTCGTTCAGGCTCGCGGTGGGCTCGTCGAGGATCAGCAACTGCACCTGCTTGGACAAGGCCTTGGCGATCTCCACCATCTGCTGCTTGCCCACGCCCAGGCCGTCGATGAGCGTCGTCGGAGATTCCTTCAGCCCCACCTTGGCGAGCAGGTCGCGCGTGCGGCGCCAGGCCTCGGTCCAGTCGATGATGCCGCGGCGCGCCGGTTCGTTGCCGAGGAAGATGTTCTCGGCGATCGACAGCAGCGGCACCAGCGCCAGCTCCTGGTGGATGATGATGATGCCCAGCCGTTCGCTGTCGTGGATGCCCTTGAAGCGGCGTTCCTGGCCCTGGTAGACGACCTCGCCGCCGTATTCCGGGTGCGGGAAGACGCCCGAGAGCACCTTCATCAGCGTCGACTTGCCGGCGCCGTTCTCGCCGACCACGGCGTGGATCTCGCCGCGCCGCACCGCCAGGTTCACCCCGGTGAGCGCGGGCACGCCGTGGAAATGCTTGGTGATGCCGCGCATCTCGAGCAGGGCGTCCAAGGGGGGTCTCCTGGTTCTTCCAAATTCGATCGCGCCCGCCGCGGCTTGGCAGCGGGCGCGGCCCGGGCCCTACTTGACCTGGGATTCCTTGTAGTAGCCGCTGTCGATCAGGACATGGTGCCAGTTCGACGCGTCCACCAGCACCGGCTTCAACAGATAGCTCGGCACCACCTTGACGCCGTTGTTGTAGGTCTTGGTGTCGTTGATCTCGGGCTTCTTGCCGGCGAGCACGGCGTCGACCAGGTTCGCGGTGACCGCGGCCAGGTTGCGCGTGTCCTTGAAGACGGTCGAGTACTGCTCGCCGCGCAGGATCGACTTGACCGAAGGAATCTCGGCGTCCTGGCCCGTGACGACCGGGCAGGGCTGCTGCGCGGTGCAATAGCCCACGCCCTTGAGCGAGGACAGGATGCCGATCGACAGGCCGTCATAGGGCGAGAGCACGGCGTCGACGCGGTCCTTGCCGTAGAAGGCCGAGAGCAGGTTGTCCATGCGCGCCTGCGCCACCGCGCCGTCCCAGCGCAGCGTGCCGACCTTGTCCATGCCGAACTGCTTGCTGCGCACCACGAGCTTGCCGCTGTCGATGTAGGGCTTCAGCACCGACATCGCGCCGTCGTAGAAGAAGAAGGCGTTGTTGTCGTCGGGCGAGCCGCCGAAGAGCTCGATGTTGAACGGGCCCTTGCCCTGCTTCAGGCCCAGCTTGTCGACGATCGAGCCGGCCTGCAGCACGCCGACCTGGAAGTTGTCGAAGGTGGTGTAGTAGTCGACGTTCTTCGAGCCGCGGATCAGGCGGTCGTAGGCGATGACCTTGATGCCGCGGTCGGCCGCGTTCTGCAGCGCCTTGCCCAGCGTCGTGCCGTCGATGGCGGCGATCACCAGCACCTTGGCGCCCTTGGTGATCATGTTCTCGACCTGCGCGAGCTGGTTCGGGATGTCGTCGTCGGCGTATTGGAGGTCGGTCTTGTAGCCCTTCTCCTTGAAGACCTTGACCATGTTGTCGCCGTCGGCGATCCAGCGCGCGGACGACTTGGTCGGCATCGAGATGCCGATGGTGCCCTTGTCCTGGGCCTGGGCGGCGCCGCCGAAGCCGAGGGCGGCGGCGGCGAGCAGCGACAGCGAGATCTTCAGAAAACTTCTTTTCACGGGTTGTCTCCGGGGGTTGGCACGGGGGGAGTGCTCTGGGGTCGATCAGGCCCTGGAATTCAGGGGGCTGCGAGAACGCGGTTGCGGGGCTGCGGCGCGCGAGGCGGCCGGCCGCTGCGGCGCGGCGCTCAAACCCAGCCTCCGTCGACGACGAAGTCCTGCGCGGTGCACATTGCGCTGTCGTCGGCGGCAAGGAACAAGGCCATGCGCGCGATGTGCGCGGGCTCGAGCGCTGCGGCCAGGCATTGGCCGCGCGCGATCTCGGCCCGGGATTCGTCGCTGACCCAGAGCCGCAACTGCTTCTCGGTCATGACCCAGCCCGGCACCAGCGTGTTGACGCGGATGCCGAAAGGCCCGAGGTCGCGCGCCAGGCTGCGCGTCAAGCCTTGCACCGCGGCCTTCGAGGTCGTGTAGACCGGCATCCCGCCTTGCTTGAGCATCCAGCTGATCGAGCCGAAGTTGACGATCGAGCCGCCGCCCGCGCCTTTCATGTCGGGCGCCACGGCCTGGGCGGCGAAGAACTGGTGCTTCAGGTTGACGCCGATGCCCGCGTCCCAGCTCTCGGGCGTGACCGTGTCCAGCGCATGGCGGCGGTCGTTGGCGGCGTTGTTCAGCAGCACCGTGATGGGGCCGAAGGCGGCATGCACCTGGCGCGTTGCGGCGACGAGCGCGGCGGTGTCGGTGAGGTCGGCGGCGATGAACAGCGGCGGCGTCGCCGACTTCGAAAGCCGGGCCGCGAGCGATCGGCCCTCGGCCACGGCGAGGTCGACGAAGCCGACGCGCGCGCCCTGGTCGGCGAAGGCCTCGACCAGGCTCGCACCGATGCCGGTGGCACCGCCCGTGATCAGCACGGTGCGGTTCTGCAGACTCGGGTAGCGCGCGAACAACGACATCGGGGAGGGCTCCGTTCGGGCGGCGCGTGCTTGCGCCGGCATTCGATCAGTAGTCATACTATTGATCAAACTAAAGTCCGACTATTCGGGTTTATACGCAATAAATTTCGCAAGTAGTCATACTTTAATCTGTCAAATTCTGTTCCGGAAGACTCATGTCCAAGCCCCCCGTCACGCTGCGCTCGGCTGCCTGGTTCGGCAGCGCCGACAAGAACGGCTTCATGTACCGAAGCTGGATGAAGAACCAGGGCATCCCCGACCACGAGTTCCAGGGCAAGCCGATCATCGGCATCTGCAACACCTGGAGCGAGCTGACGCCCTGCAACGCCCACTTCCGCAAGCTCGCCGAGCACGTCAGGCGCGGCGTGTTCGAGGCCGGCGGCTTCCCGGTCGAGTTCCCGGTGTTCTCCAACGGCGAATCGAACCTGCGGCCGACGGCGATGCTCACGCGCAACCTCGCGAGCATGGACGTCGAGGAAGCGATCCGCGGCAACCCGATCGACGCCGTCGTGCTGATGGTCGGCTGCGACAAGACGACGCCGGCGCTGCTGATGGGCGCGGCGAGCTGCGACCTGCCGGCGATCGTCGTCACCGGCGGGCCCATGCTCAACGGCAAGCACGAGGGGCGCGACATCGGCTCGGGCACGGTGGTGTGGCAGCTCTCCGAGCAGGTCAAGGCCGGCACGATCTCGATCCACGACTTTCTCGGCGCCGAGGCCGGCATGTCGCGCTCGGCCGGCACCTGCAACACGATGGGAACGGCCTCGACCATGGCCTGCATGGCCGAGGCGCTGGGCGTGAGCCTGCCGCACAACGCGGCGATTCCGGCGGTCGATGCGCGGCGCCAGGTGCTGGCGCATTTGTCGGGCATGCGCATCGTCGAGATGGTGCGCGAAGACCTGAAGCTGTCGAAGCTGCTCACGCGCGCGGCCTTCGAGAACGCGATTCGCACCAACGCCGCGATCGGCGGCTCGACCAACGCGGTGATCCACCTGAAGGCGATCGCCGGGCGCATCGGCGTCGGGCTCGAACTCGACGACTGGACCCGCATCGGCCGCGGCACGCCGACCCTGGTCGACCTCCAGCCCTCGGGGCGCTTCCTGATGGAAGAGTTCTATTACGCCGGCGGCCTGCCCGGGGTGCTGCGGCGCCTGGGCGAAGCCGGCCTGCTGCCGCACCCGGGGGCGCTCACCGCGAACGGGCGCACGCTCTGGGACAACGTCAAGGACGCGGCGATCCACAACCCCGAGGTCATCCGCCCGCTGGACCAGCCCCTGGTGGCCGACGGCGGCATCCGCGTGCTGCGCGGCAACCTCGCGCCGCGCGGCGCCGTGCTCAAGCCCTCGGCGGCGAGCGCGCATCTGTTGAGGCACCGCGGCCGCGCCGTCGTCTTCGAGAACCTCGAGCATTACAAGGAACGCATCGCCGACCCCGATCTCGTGGTCGACGCCGATTCGGTGCTCGTGCTGAAGAACTGCGGCCCGCGCGGCTACCCCGGCATGGCCGAGGTCGGCAACATGGGCCTGCCGCCGAAGCTGCTGGCCGCGGGCGTGACCGACATGGTGCGCATCTCGGACGCGCGCATGAGCGGCACCGCCTACGGCACCGTGGTGCTGCACGTCGCGCCCGAAGCGCGCGCCGGCGGGCCGCTCGCGGTGGTCGAGGAAGGCGACTGGATCGAGCTCGACTGCGACGCCGGCCGCTTGCACCTGGACGTGGCCGAGGAAGAGATCGCGCGCCGCCTCGCCGCCTGGCAGGCCGGCTACGAGCCAGACCCGTTGGATGCCGGCGGCTACCGCAAGCTGTACGTCGAGCAGGTGCTGCAGGCCGACGAAGGCTGCGATTTCGGTTTTCTCGTCGGCTGCCGCGGTGCGGCGGTGCCGCGTCATTCACATTGAAGCCATGAACCAGCGACCCTACCGCGGCGTCTTCCCGGTCGTTCCGACCTGCTTCGACGAAGCCGGCGCCCTCGACCTGCCGAGCCAGCTGCGCTGCCTCGATTTCATGATCGACGCCGGCAGCGACGGCCTGGCGATCCTCGCCAACTTCTCCGAGCAGTTCTCGCTCTCCGACGACGAACGCGAGACGCTCACGCGCGCCATGCTCGAGCATGTCGCCGGCCGGGTTCCGGTGGTCGTGACGACCACGCATTTCGGCACCCGCGTCTGCATCGAACGCAGCCGCCGCGCCCAGGAGCAGGGTGCGGCCATGGTGATGGTGATGCCGCCGTATCACGGTGCGACGCTGCGCGTGAGCGAAGCCTTGATCTTCGAGTTCTACGCCAGGCTCTCCGACGCGATCGCGATTCCCATCATGATCCAGGACGCGCCGATGGCGGGCACGCCGCTCTCGGCGGCTTTCCTCGCGCGGCTGGCGCAGCAGACGGCGCAGGTGCGCTATTTCAAGATCGAGACCGCGGGCGCGGCAAGCAAGTTGCGCGAACTCATCGCCCTGGGCGGCGCCGCGATCGAAGGACCCTGGGACGGCGAAGAAGCCATCACCTTGCTGCCCGACCTCGACGCCGGCGCCACCGGCGCGATGACCGGCGGCGCCTACCCCGACGGCATTCGCTGCATCGTCGACGCGTTTGCCGCGGGCCGGCGCGAAGAAGCCGTGGCCGAATACACGCGCTGGCTGCCGCTGATCAACTACGAGAACCGCCAAGGCGGCCTGCTCGCGGCCAAGGCCTTGATGAAGGCCGGCGGCGTGATCGCCTGCGAAGCACCGCGCCACCCCTTCCCCGAAATGAACCCCGCGGTGCGCGCCGGGCTGATCGAGACCGCGCGCCGGCTCGACCCGCTGGTGCTGCGCTGGTCGCGCTGAAGCCGCCGCCGGCGCCGTTGTACGCTCGCGCCCCGATGGACAGCAAACCCCGCGTCGAGAACTCCGCCTACGGCCGCAAGCCCGACGGCAAGAGCATGCACGGGCGCATCGTGCGCGAGCTCGGCCAGCGCATCGTCGGCGGCCAATTGAAGCCGGGCGAGCGCCTGCCGGCCGAGGCCGCTTTGCTCGCGCGCTACGAGGTCAGCCGCCCGGTGCTGCGCGAAGCCGTGCGCGTGCTCGTCGCGAAGGGGCTGGTGGTCTCCAAGCAGCGCGCGGGTGCCATCGTGCGGCCGGCGCGCGACTGGCATCTGCTCGACCCCGACGTGCTGTACTGGCTCATCCAGACCCAGCCCAAGGCCGAGTTCGTCGGCAACCTCGTGGCGGTGCGCCGCATCATCGAGCCGGCCGCCGCGGCACTCGCTGCGCGCAGCGCAACGCGCGAGCAACTCCAGGCCATCGCCGAGGCGCTGGCCGGCATGGAGAAGGCGCAGACGCCGGAAGAACTGCTCGAGCCCGACGTCGCCTTCCACCGCCGCGTCGCCGAGGCGACGAACAACCCGCTGCTCGCCTACATCGGCAACATGCTGTCGCTGGCC
>JAGWTS010000093.1 GCA_028868875.1 Burkholderiales bacterium | reverse complement strand
CGGCCGCCGGCGCCGAGGGCGGCGCGCGGCTGGCCCAGGCGCTCGCCGCCTTCGAGTATGTGATCTACAACGAGCCCGGCCCGGCCGTCGCCGACGCGGTGCTGGCGCGGCGCTGGTCGGACGCGCTCGGCGAAGCCTGCCCGCCGCTGATCCGCCTCGTGCCGCTGGCCGCCTCGGCACGCCACGAAGCCGACCCGCCGGAGGCGCTGCGCGCCTGGCTGCCCAAGCCGGTGACCGACGACGCGCTGCGCGCCGCCCTGCTCCAGGCCGCCGCGCCGGCGCGGGCCTCGATCACCGTGCCCGCGGCGCTGGACGGGGCTCCGGCCGCCGGGGCCCGGGTGCTGCTGGTCGAGGACAACCCGGTCAACGCCGAGATCGCGATCGAGATGCTCGAGAGCCTGGGCGCCGAGGTCGTGCACGCGCGCGACGGCAAGCAGGCGGTGCAGGCGAGCGCCGAGCGCGCCTTCGACGCCGTGCTGATGGACTGCCAGATGCCGGTACTCGACGGCTACGGCGCGACCCGGGCCATCCGTGCGCGCGAGAAGGCCGAGGCCGGCGCGGGCGCGGCGCTGCGGCGCCTGCCGATCATCGCCCTCACCGCGAACGCCCTCGGCGGCGACCGCGAGCGCTGCCTTGCCGCCGGCATGGACGACCACCTCGCCAAGCCCTACAGCCAGCGCGCGCTGGCCTCGATGCTGGCGCGCTGGCTGCCTTTCGGGGCCGACGCGGCGGACGCCGCGGACCCGGCCCCGGCCGCGGCGCCGATGGTCGACCGCGAGGCCCTGACGCGCAGCCTGCAGGCCGGTGGCCAGGTGCGGCCGGCCCTGGCAGTGCGCGTGATCGGCCTCTTCATCGAACATGCGCCGGCCTTGATCGAGCGCCTGCACCGCCACGTCGAGGCGGGCGAACGGGCCGAGGCCGAACGCGCCTTCCATGCGCTGCGCTCGTCCTGCACCTCGGTCGGGGCACTGCCCCTGGCGCAGCTGGCGCACGAGGCCGAGCTGGCGGCGCGCGCCGGCCCGGCGCCGGCGCTGCGGCGCCAGACCGAGGCGGTCGAGCGCGCGGTCGAGCCCACCTTGCGCGAGCTCGAAGCGCTGCGCGAGGAGTTCGCGGCCGCCTGAAGGCGGCCGCGCACGGCAAGGCCGCAGCAACCCGCTCGCGGCAGCCCCGATCCCCGGCACGCCGCCAGGCGCTCCGGGGCCGGACCGCCTCAGCGGCGGTAGGCGACGAAGGGGCCGCTGCTGGGGGTCAGGCTCGTGTTGTTGTAGGTCCCGCTTCCGCTGCCGGCCAGGAAGTTGAAGTTGCCGCTCGCCGTTCCCGTGGCGTCGCTGTAGGTGAAGGCGCCGCTGCCCGGATCGGTGATCGTGATCGTGCAGTTGTAGCCCTTGCCGGAGACCGAGTAGCAGTAGCTGCTGCCGTTCGGGTTCAGGTACATCCCGACGCCCTGGTTCGCACCCGGGGTGGCGGGCGGGGTCGTGCCGCCGAAGGTGTCCCAGAAGCCTTCATAGGACCCCGCGGTGAGCGCCATCGGCACGCTCGGGTCGTCGGCCGTGAGGCCGAGCTGGGCGAGCAGCGCGGTCGCGGCCACGGTGTTGAAGCGGGCCGAGTTCGCAACCAGCGGCTTGTTCTGGAAGCCGTAGTAGACGGCGCCGCCGCGCTCGACGAAGACGCGGTTGTAACTCAGCGGCGCGGCTTGCGCAGGCAGGTTGCTGAAGCTCATCACGCGGCCGTCGCCCAGGGTCGTGATGCTGTAGCTGCCGCTGCCGATGGCCGTGCAGTTGCGCACGGAACCGTCGGTGAAGCGCTGCTGGCAGGCGTAGTACGTGACCGCGTTGGCGCCGGTTCCGGAGAACGCCACCCGCAGCAAGGTGTTGCCGCTGAAATAGCCGGGCGCCGTGGCCCCGCTGTCGACCGGCGCGCTGCCGAGCGTGCCCAGGCTCACCGTGCTGTTGCTCCACCATTCGTTGGAAGCCGGGCTGGTGTAGGTCGCGCCGGCGTAGGTGAAGCTCCCCTGGCCGAAGATGCAGGGGGTTCCGGTCTCGGCCGCGATCATCGCGTCCAGCGTGGTCGCAAGATGGCCGCGGGTCGCGGTTTCGCTCGAATTGCATTGCTGCCCGGCGGGCTGCGAGGCGGCGATGCCGCCGCCGGAGACCGCGCTGCTGTAGATCGCCACCGCGTTGCTCCAGCCGGCCGGGTTGTAGGCGCCGCCCGGATAGTAGGCATAGGCCTCGGTCAAGGGCGTGGTGATCTGATAGAAGAGTTGCGAGCCGCTCGGGAAGGTGGCCGTCGTCCCCAGCACCGTGGCGTCGGCGATGCTGATGTTGGTGTAGCCCGCGTCGCGCACCTGCTGGTAGACGCTGGCCAGCGTCTTGCCCGAAATGTCGATGCTGGTGCGAACGCTCGAGCCGGTCTCGAAGCCATCGCCGTAGTTGTAGCTGCTGAAGCCCTGGGCATTGCGCAGCGAGCTCGTGCTGGCGAAGTTGGGCGGCGAGGTCGCGACCCAGGCGCTGCCGTTCCAGTGCAGGTCGGCGCTGGAGGTGGGGCTGCTGCCGAAGCTCCAGGTCGCCACATGGCCGGTGTTTGCGCTCTGGCGCCGGTCGACGAAGCCGATGTTGTTGTTGGCGTCCGGCGTGTCCTGGGCGAGCGACCCCGTGAGGCTGCGCATGAAATAGTTGCCGGCGTCGCTGTAGTTCAGCGCTACGAGCTGCGACCACGGTGCCGGGGTGAAGCTGCCGGCCGTGCTCGGCGAACCGGAGCTGATCTGGTTGTTCAGCGCCACCGTCGCCTGCAACGCGGCCGGCGACAGCGTGGAGTTCTGCACCAGCGTGGTTGCCTGGCTGGCGAGCGCGCCGTCGAGCGCGCTCGCGCTCGGGCTCGTACCCGCGCTCTGGACCGCGGCATCGAGCGCGCCGACGAGCGTGGGCAACTGCTGCAGGATGGTCTGCTGGATCGCGGTCGCAAGGTCGGCCTGGGTGATCGTGCTGCCGTCGGTGGCCGTGGTGCCCACGGCGGAAGCGAGCGCGGTCGACTGCTGCTGCACATACAGCACGAGCAGGCGCGCCACCTCGGCGGGCGATGCGCCGCCGCTGGCCGCCGCCGTGCTGGCCTGGGTGTAGTCGGCAAGCACCGAACCCGACAGCCCGGTGGCGGTCTGGATGGCGCTGTCCGCAGCCACAGTGCTCACGCCGCTGGAGGCCACCATCTGCTGCACCAGCGTCGTCAGCGGGCTGATCACCCCCGTCTGGTCCGCTGGCGCGCTCAGCGTGTACGGGGTCGAGACCGAACCGTAGACGGCGTCTGTGGCGTTGGTGCCGACGGACGCGATGATCGGGTACTTGCCGACATCGGCGTTCGGCACCTTCAGCGTCGCGCTGCCGTCGGCGGCCGTCGTGGCGCTGGGCTCGCCGGCGTCGCAGACGCCGTTGTTGTTCAGGTCCATGCAGACGGTGGCGCCCTGGAGCGCGCCGTCGATGACCTTGGTGGCGACGCTCGTCGTCGCTGAACTGCCACTGGCACTGCCACTGCCACCACCGCCGCAACCGGCAAGCGCAAGCAGTCCGGCCGCGGCCACGAAGGTCTTGGAATGCGTGAATTGTCTCTTCATGGCTTCCTCCGGGTTGGCCTTTCGCCGCAACAGGAGCGAAAGGATCGGGGAAACTTAGCGCCTACTCAGCCCGCCTCAATCATGCAAATTGATGAGATGACTGTTGAATTTCATCATTGCTAATTAGGTTCGGACCTCGGGTTCGTCAAAGCGGAAGGCTCAGCCCCGCCTGCCAGCCGATGGCGTTCGAGCGCCCCCAGCCCAGCGAGCGGCTGCGCAGCATCAGCGCCGCGCCGCGCCAGCGCAGGCCGACACCCAGGACGCGGAAGCGGGTCTCGGCATCGAGCTGCCCTTGCCAGCCCTTGCCCAGCGGCAGCTCGGCCCAAAGCGCCGGCAGGTCGAGCCCGTCGACACGCTCCCAGCGCGCGCCCAGGCGCCAGGGGCCGCGCTCGCCGGCGAAGGCCCAGCCCGCAATCGCCGACCACTTGGGCGCGAGCTTCAGGCTCAGGGTCTCGGCGCTGTAGCGCCCGCTGAGCAGCGGCTGGTAGTCGATCGAGCCGTCCGGGTTCTGGCTGCGGGTGGAGGAGTTCGCGCCGAGGCGCTGGGTCGCCACGTTGCCGATGCGCAGGCTCGAAAGCAGATCGACCGCCGACAGGTTGACGAAGCTGCCCGCGCCTGGCCGCCAGAGCAGGCCGACATCGACGCTGTAGCCCGCACCGGTGGCGCCCGCGTTGCCGAAGCCGCTGAAACTCCTGAACGACTGCAGGCGCAGGCCGCTGGCCTGCAGCGTGTAGCCGGCGGCCGCGGACCAGCTCGCGCTGCCCGCGGTGTCGATCTTCTCGGCACGCCGCGCCGACAGCAGGGTGGCCGCGCCCGTCAGGAGCAGCCGCGGCTGCTCCTGCGCCGAGGACCATAGCGCCCAGCTGTGCGCCACGCGCAGGCCGGCCCAGACGGCACCCCGGGCCTCGGTGCCGAGGTCGAAGCGGCTGCCCTCGGCCGGCGCCAGATGCTGCTTGAAGTCGTGCACAAGGTCGAAGGCCGAACGCGTGCCGCTGATGAGCACGTCGCTGCGCAGCACGGCCGCGAACTCCCAGCCAGCGCGCGCGGCGCCGAGCTGCAGGCGCGCCGACTGCAGCGCGACGTTGCGGCCGCGGCGCGGCGAGTAGCGCTTCCAGTCGCCCGACAAGGCACGCGCCGGCGTCGCATCCGAGGCTTCGAAGTCGCTGGCCTCGGCGCCGAGGGTCCAGCCCGGGGATTCGGCGACAGGCAGGCGCAGCGGCAGCAGCGAGGCCGGCATCGCGGCCCAGGGCGGCGGCGCGGCCGTCGCGGCTTGTTGCCAGGCCGCGAAGGCGACGACCGTCGCGGCCGCAAGAAGGCGCGGCGTCGGGCCGGCGGCGCGCCGCTGGAGCGGACGCAGCGGCGTGCGCATGCCCCGCTTCAGGGATTCATCAGCGTTTCGAAGCTGCCATCGCCGTAGGTGATGAGATCCGAACCCCGGTCGATCACGGCCGCCTGGCGCCCGCTCACGGTCACATCGGCCTGGCTCGCCGCCTCCGTCAGCGTGACCGAGACGCCGCTTGCATCGGCGAAGGTGACCGAACCGGCGCCCGGGCTCCGGGTGCCGACGATCGAGACGTTCACGCCGCCCTGCACGTAGCTGCCCTGCAGCGAGTAGGTGCCGGCTGCCTTTTCGGTGATGCTGGCACTCAGCGCCAGCGGCGCCAGTCCGGGCGGCGTCAGGCTGCCGCTGAAGCTCAGCACCGGCGTGCTGCCGTTGGTCGCTTCGAGCGTCAAGCTGCTCCAGGTGGCGACGGGACCGGCGACCCCGGCCCGCAGCGGGGCGACGGCGACGGAGCCGCTGAACTTCAGGTGGCCCGGCACGAGCGCACCCGTGCTGGCGTCGTAGCTGAACTGGTTGATGAGCACGCCCCCCGTGAGCGAGCCGTTGGGCTCGCTGATCGCGGCGGTCCAGGAGATCTGGGCCGCGGCGACCTGGGCCGCATTGCTGCGATCCTGGGGCAGCACGGCGACGAGCTGGCCCCCGACCGCGAGATCGATGACGAGCGAGCTGGCACTCGCCCCGACCGGCACGACGCCGAGCGTGCCCGAACTCAGCGACAGCTGGACGGCACCGCTTGCCAGCGTGCCGAGCGTGCCCACGATGTCGACCGGATAGCGCGCCGAAAGCAGGTTGCCGCTGGCGTCGGTGGCTGGCGGCAGGTCACCGACGACGGAATAGCCGCCGGCCGTGCCGTTGGTCGTGATTCCGATGTTTCCAGTCAGGGTCGGCGTGAGGTTGACCTGGTGAGTTTGTCCGTCCGTCAGGCTGATGTACTGCCTGCGGGTGCTGGCCAGGTAGGCCGCCGATGCCCAGCCGGCGCCGGCGTTGATGAGGATCACCTGCCGGTAGCGCGGCGTGCCATTGGTGAGCAGGGGCCCGTGGTCGACCGCGCAGGCGACCCAGCTCGCGTTGGAAGCCGAGGTCGCGGTGACCGCGCTGGGAACGAAGTCCTGGCCGACGGCCGCTCCGCTCGAGGCCGGGAACGTGCCCTGGTAGACCGTGCAACCGCCGTAGCCGCCGACAGCCAAGCCAATCGACGGATTCGTGGTCTGGCCAGACGTGTAGTCGAGCCACAGCGAGCGCGCCAGGCTGACGAGTTGCAACATCTCGCCCGTGCTCAGGGACAGCGATGCCGCGTCGGTGTTGAGCGAATCGCCGAAGGCCTTCATGCCGTCGACGATGCCGGTGCTGACCGTGCTCGTTCCGAGCGCCGCGGCGTTCGAACGCAGGCCGGCGAAGAACAGCTTGGCGGTCGCGACATCGGTGGCAGCCTGGGTGACGGTGCCGCTGGAAATCGGGTTCGACTCCGCGCTGCCGTTCGCCAGGGCGCTCTCCTGGGCTTCGAGCATCGCGACGACGCTGTCGCCCGCGCCGATCGTCTGGCCGGTCTGGTTGGCGGCAGACGACGAGATGGCGAGCAGCGCATCTTTCAGGCCGACCAGGTTGTCCGTGGCCACCGCATTGGTCGTGCCCGGAGCGACCGTGACGGCGTCGGCGATCTGGGCCGTCGCGCACTGGATCCTGGCGCCGAGGTCGCCGGCTTGCGCGAAACAGGCCTGGGTCGTCGGGTTGGAGGTCGACGGTGTCGAGTTCGCGAGTTGCGAAACCGCGGCCAGGTACAGGCCGTAGCGAAGCTGGGCGACGCTGGCCGTCGAGACCGCGGACTGCGCTGCGTTCGACGCCACCGGCACCGTGGCCACGGGGTCGAGCCCGAGCAGCTTGAAGACGACGCCGTTGGCGTTCGCGATGTGGGCGGCGGTGAGGCCGCCGTAGCGTTGCGCGAGCTGGTTGGCGAGTTCCGTGAACGGCGTCAGTGAGGCACTCACGGTCTGGCTGCCCGCTCCCGCCGCGACCACCGCGTTGGCGTGCAGCGTGAAGTCCCCGGGCAGCGAGACCGGCCGGCCACTCACCTCGTCGGCGACGGTCGTGGAGCCGGTGACGGAGGCCACGAGTTGCACCGCCCCGCTGTAGCCGCTGATCGTGAGGCTGTAGCCTCCGTCCGGGTTGGTCGTGGTGTGGCCGAGTTCCGTCGTGCCGACCTTGCCCGACGAATCGATCGGGTAGGCCGTGACGGTCGCCCCGTTCAAGGGCCCTTTGGTGGCCGTGCCGCTCAAAGTAACCGCTGAAGTGCTCCCACCGGAGCCCCCACCGCCGCAGCCGGCCAATGCCAGCACCGTGGCCACGATAGCCGCGGCGCTCGTCGTCGATCCGAATGTTTTCATCGATCTCCCCAGAAAGCCTCCGCCCGTCGTGGGCGAGAATGACCGTGTGACCCTAAGTGACGCCGGAAACACCGTCATCCCCTGAACGGATGATTCTCTGGCGCCGGGTTTTGTGCTGATTGCAGCTTTCAGGAATGCGATGAACCGGATCCGCCCCCACGACGATGCCAGCCTCCGCGCCCGCCTCGCCGAGCCGCAGGGCCCGGTGCGTGTCGTCATCGACACCGATGCCGCGAACGAGATCGACGATCAATTCGCGCTCGCCTGGGCCTTGTTGTCGCCGGCGCAATTGCGGATCGAAGGCATTTACGCCGCGCCCTTTTCGTTCGCGCACCGGCGCGCCGAAATGCAGCGCGCACGGGCGGCGCGCAAGGCGCCGGAATCGGCCGATGCCGGGGGACGCGAGTTGTTGCGCCGATACGCGGCCCAGCTCGACCATTTCGAGCGGCGCGGCTGGGAGCCCGGTCGCGTCGACCTGCCCGTGTTCAATCCGCCCGGCGAGGGCATGGAGCGCAGCTGGCGCGAAATCCACGAGGTCTTCGCGCGCCTGGGGCTGGAGCCGGGCGACCGGGTCCGGCGCGGCAGCACGCGCTACCTGAGCCGGATCGACCAGCCGGTGGACAGCGATGCAGCGCAGCACCTCATCGCCGCGGCGCGCTCGGGCCCGGCCGACGAGCCGCTGTACGTGGCCGCGATCGGCTGCGTCACGAACGTCGCGAGCGCCCTGCTGATGGCGCCCGACATCGCCGAGCGCATCGTCGTCGTCTGGACCAGCGGCTATCCGTCGCACGCCCCGCATACCAATGACTCATTCAATCTCGAGCAGGACCTGCTCGCCTCGCGCCATCTCTTCGATTGCGGCGTTGCGCTCGTCTACCTGCCCGGCTTCCACGTCGGGGCGCAATTGCGCTTGTCGCTGGCCGAAATGGAAAAGCACGTTCGCGGCCGCGGCGCCATCGGCGACTATCTGTACCGGCTCTATACGAACAATCCGCTCTGGGATTTTCTCGGAATGGAAAGTGAGAATGCCTATTCCTGGGTGATCTGGGATCTGATCGATTTCGCCTGGTTGATGAACCCGCAATGGGTGCCGAGCGAGATCGTCGCGACGCCGCGCCTGGGCGACGACCGGCGCTGGCAGGCCGAGAAGGGGCGCCCGCCCATGCGCGAGGCCTACGGCGTGGCGCGCGATGCGATCTTCGGCGACTTCTTCGCCAAGCTCGCGCGCGCTTCAGGCGCCGAATAGCGATTGCAGTTCGGCGAATTCGGCGCAGACGGCGTCGACCACCGGCGCGCTCAGATAGCAGTCGACGCGATCGCGCACGTGGGCCACGAGCGCGTCTTCGTGCAGCCCTTGCGACCAGTCCTCTCCCTGCGCGTCCGCACGCGCGGCGCGCGGCGACAGCGCACGCCACTTGGCGCACCAGGTGAGCGACCACAGCCACATCGCCGCGCGCAGCGGCAGGTACCAGCGGCGCTGGCCGCTGCCGGCGCGGGCTTCCCAGGACGTGTAGGCCCGGGCCACTTCCCCGGGGCGCAGCTCGGCCCGGCTCTCCAGGTCCCAGGTCGTCGAGGTGTAGAGCGTGGCATGGGCCAGGTCCAGCGGGGGATGGCCGTAGCGCGCCTTTTCCAGGTCGACGAGCATCGCCCGGCCGTCGGGGCGGATCAGGAAGTTGCCCGGATGGGCGTCGAAGGCGATGAGGCGCCTGGGCGGCCTGGGGGCGGCTTCGCACAAGGCGCGCAGGCGCTCGCGCTCGCGCGCGATCACGGCCCCGACCGCCGGATCGAGCGCGGCGGCAGGCAGATGGCGGGCCTGGATCTCGATCTCGGCGCGCAGGGCCTGCAGCGGGTCGGCGGGGTCGAGCAGCGGCGGCCGCCCGTCCGGCGCCGGCAGGTGCAGGGCATGGATCGCCGCGAGCGCGCCGGCGATCGCGTCCAGGTCCTCGGGCAGGCGCGCCGGGCGGCCGGTCACCTCGTCGACGAGGAGCGCGCCGCGATCCAGCCCCGGCTGCGGCGCCAGGCGGGCGTGGACCCGCGGCGCGTGGCCGCTGGCCGAGGCGCGCTCGAAGCAGGCCGCCTCGTAGGCCAGGTTGGCCGCCGCCGCCAAGCCCATCTGGCTTTGCTTGGGCACGCGCGCGAGCCAGCCGCTGCCGACCAGGCGCAGGTGGTGATGCGCCAGGCCCTTGTCGGCGAGCGCTTCGAGCGGCGCCCCGGCCCAGGGCGAGCGGGCGGCCTCGAGCGCGGTGCGCAGGCCTGCGGCAACGCGGGCGATTTCCGCACCCGGGGCGCGCTCGGGCACTCCCGCGCGCGCTGCGCGCTGCGGCGCCGGCGCCGCAGCGCGGCGGCGCGGGCTGACCGGCTTATCTTCCAGATGCGCACCGCGGTGCGCGCCCTTCGGGCGGCCGTGCGGGCTCACGCGCCGCCGAGCCGGATGAGCGGGCCGCCCGCGGCCGCCGCGTCGGCTTCGTCGTGGCTGACCATCAGCACCGGCAGCCGGCGTTGGCGCGCGTGGTCGAAGACGAAGGCGCGGAATTCGCCGCGCAGCCGGGTGTCGAGCTTGTTGAAGGGTTCGTCGAGCAGCAGGGCGCGCGGCTCGGCGAGCAGGGTTCGCATCAAGGCGACGCGGGCGCGCTGCCCGCCCGACAAGGTGGCCGGATCGGCTTCGGCGCAGCCGGGCAGGCCGGCTTCCTCGAGCGCGGCGTCGACGCGTGCGCGCCGCTCGGCGCGGCCGCGCCAGGCGGCCGGCAGCGCGAAGGCGAGGTTGCCGCCGACCGAGAGGTGCGGGAACAGCAGATCGTCCTGGAACAGGATGCCCAGGCCGCGTTTCTCGGGCGCAAGGCAGCTCAGTTCGTCTTCGCCCACCCGCACCTCGCCCGAGGCCGCGAACACCGGATCGAGCGTGCCGGCCAGGTAGGCGAGCAGGGTCGACTTGCCGCAGCCGCTGGGCCCCATCAGCGTGAGGCAGGTGCCAGGGTCGATCTCGGCATCGAGGCCGGCGACGAGTTCGCGCGCGCCCAGCGCGATGCGGATGGCGCGCAGCCGCAGGGGTTCGCCGCCGATCATGCGCGGCTCCGCCGGCCGCCGGCGCGCAGCGCAGCGCCGGACGCGGCCGTGCCGAAGACCGGCCTCGGGAAGAAGACAGGTGCGCCCATGGCCCCGGAGCATAACGAAGGCACCGCCCTAGAATCGGCCGCTTTGAGCGCCCGGCCCGCATGAGCAAGACCACCACGATGAGCGTCGACATTCGCTTCGGCGACTGCGATCCCGCCGGCATCGTGTTCTTCCCGAACTTCCACCGCTGGATGGACGCGGCCTCGCTGCACTTCTTCATGAGCTGCGGCGTGCCGCCCTGGAACGTGCTGGAACACCGGAGCGGCATCATCGGCACGCCGCTGCTCGAGCACCACGCGCGCTTCGCCAAGACCGCGACCTTCGGCGACCAGCTCCAGATCAGCAGCTCGATCATCGAGTGGCGTCCCAAGGTCTTTCTGCAGAAGCACGTGGTGATGCGCGGCGCGGACCTGATCTGCGAGAGCACCGAGACGCGCGTCTTCTGCCGCCGCGACGCCGACGACCCGCGCCGCATCCGCGCGGTGCCGGTACCCGAGGACATCCGCCGCCTCTGCGACTGAAAGCGAGCCCGGAGCGGGCCGCGCTGCGGCCGTCGGGAAAGCCTTCGTGCCGGGCAGCGTGATATACACTCGTATATAACGATCTTGCTCATGGCGCCCCGGTCCGGAGCGCTGCCGTCCCGCCGATGAAGTCTTACCTGCCCCGCCTGGCCTCGCTCCTCGCCGCCGCCTTGCTGGCGCTGCCGGCCGCGGCGGCCGATCTCACGGTCTCGGCCGCGGCCAGCCTGGGCAACGCGTTCCAGGCGCTGGCGCCGCTCTTCGAGGCCGCCAACCCGGGGACCCGGCTCGCCTTCAACTTCGCCGCCTCGGGGCCGCTGCTGCAGCAGATCGCCCAGGGCGCGCCGGTCGACGTCTTCGCCAGCGCCGACGAGGCGACGATGGACCAGGCCCAGGCCAAGGGCCTGGTGCGCGCGGCCGAGCGGCGCGATTTCGCCTCGAACGCGCTCGTTGTCATCGTCCCCGCCGATGCGACGAAGCGGCCCGCAGCGCTGGCCGACCTGGCCCGCGCCGACTTCGCCCGCATCGCGATCGGCGAGCCGGCGAGCGTGCCGGTCGGGCGCTACACCCGGGGCGTGCTCGAGCAGGCCGGGCTCTGGACCACCATCGAGCCGAAGATGATCGGCGCCCAGAGCGTGCGCCAGGCGCTCGACTACGTCGCCCGCGGCGAGGTCGATGCCGGCTTCGTCTACGCCACCGATGCCGCCATCATGCCGGGCAAGGTGAAGCTCGCCCTCGCGGTGGCGACCCCCACGCCGATCCGCTACCCGGCAGCGCCGGTCGTCGCGAGCCCGAACGGTGCGGCCGCGCAGCGCTTCGTCGATTTCCTGCTCACGCCCGCGGCGCAGGGCGTGCTGGCGCGCTACGGCTTCGGCAAGCCATAGCGGCCGAACGGCAACCTCACCCGAAGAGGCTGAAACGCAAGCCGCCTGGATCGCGCTCGCGCTCTCGCTCAAGGTGGCGGGCTGGGCCACGGCCATCAACCTCGTGCTCGGCGTCGGCGCCGGCTGGGCGCTCGCGCATTGGCGCTGGGCCGGACGCAACCTCGCCGATGCCCTGCTCACGCTGCCGATGGTGATGCCGCCCACCGTGCTCGGCTACTACCTGCTGGTGCTGATCGGCACCCACGGGCCGATCGGCGGCTGGCTGTTCGCGCATTTCGGCATCCGCCTCGTCTTCACCTGGCAGGCGGCGGTGCTGGCGGCGGCCGTGGTCTCGTTTCCGCTCGTCTTCAAGTCGGCGCGCGCCGCCTTCGAGGCGGTGGACCCGCGCCTCGAGAACGCGGCCCGGTTGCTCGGCACGAGCGAGCCGGCGCTGTTCTTCCGCGTCTCGCTGCCGCTGGCCTGGCGCGGCGTGTTCGCGGGGCTGCTGCTGGCCTTCGCGCGCGCGCTCGGCGAGTTCGGCGCCACGCTGATGGTGGCCGGCAGCATCCCGGGCAAGACCCAGACCCTGTCGATCGCCGTCTACGAGGCGGTGCAGGCGGGCCAGGACGACAGCGCCGCGTTTCTCGTCGCCGTCACCTCCGTCGCCTGCGTCTCGGTCCTGCTCGCCGCCGGGCGCTTCCTGCCCGGCCCGGTGCCGGCGCGAACCTGAAGGGGCCGGCTTGATCTGGGACATCGCCGTCGAGCGCCGGCTCCAGCACGGCGATTCGCGCTTCGATCTCGAGGTGGCGTTCGCCAGCGACGTGCGCCGCCTCGCCCTCTTCGGGCCCTCGGGCGCGGGCAAGACCAAGACGATCGAGATCATGGCCGGCATCGTCCGCGCCGAGCGCGGCCACGTCCGCGTCGCCGGGCGCACGCTCTACGACAGCGCCGCGGCGGTCGACCTCTCGCCGCAGCAGCGCCGGCTCGGCTACCTGTTCCAGGACTACGCGCTGTTCCCGCACCTGACGCTGCGCCAGAACATCGGCTTCGCGCGCCGCAGCGGCTGGCGCAACCCGCTGCGGCGCGAGCGCGACGCGGCGGTCGAGCGCCGCATCGAGAGCCTGCACCTCGAGGCCGTGGCCGACCATTACCCGCACCAGGTTTCGGGCGGCCAGCGCCAGCGCTGCGCCCTCGCCCGCGCCCTGATGAGCGATCCCGCGGCGCTGCTGCTCGACGAGCCTTTCGCCGCCCTCGACCAGGCGCTGCGCAGGCGCTTGCGCGAGGAGCTGGCCGAGCTTCAGCACGGGCTCGCGATTCCGGTGCTGCTCATCACCCACGACGAGGACGACCTGCGCGCCCTTGCCGACCAGATCGTGGAGCTGAAGGGCGGCCGCGTCGCCACGGGCCCCGCGCGCGCTGCCCCGGAGCCAGCGCGCGGCGGCGACGGGCTGATCTGCGGCGCGGCAACGCAGGGCGCACCAGCGCCAGCGCCAGCGCCAGCGCCAGCGCCAGCGCCAGCACCAGCACCAGCACCAGCACCAGCACCAGCACCAGCACCAGCACCAGCACCAGCACCAGCACCAGCACCAGCACCAGCACCCGCACCCGCACCGGGAGCGGCCAGCGCCCGCCGAAGCAGCGGTGGCCCGAGGCGGCGCTAGAGCTGCAGGTCGACTTCGCGCACCGCGGTCTCGGCCTCGGGCGTGCCCACGCCGAAGGCGGCGTAGGCGGCGAGGAGCGCGGCGTCGGGCTCGTCGGAATCGGCCTCCGCCGGATCCGGCTGCGGCGCCTGGCCAGGCAGTTCGGTCCGCGCTTCGGCCGCATGGGGCATCAGGGCAGGTTCGGTCACCGCTTCCTGGTTCTCGCGCTCGACCAGTGCCACCGCCATCTTCGAGCGCAGGCAGGCCAGCCCCGTCGGCGACCAGTTCGTCACCATGCCCTCGAACTGGGCCAGGGCGTCGCCCAGGGTCTGCAGCGCAACCCAGTCGAGCGCCTTCCAGCCGTGCTCCTGCAGCGCCTGCTCGATCTGCAGCAGCGGATGGGCGGCATTCCCGGGCTGCTGCCCCCGTTCCTCGTCGAGCAGGGCGGCGAGTTCCACGCGCGCGCGCCCCAGGTCGTCGCGGGCCCGCTGCGCCGCGAGTTCGGCGCGCGAGGGCGGCGGCGGCGCGATCGCCCCATCGACCCGCTGCGCCAGGGCGACGCGCACGCCGCCGTCTCCGCGCTGGATCACGAGTTCATGCTTGAAGAAGGCCAGGGCCGCATTCTTCAGCGCTGCGAATGGGTTGCGATCGGTGCTCATCGTGTTCGCGTTTTCGACCCCGGGCCGCGCTTCTTGAGCGGCGTGGCCTGCGCCTGATCACCTAGGCGCTGCAAGCCGTCCGGCCGGGTCACCTGTGTTGAATCAATTCGTCACAGATTGGGCGGAAAACACGACTCATTCACCCCCATTTCAGGTGTCGATGATTTGGCGTCGTGACAGTTGTCACAGCCCGTGCGCATAACTCGCTCGCCGGAGGTCAGCCCTCAGGCGATGATGCCGAAACCCCACTTCATGAAACCCCGTTTGTTCATGCCCACTCGCCGTTTGAAAGGAGATCTAGGGTTTACCCTTATCGAACTGATTGTTACGCTCACCGTCCTGGTTATCACCCTGAGTCTGGCGGCCCCTTCCTTCAGCGCCTTCCTGGCGAACAACCAGCTCGCCTCGGCGAAGTCGGAATTCGCGTCCACCCTCGCGCTGGCCCGTTCCGAAGCGGCACGCAGCGGCAACATGGTCTTCATCCAGGCGGCGCCGGGCGGCGCCAGCGGGAATGAATTCGGGCCGGGCTGGGATCTCTACGCCGACGTCGACGGCAACGGTGTCCTCGACGGCGCCGACACCTTGCTGCGCCACCACGAGGCCTTGCCGCGGACGGTGCGCCTGGGCGGCAGCGCCAGCATCCGCTTCAACGCCAGCGGCAGCCTCGCGCCGGCCGCCCCCTTGACCTACAGCGCCTGCCGCAACGACGGCAGCCCGGCGGGCTTCTCGATCGTGATCGAGCCCGCGGGCACGAGCTTCGTCCGCGCCGTGACGACCTGCTGACTCCGGCCTCCCCATCATGCGAAACACCCGGGCAAAACCGCGGCGCCGCCCGCGCGGCGTGGCCTTGATCGAGGCCCTGATCGCCGTCCTGCTGCTCTCGCTGTGCGCGCTCGCCTATGCGGCGCTGCAGTTGCGCAGCCTGTCGAACAACACGAGCTCGCTCTGGCGCAGCAACGCCGTGGCGATGGCCGGCGCGATGGCCGACCGCATGCGCGCCAACCAGCCCGGGGTCGCGGCCGGGGCCTACGACAACCTGACCGGTGGCATTTCGGCGCCGGCCTGCGGCAGCACCAGCCCCTGCTCGCCGACGCAGACCGCGGCGCTGGACTTCACGAGCTGGAACACGACGCTGGCCCGGTCGCTTCCCGGCGGCAGCGGGGTCGTCTGCATCGACTCCACGCCCGACGACGGCACGGCCGCCGCCCCCGCCTGCGACGGCGTCGGCAGCACCTACGCGGTGAAGGTGTACTGGAGCGAGCACGGCAACCCCGCGCTCGTCGCGATCGAGGTGCGGCCGTGAAGCCGGTGGTGCGGCGGCGCGCGCGCGGCTTGAGCATCATCGAGCTGATGGTGGGCCTGGCGCTGGGCCTGTATCTGGTGGCGGTCATGGGCTCGATCTACCTGGGCAGCAAGACCGGCTTCAATTCGCAGGAATCGGTCTCGCGCCTGCAGGAGAACGCGCGCTACGCGAGCGATCTGCTCTCCGGCGACCTGCGCATGGCGGGCTTTCGCGGCTGCCCGAGCCAGGGCAGCGGCTACGGCAATCTCACCAACGCCCTGGCCACCCCGACTTCGGTCTGGTACGACTTCTCGCGCGGCGTCGCCGCGTCGCACCACAGCGGCTCCGGCTGGCTGCCGGCACTCGACCCCGCCCTCTCCGCGCTCGGCCCGAACCCGGCCGGCGACGTGTTCACGGTCTACCGCTCGGCCGGCACCAGCTGGTCGCTCA
>JAGWTS010000092.1 GCA_028868875.1 Burkholderiales bacterium | reverse complement strand
GGGAGTCTTTCGATATACCATTGCGGCTCGCATTTTACGAACCTTGGAACCCAGCTTGGAACCTCTTTCGTCTCGATCCCCATAGGTAGAGAGCCCCTTCATAGGTGTCTGAAGCCTTCGGGTATCGTTTCCCTGAAGCGCCACCAGACACCTTCAACCCCTTGCGGCTCGCCGAGCGACAAGGGGTTTTTCGTCACCGGGCGCCAGGCGCCGGGCCCTCGTTCCCGAGCGAGGGGCTCGGTTAGACTGGGCCCCCCACAGCCTCTGGATCCACACCATGCACCGCTGTGTCCTGTTGCTGGCCGCGCTCGCCTGCCTGCCGGCCTCCGCCCAGTCGACGCGCCACTTTCCGACCAACACCCTGCGTGGCGAGATCGTCGTCGGCAGCGCGCCGCCGGTGATCGCACTCAACGGCCGGCCTTCGCAATTCGCTCCGGCCGCGCGCATCTACGACCAGAACAACCAGCTTCACCTCTCGGGCTACTACGTCGGCCAGAAGTTGATCGTCAACTACACGCACGACCTGCTCGGCCAGCCCCTCATGGTCTGGATCCTGACCCCCGACGAGCGCGCCAACCGGCCCTGGCCGCGCAGCGACGCCGAGGCCCGGTCGTGGAGCTTCAATGCCGCCGCCCAGACCTGGAGCAAGCCATGAAGAAGGTCTTCATCCGCACCTTCGGCTGCCAGATGAACGAGTACGACTCGGACAAGATGGCCGACCTGCTCGGCGCCGCCGGCGAATGGGAAAGCACCGACGACGTCGAATCCGCCGACCTCGTCCTCTTCAACACCTGCTCGGTGCGCGAGAAGGCCCAGGAAAAGGTCTTCTCCGACCTCGGTCGCGTCAAGCACCTGAAGAAAAAGGGCGTGCTGATCGGCGTCGGCGGCTGCGTCGCAAGCCAGGAAGGCGCGGCGATCATCGAGCGCGCGCCCTACGTCGACCTCGTCTTCGGCCCGCAGACCCTGCACCGCCTGCCGCAGATGATCGAGGCCCGGCGCGCCGCGGGCCGGCCGCAGGTCGACATCAGCTTCCCCGAGATCGAGAAGTTCGACCACCTGCCGCCGCCGCGCGTCGAAGGCTCGAGCGCCTTCGTCTCGGTCATGGAAGGCTGCTCGAAATACTGCTCGTACTGCGTCGTGCCCTACACCCGCGGCGAAGAGGTGAGCCGGCCTTTCGAGGACGTGCTCGCCGAAGTGGCCGCCCTTGCCGACCAGGGCGTCAAGGAAGTGACCCTGCTCGGCCAGAACGTCAATGCCTACCGCGGCAGCATGGGCGGGTCGGGCGAGTTCGCCGATTTCGCTCTGCTGCTCGAATACGTGGCCGAGATCGACGGCATCGAGCGCATCCGCTACACCACCAGCCATCCGAACGAGTTCACGCCGCGCCTGATCGAGGCCTACGCCCGCCTGCCCAAGCTCGTGAATCACCTGCACCTGCCGGTGCAGCACGGCAGCGACCGCATCCTGATGGCGATGAAGCGCGGCTACACCGCGCTCGAATACAAGAGCACGATCCGCAAGCTGCGCGCGGTGCGCCCGGACATCAGCCTGTCGAGCGACTTCATCGTCGGCTTTCCGGGCGAGACCGAGGCCGACCACGCGGCGACGATGAAGCTCATCGACGACATCGGCTTCGACGCCTCGTTCAGCTTCGTCTTCAGCCCGCGCCCCGGCACGCCGGCCGCAAACCTGGCCGACGCGACGCCGCAGCCCGCCAAGCTCGAACGCCTGCGGGTGCTGCAGGCGGCGATCGAGGACAACGTGCGCCGCATCAGCGCCGCGCGCGTCGGCACGGTCCAGACCATCCTCGTCGAAGGCCCCTCGCGCAAGAGCGCGGCCGAGTTGATGGGCCGCACCGAATGCAACCGCATCGTGAACTTCGACGGCGGACCCGAGGCGGCGCGGCTCGTCGGCCAGATGATCGAGGTGCGCATCACCGAGGCGCTGCCGCATTCGCTGCGCGGCGTGCCGGTCACGGCCGAGAGCGTCAGCGCCGGCCCGGACCGAAGCCGCGCCACCACAGCGTGAGGGCGCAGGCGGCGACCATCGCGCCGTAGGTGCTCATGCGGCCGTCGTGGCCGCTGACCACGAGGCCGGCGACGAGCACCGCGGCACAGGCGATCACGGCGTCGCGGGCGAGCCGGCCCCAGCGCGCGCCGGCGAGTTCGCGCCGCCACACGAGCTTGGCGAAGGTCGCCGACAGCAGCCCGAGCGCGAGCGCCGGATAGCCGAAATTCAGCAGATGCCAGAGCGCATCCAGCGCGTCCATCGTCGTCGCGGCCCCTCGTTCCGGCGTTTGTTGCTGTTGATGCCGATCAAGGATTCTGAATCGTCCGAACGGCGTTCGAATCTTACAATCGCACGGTGAGCGTCCTCGCCCTCGGGCTCAACCACACCACCGCCCCGCTGGATTTGCGCGGCCGGCTGGCGTTCGCCCCTGAGCAGCTCAGCAGCGCCTTGCGCGGCCTGCGCAGCCGCCTGCAGTTGCAGGCGAGCGAGGCGGCGCTGGTCTCCACCTGCAACCGCACCGAGCTCTACGTCGCGGCAGCGCCCAACGCGCTGCGCGAGATGGTGCACCCCACGCTGGACTGGCTCGCCGAGCAAGGCGGCGTCAGCGGCTCGCATCTGCAGGGCCATACCTACGTGATGGAAGACGGCGCCGCGGCGCGCCACGCCTTTCGCGTCGCCGCCGGGCTCGACTCGATGGTGCTGGGCGAGCCCCAGATCCTGGGCCAGATGAAGCAGGCGGTGCGCCTGGCGGACGAGGCCGGCACCCTCGGCACGACGCTGCACCAGTTGTTCCAGCGCTCGTTCTCGGTCGCCAAGGAAGTGCGCAGCTCGACCGAGATCGGCGCCCATTCGATCAGCATGGCCGCCGCCGCGGTGCGCCTGGCGGGCCAGCTGTTCGAAGACCTGCAGGACATCCAGGTGCTGTTCGTCGGCGCGGGCGAGATGATCGAGCTCGTCGCCACCCATTTCGCGGCGCGCACCCCCAAGGCGCTGGCGGTGGCCAACCGCACCCTCGAACGCGGCGAGCGCCTCGCCAGCCGCTTCGGCGCCCAGGCCCTGCGCCTGTCGGACCTGCCCTCGCGGCTGCACGAATTCGACGCCGTCGTCTCCTGCACCGCGAGCACGCTGCCCATCATCGGCCTCGGAGCGGTCGAGCGCGCGCTCAAGGCGCGGCGCCACCGCCCGATGTTCATGGTCGACCTCGCGGTGCCGCGCGACATCGAGCCCGAGGTGGCGAAGCTGCGCGACGTCTATCTCTACACCGTCGACGACCTGTCCGAGCTCGTCCAGAGCGCGGGCGAGAAGCGCCAGGCCGCGGTCGAGCAGGCCGAGGCCATCATCGACGCCGGCGTCAAGAGCTTCTCGCACTGGCTCGACCAGCGCGCCGCGGTGCCGCTGATCCAGGCCCTGAACCGCCAGGCCGAGGACTGGAGCACGCTCGAGCTGCAGCGCGCGCGGCGCCTGCTCGCGCGCGGCGAACCGGTCGACGCGGTGCTCGAGGCGCTGAGTCGCGGCCTCACCAACAAGATGTTGCACGGCACCCTGGCCGAGCTGCATGCCGCCGACGGCGCCGAGCGCGAACAGCTCGCCCAAACCGTCTCGCGCCTGTTCCTGCGCCAGAGCACCCGCGCTCCTGGCGGCGAAGGCCGATAGCTCCCACCCCGGTTCGCGCCGACAGCGCCCAGGCGCGGCCGGCGCCCAGCCGCCTTTGCACGATCTCGCACGACTCCGGCATGAACGACTCCCTGCGCCAACAGTTCGAACGCCTCGCGATGCGGCTTGCCGAGCTCGACGCGAGCCTGGCCGACCCCGCTGTGGCTGCGGACATGAAGCGCTGGCGCGTTCTTTCACGCGAGCAGGCCGAGGCTGCTGACGTCGTTGACCGCTACCGCCGCTACCAGCAGCGCGAGACCGACCTCGCCGGCGCGCGCGAGATGCAGCACGACCCCGAGATGGCCGAGCTGGCGCGCGAAGAGATCGCGGCGGCCCAGGCCGACCTGGAACGCCTTCAGCTCGAGCTGCAGACCGCGCTCATCCCGCGCGACCCCGACGACGCGCGCAACGCCTTTGTCGAGATCCGCGCCGGCACCGGCGGCGACGAGTCGGCGCTGTTCGCGGGCGATCTCGCGCGCATGTACCTGCGCTATTTCGAGCGCCAGGGCTGGCGCGTCGAGATCATGAGCCAGAGCGAGGCCGAACTCGGCGGCTACAAGGAGCTGGTGCTGCGCGTCGAGGGCGAGCATGTCTTCGAGCAGCTGCGCTTCGAATCCGGCGGCCACCGCGTCCAGCGCGTGCCGGCGACCGAGGCCCAGGGCCGCATCCACACCAGCGCCTGCACCGTCGCCGTGATGCCCGAGCCCGACGAAACCGAGGAGGTCGAGCTCAATCCGGCCGACCTGCGCATCGACACCTTTCGCGCCAGCGGCGCCGGTGGCCAGCACATCAACAAGACCGACAGCGCGATCCGCATCACCCACCTTCCGACCGGCCTCGTCGCCGAATGCCAGGACGACCGCTCGCAACACCGCAACAAGGCCAAGGCGATGGCGGTGCTGGCGGCGCGCCTGCGTGAGAAGGAGCGCAGCGAACGCGCGGCCAAGGAGGCGGCGACGCGCAAGAGCCTGATCGGCAGCGGCGACCGCAGCGACCGCATCCGCACCTACAACTTCCCGCAGGGGCGACTTACCGACCACCGCATCAACCTCACGCTGTACAAGCTGCCGCAGGTCATGGACGGCGACCTCGGCGAGATTGTCGCCGCCTTGCGCGCCGCGCGCGCCGCCGAGCAGCTCGCCCAGCTCGAGGCCGGCGGGGCACGCTGATGCGCCTGGCCGAGGCCCTGGCCGCCGCGCGCACGGCCGGCATAGCCCGGCTCGACGCCCAGCTGCTGCTCGGCCACCTTCTGGGACGGCCGCGCGCCTGGCTCATTGCGCATGACGATACCGAGCTCGATCCAGCCCAGACCGAGGCGCTGCGCCAGGCCTTCGAGCGCCGTGCCGCGGGCGTGCCCCTGGCCTACCTGACCGGCGAGCGCGAATTCCACGGCCTCGTCTTTCGCGTCGGCCCGGCCGTGCTCGTGCCGCGGCCGGAAACCGAGATCCTGGTCGACTGGGCTCTTGAACTGCTGGCCGGCGGCCCGGCCGAGGTGGCCGACCTGGGCACTGGCAGCGGCGCCATCGCGATCGCCCTGCTGCACCGCAACCGGTGCGCCCACGTCTGCGCCAGCGACGCCAGTCCGGCGGCGCTGGCGCAGGCCGGCGCCAACGCCCGGCGCCTGGGCGTCGACGTCGAATTCGTCGCAGGCGACTGGTGGCAGCCGCTGGCGGGCCGGTACTTCGACCTGGTGGTGTCGAATCCACCCTACGTCGCCGGGAACGACCCGCACCTCGAGGCGCTGGCGCACGAGCCGCGCGCCGCGCTCACCCCCGAGGGCGACGGCCTGGACGCCTTGCGCCGCATCGCGGCCGGCTCGCCCGCGCATCTGCGGCCCGGCGGCTGGCTGCTGCTCGAGCACGGCCACGACCAGAACCACGCTGTGCGGGCGCTGCTCGCGCAGCAGGGTTTCGAGGAGATCGAGACCCGTGGCGACCTGGCCGGCTTGCCGCGCTGCACGGGGGGCCGCCGACCGGCGCCGCCCTGAGTGCCGCCGTGGCCGGGCGGCCCCGAGCCCGCCTCCCGTCGGGGTTCAAGCCAAGCCGGGCCCCATGGCCCTGAGGGTTGCCGGCAACGGTCGCGGCCGTAATTCACGCGCCGAGCTCGGTAAAAGAATGCATCGCGATGACAGCAGGTGCATCATGAAGCCTCTGCTGCGGGAGTCCAGCATGCGCAAGACCCACCCCCTGTTGCTGTCGCTGTCCCTGGTGTCCGCCGCCGCCCTGGCCGGCCAGGGCTTGACGGCCCCGGCGGCCGAGCAGGTCTGGCCGCAATGGCAGGCCCGCATCACGGTCGGCACCACGAGACTCGATCCGGTGGCCCTCACCGGCAACCTGTCCGCCCAGCCGCGCCACCTGATCCAGTCAGGCGCCCTGCTAGGCGACTACTACCTGCACCTGCCCGGGCTGCGCGCTTCTTCGATGCTCGGCGGCCTGCGCGCCACGGGCGGTCTGATGGTGGGGCCGCGCTACCTCGCCTTCGGCGCTGCACCCGCCTACGGCGCGGGCCAGCGCTTGGGCCTGTCGGTACAAAGCACGACCGCGCCCTGGGCCTCCGAGGCCTACGCCGATGCGGTGCCCTATCTGGGAATCGGCTACACCGGCCTGGACGCCAAGGGTGGCTGGGGGCTGAGCGCCGACTTCGGTCTCATCGCCTCGAACCCGTCGGGCGCGGGCCGGGTCGGCCGCGCCCTGCTCGGAAGCCAGAGCCTGGACAGTTCGGTCCGCGACCTGCGCCTTTCGCCGGTGCTGCAGATCGGCATGCGCTACGCTTTCTAGGCCGCGCCGCAAGGCCAAGCGTGCGCCGGCGGCGGTCGACGCGGGATTGGCTTATCCTCGGCTTTTCGGTTCCAGACAGGCTAGAGGGTGCCCATGAGCGACGTGAAACAACGCATCGATTCCCTGGTCAAGGGCAACAAGGTCGTGCTCTTCATGAAGGGCAACGCGCAGTTTCCGATGTGCGGCTTTTCCGGCCGCGCGGTGCAGGTGCTCAAGGCCTGCGGCGTGGAGAAGTTCGAGACCTTCAACGTGCTCGACGACGCCGAGGTGCGTCAGGGCATCAAGGACTACGCGCAGTGGCCGACGATTCCCCAGCTCTACGTCAACGGCGAATTCGTAGGCGGCTCCGACATCATGATGGAGATGTACGAGTCGGGCGAGCTGCAGCAGCTGCTCGACAAGTGACGCGATGACGCAGCGCCTCGTCGTCGGCATCACCGGCGCGACGGGCGCGATCTACGGCGTCGAGATCCTGCGCCGGGCGCGCGCGCTCGGCGTCGAGACCCATCTCGTCGTCAGCCCCGCGGGCGTGCTCAATGCCCACCACGAACTCGGCCTCGACCGAAACGCGCTCGAAACCCTGGCCGACCACGCCTATGCCCCGGGCGAGGTGGGGGCCTGCATCGCCAGCGGCAGTTTCGAGAGCGCCGCGATGGTGGTCGCCCCCTGCTCGATGAAGACCCTGGCCGCGATCGCCCACGGCCTGGGCGACAACCTGCTCACGCGCGCTGCCGACGTCACGCTCAAGGAGCGGCGCCGGCTGCTGCTGATGGTGCGCGAGACGCCGTTCAACCTCGCCCATCTTCGCAACATGACGGCCGCGACCGAGATGGGCGCGATCGTCTTTCCGCCGCTGCCGGCGTTCTATCACCGCCCATCGAGCATCGCCGAGATCGTCGCCGAGAGCGTCGAGCGCGTGCTCGCGCTGCTGCAGCTGGACGGCGCCGCACCCAGGTCCTGGAACGGACTTTGATCCAGGCCTAGGCGCCGGCGTCGACGTAGCTCCAGTTGCGCCGCGCCCAGAACACTGCATTCGGGTAGGCCGCCTGCCCGCGGCTGCCGTTGTAGCGGCCCAGCGCCATGAACAGGTCGCCTTTCTCGGCATCCAGGTAGTAGCGCAGGATGACGCAGCCGAAGCGCAGATTGGTCTGGAGGTGAAACAGGCGGCTCGCATCGCCGTCGCCGATCAGGCGCGCCCAGAACGGCATCACCTGCATGTAGCCGCGCGCGCCGGCGCGGCTGATGGCGTACTTGCGAAAGCCGCTCTCGACCTGGATCAGGCCGAGCACGAGCGCCGTCTCGAGCCCCGCGCGCTTGCTCTCGTACCAGGCGGTTTCGAGCAGTTCGAGGCGCGTGATGGCCTCGGTCTTGAAGCGCTTCAGGCGCTGGCTCTGGGCGTCGAGCCAGCGCAGGTAGGCCAGGCGCGGGGCGAGCTCGTCGAAGCGCGGCTTCGGTGGCCGGCTGTCGGCCACCGCAGCGGCCAGCGCGGTGCGCACGGCATCGGCCAGCGGCTCCTCGACCTGGGCCCCGGCGCGGGCCTGGCGCAACAGCCCCGCCGCCAGCGGCAAGGCCAGGCAGGCGCGGCGCCTCATCACGCGGCGAGCCGGCCTTTCACGAGCGCCGCCGCCTCGGCCAGCGCGACGACGCTGGCGGCCGCCTCGCGCCGGCCCTGGATCTCGACCGTGCCGGCCTTCAGGCCGCGGTCGGAGACGACGATGCGCTGCGGCACGCCGATCAATTCCCAGTCGGCGAACATCGCGCCCGGACGCTCGCCGCGGTCGTCGAGCACGACGTCCACGCCGAGGGCCGCGAGCTCGTCGTGCAGGCGATCGGCCGCCGCCTTCACGTCGGCGCTGCGGTCGTAGCCGATCGGGCAGACCACCGCTGCGAAAGGCGCGATCGCCGCCGGCCAGATGATGCCGCGCTCGTCGTGGTTCTGCTCGATGGCGGCGCCCAGGATGCGCGTCACGCCGATGCCGTAGCAGCCCATCTCGAAGGGCTGGGGCTTGCCGTTCTCGTCGAGGAAGGTGGCCTTCATCGGCACGCTGTACTTCGCGGTGCCGAGGTAGAACACGTGGCCGACCTCGATGCCGCGCTGGATCGCGAGCACGCCCCGGCCGTCGGGCGAGGGGTCGCCGGCGACGACGTTGCGGATGTCGGCGACGAGGTTGGGTTCGGGCAGGTCGCGGCCCCAGTTGACGCCGGTGTGGTGGAAGTCGGCGTCGTTGGCGCCGCAGACGAAGTCGCTCATCGCCGCCACGGTGCGGTCGGCGACGACCTTGACCGGGCGCAGCGTGCCGACCGGGCCGAGGTATCCCGGCTTGCAGCCGAAATGGCCCTCGATCTCGCCCACGGTCGCGAAGCGGAAGCCGCCCTTCAGCCCCGGCAGCTTGCCCGCCTTGATCTCGTTGAGCCCATGGTCGCCGCGCACGAGCAACAGCCAGACCGTGGTCTTGGCAACATCGCCGGCTTCGTTCAGCTCATCGGTGGCGAGCACGAGCGACTTGACCGTGCGCGCGAGCGGCAGGCCGAGCAGCTCGGCCACGTCGGCGCAGGTGCTCGCGCCCGGGGTCGGCGTCTTCACCATCGGCTCGGCCGCGGGGGCGCGCTCGGCGATCAGCGGCAGGGCTTCGGCAAGCTCGATGTTGGCCGCGTAGTCGCTCGTCGGACAGTAGGCGATCGCGTCCTCGCCGGTGTCGGCGATGACCTGGAATTCGTGCGAGGCGTCGCCGCCGATCGCACCGGTGTCGGCCGCGACGGCGCGGTAGGTCAGGCCGAAGCGGTCGAAGATGGCGCAATACGCGCGGTACATGGTCTCGTAGCTCGCGAGCGCCGAGGCCTTGTCGCGATCGAAGGAGTAGGCGTCCTTCATCGTGAATTCGCGCCCGCGCATGATCCCGAAGCGCGGCCGGCGCTCGTCACGGAACTTGGTCTGGATGTGATAGAAATTGCGCGGCAGCTGCTTGTAGCTGCGCAGTTCCTGGCGCGCGATGTCGGTGATCACCTCCTCGCTCGTCGGCTGGATCACGAAGTCACGGTCGTGCCGGTCCTTCACCCGCAACAGCTCGGGGCCGTAGGCCTGGAAGCGGCCGCTTTCCTGCCAAAGCTCGGCCGGCTGTACCACCGGCATCAGCAGCTCGACCGCGCCGGCGCGGTTCATCTCCTCGCGGATGATGGCCTCGACCTTGCGGATCACGCGCAAGCCCAGTGGCATGTAGTTGTAGATGCCGGCACCCAGGCGCTTGATGAAACCGGCGCGCATCATCAAACGATGACTCACGACTTCGGCGTCGGCGGGGGCTTCCTTGAGGGTCGAGATAAAGGTCTGGGAGGCTTTCATGGGGCCGTGGGTTTGCCAGGCGTCGCGGGGGGCGGCTGGAGGCACTTGCGCAGCATGCGGGTAATCGAGAGTTCGCCCACCGCAGCGGCCCGGTGCAATAATGAAATCAGTCACAAAATTCGGGGTCCGATTATGCTCGACAGGGAAGGCTTCAGGCCCAACGTCGGCATCGTGCTGCTGAACTCCAGAAACCAGGTGTTCTGGGGCAAGCGGCTGAGAACGCATTCCTGGCAATTCCCCCAGGGTGGAATCAAGCACGGCGAATCGCCCGAGCAGGCGATGTTGCGCGAATTGCACGAAGAGGTCGGCCTGCTGCCCGAGCATGTCCAGATCATCGGCCGCACCCGCGACTGGCTGCGCTACGAGGTGCCCGAGCATTTCATCCGGCGCGACGCCCGCGGCCACTACAAGGGGCAGAAGCAGATCTGGTTCCTCTTGCGCCTGATCGGGCGCGACTGCGACATGAACCTGCGCGCGACCGACCACCCCGAGTTCGACGCCTGGCGCTGGAACGAGTACTGGGTACCGCTCGAGGTCGTGATCGAGTTCAAGCGCACGGTCTACGAAATGGCGCTCACCGAGCTCGCGCGCTACCTGCCGCGCGCCAATCACCACAACCGCTTCCTGCGCGCGGGCGTGCGCTCGCACCGCCACGACGAATACGCCAGCGAGCCGCCGCGACACGAACCCGGCGGCAACTAGCGCCCCTCGGGGCTAGACCAGGACCAGGTTGGTGCGGTGGATCATCTCGGCTTCGTTGGCGTAGCCGAGCAAGGCCTCGATCTGCGAGGACGGCTTGCGCGCGATGAGCCGGGCTTCGGCCGCCGAATAGTTGGCGAGGCCCCGCGCCAGGTCGGCCCCGGACTTCGTGCGCACCGCGATCACATCGCCGCGCAGGAATTCGCCCTGGACCTCGACCACGCCGACCGGCAGCAGGCTCTTGCCCTCTTCGCGCAGCTTGGCGGCGGCGCCCTCGTCGACGACGACCGCGCCGCGCAGCTGCAGGTGGTCGACCATCCACTGCTTGCGCGCCGCGAGCTTGGCCGTCCCGGCGAGCAAGGCGCTGCCGATGCGCTCGCCGCGCGCCAGGCGCAACAGCACGTCGGGCTCGCGCCCCCAGGCGATCACGGTGCTGGCGCCGCTGCCGGCGGCGCGTTTGGCGGCGAGGACCTTGGTGATCATGCCGCCGCGGCCGATGCCCGAGCCGGCGCCGCCGGCCATGCCTTCGAGCGCCGGGTCGCCGGCCGCCGCCTCGTCGATGAAGCGCGCCTGTGGATCGCGGCGCGGGTCGGCCGAGTACAGGCCCTTCTGATCGGTGAGGATGACGAGCGCGTCGGCCTCGACGAGGTTGGCGACGAGCGCGCCCAGGGTGTCGTTGTCGCCGAACTTGATCTCGTCGTTGACGACGGTGTCGTTCTCGTTGATGACCGGAATCACGCCCAGCGCCAGCAAGGTCAGCAGCGTGGAGCGCGCATTGAGGTAGCGCTCGCGGTCGGCGAGGTCGGCGTGGGTGAGCAGGATCTGGGCGCTGTGCAGGCCTTGCTCCGAAAGCCGCGTCTCGTACATCTGCGCCAGTCCCATCTGGCCGACGGCGGCCGCGGCCTGCAGTTCGGGCAGCTCTTTCGGCCGCGTGCTCCAGCCCAGGCGCTTCATGCCTTCGGCGATGGCGCCGCTCGACACCATTACCACTTCGCGCCCGTCTTTCGCGAGCGCGGCGAGCTGGCGTGCCCAGTTGCCGATGGCCTCGGCGTCGACGCCACGGCCTTCATTGGTGACGAGGCTGGAGCCGACCTTGACGACGATGCGACGCGCGCCGGCGAGCGGTCCGGGTTGCGGGCTAGGCATCGCCGATCGGGGCGTCGAAGCGCAGGTCGGGCAGCGGATCTTCGCGCTGCTCGGCCGCGACGTGGTTGTGGATCTTCTCGATCATCGGCTGCAGGCCTTCGCGTGCCAGCGCCGAGATCGCGAACACCGGGCCCTTCCAACGGAAGCGGCGCACGAAGTCCTTCACGCGCGCCTCGCGCTCTTCCTCGGGCACCATGTCGAGCTTGTTGAGCACGAGCCAGCGCGGCTTGGCGTGGAGCTTGGGGTCGTACTTCTTCAACTCGGCAACGATCGCCTTCGCCTGTTTGACCGGATCGACTCCGTCGTCAAAGGGCGCGAGGTCGACGATGTGCAGCAGCAGCCGCGTGCGTTGCAGATGGCGCAGGAACTGGTGGCCCAGCCCCGCGCCTTCGCTCGCGCCTTCGATCAGCCCCGGCACGTCGGCGACGACGAAGCTGCGCTCGGGGCCGACGCGAACGACGCCCAGGTTCGGGTGCAGGGTGGTGAAGGGGTAGTCGGCGATCTTCGGCCGCGCGTTTGAGATCGCGGCGATCAAGGTGCTCTTGCCGGCATTGGGCATGCCGAGCAGGCCGACATCGGCGAGCACGCGCAATTCGAGCTTGAGCTTCTTCTTCTCGCCCGGCCAGCCCGGGGTCTTCTGGCGCGGCGCGCGGTTCGTGCTGGTCTTGAAATGCAGGTTGCCGAAGCCACCGTCGCCGCCCTTGGCCAGCAGCACCGGCACGCCGTGATCGAGCAGCTCGACGATCAGCTCGCCGGTCTCGGCGTCGCTCACGATGGTGCCGACCGGAAAGCGCAGCGTGATGTCGTCGCCAGCGGCGCCGAACTGGTCCGAGCCGCGGCCTTGCTCGCCGTTCTTCGCGTCGTGGCGGCGCGCGTAGCGGTAGTCGATGAGCGTGTTGATGTTGCGATCGGCCACGGCCCACACACTCCCGCCACGGCCGCCATCGCCGCCGTTCGGGCCGCCGAAGGGGATGAATTTCTCGCGCCGGAAACTCATGCAGCCGCTGCCGCCATCGCCGGCGGCGATGTCGATCGTGGCTTCGTCGACGAATTTCATGGCGCTTGCACTCCAAACAAAGAAGCCCCGGCGGGCCGGGGCTTCAGCGGCCGGACGGGTGGCCTCAGACCGGCTTGACGAAGACGGTCTGGCGGTTCAGGGCACCCTTGATCTCGAACGACACCTGGCCGTCGATGAGCGCGAACAGCGAGTGGTCCTTGCCCATGCCGACATTGGTTCCGGCATGGAAACGGGTGCCGCGCTGGCGCACGATGATCGAGCCGGCCGAGACGACCTGGCCGCCGAAAGCCTTGACGCCGAGCATCTTGGGCTGCGAATCGCGGCCGTTGCGGGTTGAGCCGCCGCCTTTTTTCTGTGCCATGGTCTAGCCGCTCCTTCAGGCGTTGACCGAGCCGATTTCGAGCTCGGTGTAGTTCTGGCGGTGCCCGCCATGCTTCTGGTAATGCTTGCGGCGACGCATCTTGAAGATGCGTAGCTTGTCGTGCCGGCCATGCGCCACCACGGTGGCCTTGACGTTCGCACCCGCGACCCAGGGCGTGCCGACCTTGAGCTCTGCGCCGCTTCCGACGGCCAGAACCTGCTCGATCACGATTTCCTGGCCCACGTCCGCAGCTATCTGTTCTACCTTGATCTTTTCGCCGGCTGCAACCTTGTATTGCTTGCCACCGGTTTTTATGACCGCGTACATATGTGCCCTTTCGATTCTCTTGATGCGCGCCTGTCCGAAATCGCACCTCCCGAGGGAGGTCCGCCCATCCAGCGCGCAGCCTTCTAGTGTAGCATGTGTGGCTTCCCTGCTGCAGGATCCGGTGGCACAGCCCGGCCACGGCCGGGCCGCTTCCTATAATCGGCGGCCAACCAACGGCGCGTTCCGTGCTCGAATTCACCGCCCCGACGCCCACCATCGCCCAGCCGATGGCCGACCCGATGGCCGAGGCCATGCAGCGGGTCGATGCCGTCATCCGCGAGCGCCTGGCCTCGCGCGTCGCGCTGATCGACCAGATCTCGAGCTACATCGTGAGCGCCGGCGGCAAGCGCATCCGCCCGCGCCTCGTGCTGCTGTTCTCGCAGGCGCTCGGCTTCGAAGGGCCCGAGCGCTACGAACTCGCGGCGACCGTGGAGTTCATCCACACCGCCACCTTGCTGCACGACGACGTCGTCGACGAATCGGCGCTGCGGCGCGGGCGCGCGACCGCGAATTCGCTCTTCGGCAACGCCGCGAGCGTGCTCGTCGGCGACTTCCTGTATTCGCGCGCCTTCCAGATGATGGTCTCGGCGAACCGCATGCGCGTACTCGAGGTGCTCGCCGACGCCACCAACGTCATCGCCGAAGGCGAAGTCCTGCAGCTGATGAACATGCACGACCCCGACCTCGCTGTCGAGCAGTACCTGCGCGTGATCCGCTTCAAGACCGCCAAGCTGTTCGAGGCGAGCGCCCGCCTGGGCGCCCTGCTCGGCAACGCCGAGGCACAGCTCGAGGAAGAATGCGCCGGCTATGGCCGCGCGCTGGGCACGGCATTCCAGCTCGTCGACGACCTGCTCGATTACGAAGGCAACAGCGACGAGCTCGGCAAGAACGTCGGCGACGACCTGCGCGAAGGCAAGCCGACGCTGCCGTTGCTGATTGCGATGGAGCGCTGCAGCGCGGGCGAGCGCGAACTCATCCGCCACGCGATCCAGCACGGCGAGCTGCAGCGCCTGCCCGAGGTGCTGGCCATCGTGCGCGCCACCGGGGCGCTGGAGGCGACGCGCGAGGCCGCGCAGCAGGAAGCCGACAAGGCTCGCGCGTGTCTGGCGGGCCTGCCCGAATCGCACGCGCGTGCGGCTCTGATAGAATTATGCGTTCGGTCGATCCACCGCTCTTCGTGAGCGGCAGGGCGAACCGGAAACAGGCGGCATCGGCCCCCTGCGACCGCCTCCCGAGGCGATCGTTGCCGAAGCCGTCGAATCGGGGTGTAGCTTAGCCTGGTAGAGCGCTACGTTCGGGACGTAGAGGCCGGAGGTTCGAATCCTCTCACCCCGACCAGGCACCACAAGCGGCCGGTAACGGCAGGGGCCCCGGGACGGGCACGGGCGATGCCCCGGCGTTTACAGGGGGTGCCGGATCGGCGATGATCCCTCGGATTCGCCCCGCGCTCCTCCATCCATGGCCGCTGACACCGTCGTCGAAACTCCCAAGGCGCCCTTATCGGGGGTTGCCCGGGTGCTGGTCAATGCCGGCAAGCTGAGCACCAAGGCCGCCGACGAGATCGCCAAGTCGGCGCGCGAGCGCAAGACCGGATTCGTGGCCACGGCCGTGGCGGCGGGCGCCGTCAAGGCCGACGAGCTCGCCCATGCCCTCTCGGCGGCGCTCGCCCTGCCGCTCGTCGACCTGAACGCGGTCGACCTGCAGAAGCTGCCCAAGAACATCGTCGATGCGAAGACGGCGCAGCAGTTCCAGCTCATCGTCCTGGGCAAGCGCGGCAACCGCCTGTTCATCGGCGCCGCCGACCCGACCGACCAGGAAGCGGCCGAGCGCATCAAGTTCGCGACCCAGCTTTCGCCCGAGTGGGTGATCGTCGAGTACGACAAGCTGATGCGCCAGATCGAGGCGCAGGGTGCCAGCGCCAACGAGATGATCGAGTCGATGGCCGGAGGCGAATTCGACTTCGACGTCACCGACGAGGAATCCGGCACGAGCGTCGAGTCGCAGGAAGTCGCGGCCGAGGTCGAGGACGCGCCGGTCGTGCGCTTCCTGCAGAAGATGCTGATCGACGCGATCAACCTGCGCGCCTCGGACCTGCACTTCGAACCCTACGAGTACCACTACCGGGTGCGTTTCCGCATCGACGGCGAACTGCGCGAGATCACCCAGCCGCCGCTGGCGATCAAGGACAAGCTCTCGTCGCGCATCAAGGTCATCTCGCGCATGGACATCTCGGAAAAGAGAGTCCCGCAGGACGGCCGCATGAAGCTCAAGTTCGGCAGCAAGGCGATCGACTTCCGCGTCAGCACCCTGCCCACGCTGTTCGGCGAGAAGGTCGTGATCCGGATCCTCGACCCCTCCAGCGCCAAGCTCGGCATCGAGGCCCTGGGCTACGAGAAGATCGAAAAAGACCGGCTGATGGCCGCCATCGGCCGGCCCTACGGGATGATCCTCGTCACCGGCCCCACGGGCTCGGGGAAGACGGTCTCGCTCTACACCTGCCTGAACATCCTGAACCAGCCCGGCGTGAACATCGCCACGGTCGAGGACCCGGCCGAAATCAACCTGCCCGGCATCAACCAGGTCAACGTCAACGAC
>JAGWTS010000001.1 GCA_028868875.1 Burkholderiales bacterium | reverse complement strand
GACCGAACTCGGCTTCGCGACGCGATTCGGCGACGTGATCGACGCCCCATGGCCACCGGTCGACGAGGCGGCGTTGGTACAGGATCAGATCGAACTCGTGCTCCAGGTCAACGGCAAGACACGCGGCGCGATCCGCGTCGCCGCGGCGGCCGACAAGGCCGCGATCGAAGCCGCAGCGCAAGCCGCGCCCGAAGTCGCCAAGTTCGCCGAAGGCAAGCCGGTGCGCAAGATCGTCGTCGTGCCGGGCCGCCTGGTCAACGTGGTCGCGGCGTAGCAGCGCATGCACACCGTGGGCCACCGCGCCACCGAACCGCGCCTCGAAGTGCAGGCCAGCGCCGACGCCCTTCGGCGCGGCATGGCCGTGGTGGATGCGGCCGCCACGTTCGGCTGGGCCACGAGCACGGGCCAGCGCAAGGGCGTCTATCGATTCAAGACTTTCGAAGCGATGGAGCAGCATCTCATCGACTGCCTTGCCCGGGCGATGGCCGCACGCACCGCATGAGCGACTGCAGCCGCCCCGCGACCGCCGCCGACCTGAAGCGGCTCGTCGCAGCACTCAATGCCGGCGGCGCGCGCTGCCTGCCGATCGGCGCCTATGCGCTGTTCGCGCACGGCGACCAGCGCGCGACCACCGACATCACGGTCGTGCTCCGGCGCGCCATCGCGGCGCGCGGCGATTGAACATGCGGCGACGCATCGCTCTCTGCTTCCTTGGCACCGTCGTGCTGGCCGCCTGCGGCTTCGAGCTGCGCCGCCCGCAGCCGCTGGCCTTCAAGTCGATCGCGCTCGTCGGCTTTGCCGCCGACTCGCCGCTGCGGGTTGCGCTCGAACGCGAGCTGCGCGCCGCCGGCATCGCGCTGCGCGACAACCCGGCGCAGGCCGAGGTCGTGTTCGACGCGCTCGCCGACGCGCGGACGAAGACGGTGGCCGCCTTCACCGCCGCGGGCCAGGTGCGCGAAGTGCAGTTGCGCGTGCGCCTGCGTTTTCGCGCCGCCACACCGGCGGGCGCGCTGCTGCTGCCGCCGGCCGAGCTGTTGCTCACGCGCGATCTCAGCTACAACGAGACGGCGGCGCTGGCCAAGCAGCAGGAAGAGACGCTGCTCTTTCGGGCGATGGACGAGGACGTCGTGGCCCAGGTGCTGCGCCGCCTGGGGGCGATCAAGCCGGCATGAACCTCAAGCCCGACCAGCTCGCTGCGCACCTCGCCAAGGGCGTCAAGCCGCTCTACACGATCCACGGCGACGAGCCGCTGCTCGCCCAGGAAGCGGGCGACGCGATCCGCGCCGCCGCCCGCGCCGCGGGTTATGGCGAGCGCAAGGTCTTCACCGTCGGCAACGCCGCGCATTTCGACTGGGACGGCTTCATCGGCGCGTCGCAGGCGATGAGCCTGTTCGCCGAGCGCCAGCTGATCGAGCTGCGCATCCCGAACGGCAAGCCGGGCAAGGAGGGGTCGCCGGCGTTGCAGCGTTATTGCGAAACGCTCTGCGACGACGTCGTGACCGTGATCCACCTGCCCAAGCTCGACTGGCAGCAGGCCAAGAGCGGCTGGTTCATGGCCCTCGACGCCGCCGGCGTGATGCTCAAGGTCGAGCCGGTCGAGCGGCGCGAACTGCCGGCGTGGATCGCCAAGCGCCTCGCCGCGCAGGGTCAGCGCGTCGCCGACGGCGAAGAAGGCCAGCGCACGCTCGCCTTCTTCGCCGACCGCGTCGAAGGCAACCTGCTCGCCGCGCACCAGGAGCTGCAAAAGCTCGCGCTGCTGTACCCGGCGGGCGAGCTGAGCTTCGACCAGATCGAGGCCGCGGTGCTCGACGTCGCGCGCTACGACGTCTTCAGGCTCGGCGAGGCGGTGCTCGCGGGCCAGGTGGCGCGCGCGCTGCGCATGCTCGACGGCCTGCGCGCCGAAGGCGAGGCGCCGGTGCTGGTGCACTGGACCCTGGCGGAGGACATCCGCGGCCTCGCCCGCGCCCGCAACGCGCTCGACGCCGGCAAGCCGCTGCCGCTGGCCCTGCGCGAAGCCCGGGTCTGGGGGCTCAAGGAAAAGCTCTTCGAACGCGCGCTGCCGCAGCTCGAAGCGCACCAGATCGAGCAGCTCGTCGAGGCCGCGAGCGTCTGCGACGGCCTCGTCAAGGGCTTGCGCCACCCCGACTGGCCGCAGGACCCCTGGGACGGGCTGCGCCGCCTCGTGCTGATGCTGCTGCAGGCCAACGGACGGACGCGGCTGGCGCTCGCGGCCTGAAGCCGAGCCGGCGCGGTTCCGTGACGCGGCGCCTTCAGTAGCCGCGCCCGCGGTCGACAAGGTAAGCCGGCTCGCGCCCGTCGCGCCAGGCGCGCAGATTGGCGGCCACCACCTGCGAAGCGCTGCGTGGATCGGTCGCCGCCGCCGCGTGCGGCAGCATCTGCACCCGCGGATGGCGCCAGAAGGCGTGGCCGGCGGGCAGCGGCTCCTGGGCGAAGACGTCGAGCACGGCTTCACGCACCTGTCCGGCATCGAGTGCGGCGAGCAGGTCGGCCTCCACCACATGGCCGCCCCGGCCGAGGTTGACGAGCGCCGAACCCGGCGCCATCGCCGCAAAGAAGCGGGCGTCGAGCAGGCCGCGCGTGGCTTCGGTGAGCGGCAGCAGGTTGACGACGATCTCGCTCGCCGCCAGCAGCGGCGCGAGCTCGACGCCGCGGCGCCAGCCGGCGACGCGGTAGCCCTGCTGCGCCAGGCGCGCCCCCGCCGCGCGCCCCATCTCGCCCTGGCCCAGCACCACCACCCCCACTTCGTCGGCGCGGCGCTGGGCATGGGCCTGCCAGACACCTTCGCGCTGGCGCCGCGCATAGGCGAAGAAGCCGCGATGCAGCGCGAGCACGGCCCAGAGCGCGGTCTCGGCCATGGCCGCGCTCATCGCCGGATCGGCCATGCGCGCGATCGGCACCCCCGGCGGCAGCGTGGGGTCGGCGAGCAGGCCTTCGACCCCGGCCCAGAGCGACTGGATCAAGCCGAGCCGGCGCTGTCCGGCGAGCGCCCCGCGCGCCGGATTCGCGACGACCGCGACGTCGGCCGCGTCGCCGCGGTAGGCCCAGTCGGCCTCGGGCAGGGCCGCGGCCAGGTTGCGGCGCCAGCCTGCGTCGATCTCACCGGCAAGCAGGATCTTCATGGGCGCGCGGCCTCGTCCAGGCGGGCGAGCGCCGCGGAGACGCTGGCCTCGCGCACCGCGCCGCGGTCGCCGTCGAGTTGCAGCCGTTCCGCCTGAACGCCCGCGGCCGTGCCCCAGGCGAGCCAGACCGTGCCGACCGGCTTGCCCGGCACCGCGCCGCCGGGGCCGGCGATGCCGGTGACGGCTGCCGCGAGCTGAACCGGCGCGCGCGCCAGCACCCCGGCCACCATGGCCCGCGCCACCGCCTCGCTGACCGCCCCTTCGGCGGCGATGAGCGCGGCCGGCACGCCGAGCAGATCGGTCTTCGCCTCGTTGCTGTAGGTGACGAAGCCGCGCTCGAACCAGTCGCTCGAGCCGGCGACCGCGGTGCAGGCCGCAGCGATCAGCCCGCCGGTGCAGCTCTCGGCGCAGGCGATGCGCCAGCCGCGCGTGCGCAAGGCGTCGCCGAGCGCCGTCACCGCCGCTTCGAACTTCACCAGCGCCACAGCCAGACTCCGAGCGCGATGCACAGCAGCGTGCAGCCGGCGGCGACGAGGTCGTCGAAGAGGATGCCCCAGCCCTGGCGCCAGCCGATGGCCTCGCCCGGGCGCAGCTTGAACAGGCGGTCGGCCCAGCCGACGGGTCCGGGCTTGGCGGCGTCGAAGATCCGGAACAGGACGAAGCCGGCCGCCTGCAGCGCGAACGACCCGGGGGTGACGAACCAGAGCACGATCCAGATCGCGACGATCTCGTCCCAGACGATCGCACCGGGGTCGGCCAGCCCGAGGTGCTGGGCCGTGCGCGTGCAGGCCCAGAGCCCGAGCAGCAATGCCGCGGCGATGACCCAGCCCCAGGCCAGCGGGCCGAACCAGCGATCGGCGGCGGCGAACGCGGCCCAGCCCAGGAGCGTGCCCACGGTGCCGGGCGCGACGGGCGAGAGGCCGCTGCCGAAACCCAGCGCGAACCAGCGCGCCGGATGGCCCAGCATGAAAGACGCGCTCGGGCGCAGCGAGCTCACCGGCCTCCCCTGGCGCCCGCGCCCGCCACGCGGCGTTGGCGCCGGTGCGAAGCCGGGTCGCCGCCGCGCCGGCTCATGAGCGGAAGTGGTCGTAGCCCTGCCAGGGCATCGCGACCACGGCGCCGCGCGCGTCGACGACGCGCAGCGCCTCGCCCGCGTCGATCGTGCCGCAGCGGCTGACCTCGGTGTTCGCCGCGGCGGCCGCTTCCAGCACGGCTTCGCGGCGCGAGCGCGGGGCGGTGAACAGCAGCTCGTAGTCGTCGCCGCCGGCGAGGAGGCATTCGCGCTGCAGCAGGGGCCCCTGGGCCGCGAGGATGTCGCTGCGCGGCAGGGCGTCGACCTCGATCGTGGCGCCCACGCCCGAGCGCCGCATCACCTGGCCGAGGTCGCCGACGAGCCCGTCGCTGAGGTCGATCGCGCTCGTTGCCAGGCCGCGCAAGGCCAGCCCCAGGGCGACGCGGGGCTCGGGGCATTCCATGGCCCGGCGCACCTGTTCGAATTCGTCACCCGGCAGGCTGACGCGGCCGCGGAACACCTCGAGCGCGAGGCGCGCGTCGCCGAGCCGGCCGCTGACCCAGATGTCGTGCCCGGGGCGCGCGCCGCTGCGCAGCAGGGCCTGGCCCGCGGGCAACTGGCCGAATACCGTGATCGCGAGGTTGAGCGGCCCGGCCGTCGTGTCGCCGCCGACGAGCTCGCAGCCGTGGCGTTCGGCGAGCGCGAACAGCCCCTGCGCAAAAGGCGCGAGAAAGGCTTCGTCCGCGCGCGGCAGCGCCAGCGCCAGCGTGAAGGCCAGCGGCTCGGCGCCGCAGGCCGCGAGGTCCGACAGGTTCACCGCCAGCGCCTTGTGGCCCAGCCGCTGCGGCGCCACGGTCGAGAGGAAATGGCGGCCTTCGACCAGCATGTCGCAGGAGATCGCGAGCTGCATCCCGGGGTCGGGTTCGATGAGCGCGCAGTCGTCGCCGACGCCGAGCGCGGCGCGCCGCGCCGGACGGTTGAAGTACTTCTCGATGAGTTCGAATTCGCCGATCATGTCGGCGCGCATTCTCGCAGCAGCCAGGCCCGGACCGCACCGTAGAATTCCGGCCCCACCGCGGCAGTGCCGGCGGAACACTCCAGGAGACCATGGGCATGCCCAACGCGGAAGACAAGAAAGCCGAACTGCGACAGGCGGCCCTCGAGTACCACGAATTTCCGACGCCGGGCAAGATCTCGGTCACGGCCACCAAGCAGATGGTGAACCAGCGCGACCTCGCGCTCGCCTACTCGCCCGGTGTCGCCTTCGCCTGCGAGGAGATCGTCGCCGACCCGGGCGCCGCCTTCCGCTACACCTCGCGCGGCAACCTCGTCGCCGTCGTCACCAACGGCACCGCGGTGCTGGGCCTGGGCGACATCGGCCCGCTCGCCGCCAAGCCGGTGATGGAAGGCAAGGGCGTGCTGTTCAAGAAGTTCGCCGGCATCGACGTCTTCGACCTCGAGGTCGCCGAGCGCAACCTGGACAAGCTCGTCGACATCATCGCCGCGCTCGAGCCCACCTTCGGCGGCATCAACCTCGAGGACATCAAGGCCCCGGACTGCTTCTACGTCGAGCGTGCCCTGCGCGAGCGCATGAAGATCCCGGTCTTCCACGACGACCAGCACGGCACCGCGATCGTCGTCGGCGCGGCCCTGCTCAACGCACTCGAAGTGGTGGGCAAGAAGATCGAAGAGGTCAAGGTCGTCGCCAGCGGCGCCGGCGCCGCGGCGCTCGCCTGCCTGGGTCTGCTCGTCAAGCTCGGCGTGCGGCGCGAGAACGTCTGGGTCACGGACCTGGCCGGCGTCGTCTACGAAGGGCGCGTCGAGTTGATGGATGCCGACAAGGCCTTCTTTGCCCAGAAGACGGCGCTGCGCAGCCTGGCCGACGTCATGCCCGGCGCCGATGTCTTCCTCGGCCTTTCGGCCGGCGGCGTGCTCAAGGGCCCGATGGTGGCCTCGATGGCGCGCGCGCCGGTGATCTTCGCCCTCGCCAACCCGACGCCCGAGATCCTGCCCGAGGAGATCAAGGCGGTGCGCGACGACGCCATCATCGCCACCGGCCGCACCGATTACCCGAACCAGGTCAACAACGTCCTGTGCTTCCCGTACATCTTTCGCGGCGCGCTCGACTGCGGCGCGACGACCGTGACCGACGCCATGGAGATCGCCGCGGTGCGCGCCATCGCCGAGCTCGCGCGCGCCGAGCAGAGCGAGGTCGTGGCCGCCGCTTATGCCGGCGCCACGCTCTCGTTCGGCCCCGAATACGTCATCCCCAAGCCCTTCGACCCGCGGCTGATGATGAAGATCGCGCCCGCGGTGGCGCAGGCCGCCGCCGACTCGGGCGTGGCCCTGCGCCCGATCGCCGACATGGCGGCCTACCGCGAGCGCCTGCAGACCTTCGTCTATGCCTCGGGCCAGACGATGAAGCCGATCTTCACCGTCGCCAAGCGCGCCAGCGCCAACCGCGTCGCCTATGCCGAGGGCGAGGAAGAGCGCGTGCTGCGCGCGGTCCAGGTGGTGGTCGACGAAGGCCTGGCGCGGCCGACGCTGATCGGCCGACCGGCCGTGATCGCGCGCCGCATCGAGACCTTCGGCCTGCGCCTGAAGGAAGGCGTCGACTACGAGGTCGTCAACGTCGAGCAGGACCATCGCTACCGCGACTTCTGGCAGACCTACCACCGCATGACCGAGCGCCGTGGCATCACGGCGCAGGTTGCGAAGATCGAGATGCGGCGGCGCCTGACGCTGATCGGCTCGATGCTGCTGCACAAGGGCGAGGTCGACGGCATGCTGTGCGGCACCTACGGCACGACCCACGACCACCTGCACTACATCGACCAGGTCATCGGCAAGCGCGCCACCCCAGGCGCCGACCCCGCGGCCCAGGTCTACGCCTGCATGAACGGGCTGATGCTGCCCGGGCGCCAGCTCTTTCTGGTCGACACCCACGTCAACGCCGACCCCGGGCCGGCCGAACTGTGCGAGATCGCGGTCATGGCGGCCGAGGAAATGCTCCGCTTCGGCCTGCAGCCCAAGGCCGCGCTGGTGAGCCATTCCAATTTCGGCAGCAGCAACCTGGCGAGCGCCCAGAAGATGCGCGACGCGCTGGCGCTGCTGCGCCGGCGTGCGCCCTGGCTCGAGGTCGACGGCGAAATGCATGGCGACTGCGCGCTCAACGCTGCGACGCGCCAGGCGATCATGCCGCGCAGCACCCTGACGGGCGAGGCCAACCTGCTCGTCCTGCCCGGCATCGACGCCGCCAACATCGCCTACAACCTGCTCAAGACCGCCGCCGGCGGCGGCATCGCGATCGGGCCGGTCCTGCTCGGCGCGGCCAGGCCGGTGCACATCCTGACCCCCTCGGCCACGGTGCGGCGCATCGTCAACCTGACCGCCTTGACGGTGGCCGACGCCGCCGCCGGCCGCAGCGGCTGAAGCGCGCGCGAAAACGCCCTGATCTTCCCAAAGACAATGTGAGCACCCACTGATTTCCGAGTCGAACTGCCTGAAATTTAGGCAGCGGCTTGAGTTTTCGGGGGGGTTCCGGTACCATTCGGGTTTGATTTTTCAGGGTTAACCCGTGTTCTGGTTCGGTCTGGCCGCGGAGGGCAGCAAGCTCCGGCAGGCGGTTCACAAGTCGGGGCTGGCGCTCGCGCTGGCCTCGGGCTTGGTAGCCGGAACAGGGGTTCAGGCCCGCGGCGCAACGGATCCGGTGGCTCTTTCCGAACTCCCACCCGCAGCGCAGCAGACCTACCAGCGCATCTTGAACGGCGGGCCGTTCCGCTACCAACAGGACGGCGTCGTGTTCGGCAATCGCGAGCGCCTGCTGCCGCGCCGGTCTCGCGGTTTCTACCACGAGTACACGGTGCGGACTCCGGGCGCCCCGAACCGCGGAGCGCGGCGCATCGTCTGCGGGGGCGTGCCACCGACCCAGCCCGACATTTGTTATTACACCGCCGACCATTATTCGAGCTTCAGCCGGATCGTTCCATGAATGCAGGCACTGGCAGCGGCGACACCCATTTCATCGTTGATCGAACAAGGAGGCAGGCGACCATGGAGTTGCAGACCGTCCGACCGAACATCGTCCAGGCGATACGAGCGTACCGCGTCGACGATTTGATGGAGGCCGCCGCGAGCGCCGGGCAGCACTTCCTGTACGCCAGCCTGACGCAGGCGCAGTCCAAGCAGGACGTGCTCGAGGCGATCGCCGCGGCGTTCCTGTTCCCGCCGCATTTCGGCAAGAACCTGGATGCGCTCTACGACTGCATGACCGATCTCGTCCACAAGGCCGGCCCGCAGCCGGGCTTCGTGGTCGTGCTCGAACAACTGCCCGACAACCCGCGTTTCGACCGCGAGGCGCGCGAGCAATTGCTGGACGTTTTCCGCGACGCCGCCGACTTCTGGGCGGAGCGACGAATACCGTTCAGGTGTTTCTATTCTTTTCAGTAGCCCGCTCCCAGGAAAACGGGTCATGGGAGCGGGCTACGGAAGTGGCCCAGAACGGTGGTGCGGCGAAGCCGGCCGCCAAGGTCGTGCCGAAGAACGGCGTGAACCCCAATTTCGGCATGAACATGCCGATGATGTGCAGCGCATTCGATACGGCCGCCTGGCTCAACGCCGCATGACAGGATCCCCCCCGAAGCGCCTTCGGCGCGCTTGGCCGCTTGCAGGCGGCCAAGCCTGCGGCAGGCACAGGGCCGCTGCCGCGCCCCTGTGTCCGGCCGCAGCCCACCCGGGGGGGCAACGCCAGCGGACCGGCAAAGCCGGATCCGCGGCGTTCGCTTGAGGAGCGTCGCTCAGGCGCGAGCGGCTTTTTCGGTCGCCTGCGCGGCCAGCGCCAGGTACTCCGCGACCGGCACCTCTTCGGCGCGGCGCTGAAGGTCGAATCCGGGGGCGAGGGCGCGCTCGGCGAGCCAGCGGCCCAGGGTGTGGCGCAGCAGCTTGCGGCGCTGCGAGAAGGCCACCAGCACCAGTTCCGAGAGCAGCGCGGCATCGACTTCGGGCGGCGCCGGGAGCGGCTGCATGCGCACCACGGCCGAATCGACGCGCGGCGGGGGGTCGAAGGCTTCGGGCGGCACGTCGAGCACGCTCTCGATGTCGTAGCGCCACTGCAGCATCACCGAGAGGCGGCCGTAGTTCTTGCTGCCGGGCCCGGCAGCCATGCGTTCGACGACTTCCTTCTGCAGCATGAAATGCTGGTCGGCAATGCGCCCGGCCGCGCCGAGCAGGTGGAACAGGATCGGCGTCGAGATGTTGTAGGGCAGGTTGCCGACGACGCGCAGCGGCCGCCCGGCCGCCGTGGCCAGGGCCTCGAAATCGACCGTCAGCACGTCGGCCTCGATCACGTCCAGGCGCGGGTTGCGCCTCAGGCGCGCCGCGAGGTCGCGGTCGAGCTCGATCACGGTGAGCCGGTCGACGCATTCGAGCAGCGGATGCGTAAGCGCACCCAGGCCGGGGCCGATCTCGACCAGGGCGTCGCCCGGACGCGGGTCGATCGCGGCGATGATCGCCGCGAGCACCGATTCGTCGCTCAGGAAATGCTGGCCGAAACGCTTGCGCGCCTGATGCCCGCTCACTGCGGCGGGTCGCGCAGTTCGACGTAGGCGCGCGCCCTCAGGTCGCGCGCCCATTCGTCGTAGGCCTTCGCGAACTTCTGCTCGCGCAGCACGTTGCGCGCCTGGGCTCGCACCTGCTTCATGTCGAGGGTGACTTCGCGCCGCTCGACGACCTGGATCAGGTGAACGCCGAAGCGCGTGACCACCGGCTGCGAGATCTGGCCCGGCTCGAGCGCGTCCATCGCCTGTTCGAACTCGGGCACCATCATCCCGGGCGAGGTCCAGCCCAGGTCGCCTCCGGCCGCCGCCGACCCGTCTTCGGAGACCGCGCGCGCCACGCTCTCGAAGCTGCGCTGGCCGCTCTCGATCTCGCTGCGGTACTGGCTGAGCCGGCGTTCCGCCACGTCGACGGGCAGTTCAGGCGAGGTCCGGATCAGGATGTGGCGCACCCGGGTCTGGGTCACGCGCATGGCCTGGCCGTCCTGGCGCCGGACCAGCTTCAGGACGTGAAAACCGGCGCCACTGCGCACCAGGGTCGGGCGGATCTGGCCGTTCGCGAGCCCGGCGACCCCGCTCACGAAGAGGTCGGGCAGGCGCGAGGCGGGCTTCGGGCCGATGTCGCCACCGTTGGCGCGGTTGCCGTCTTCCGAGACTTCGCGCGCCACGGTGGCGAAATCGGCGCCGTCGAGGACGCGGTCGAGCGCCTGCTGGGCCCGCGCGCGGCGCGCCTGCACGGTGGCGGCGTCCGCCCCTTCGGGCACCGTGACCAGGATCTGGGCGATGTCGAGCACCGGGTCGGACTGGGCGGCCTGGCGCTGCTCGGCGATGTACTTGTCGATTTCCTGCTCGCTCACGACGATGCGGTCGTTGACCTCGCGCTCGCGCACGCGCTCGATGAGCAGCTGGTCGCGCAGGTCGGAGCGGAAGCGCGCGTAGTCGATGCCGTCCTGGCGCAGCCGGCTGCGCAACTGGTCCAGCGTGAGCTGGTTCTGCTGTGCCACGTTCTGCACCGCGCGGTCGAGTTCGGGTTCCTCGATGCGCACGCCGCTTTCGCGGGCGTGGGTGACGATGACGCGCTCCTCGATGAGCTGGTCGAGCGCCTCCTTGCGCAGCACCGCGTCGGGCGGCAGCTTGGCGCCGCTGCGCGCCGCCTCGGCGCGCGCGTGCTCGACCCGCTGCTCGACCTCGCCCGCGGTGACGAGTTCGGAGTTGACGATCGCGGCGATGTAGTCGCCGTTCTGCATCGGCGCGGCCACGGCGGCGCCGCAGGCGGCCGACCACAGAAGGACCAGCGCAAGGCTGCGCCGCAAAAGGCTCGGGAATCTCATTCGTCGCTCAGGGTCGGTGCGCTGCGGCTTTCGCGTAGGAGGCGGTAGCCGGGGATATTGTCCTTCAAGACCTGGAGCGGGTTCGAACCCAGCCGGGATAAGCCGACCAATTCGAGCTGGAGCATGAGCCGGGTGGTGGCGGTGCTGGTGCCGGTGGACACGCGCTCGGCGACGACGCGGCCGATCCAGCAGCCGGCATCGTATTCGGCGCCGATCAGCGAATCCGTCATCCGGCTGTCGAACATGCTGTAGTTCACATGGCCGACGGCGTACCAGGTGCCGCTGCAACTGGAGCCGCCGCTGTGGCGCCGCAACGCTTCGCCCACCGTCGCCGCTGGGCCGCGCGTGTCGGGCAAGGTGAAGCGCAGCGGCCATTGCCAGCCGAGCTCGACCTGCTCGTTGAGGCCGCGCGCGAGCCGGTAGGTCAGGCTCAGCGTGCGAAACGGCCCCGGGCTGTAGCGCAGCCCCGCCACCGTTCGCACCGGGCGCGAGAGGTCGGGGCTGTATTCGAGCGAGCCGTCCAGGGTCCAGCGTGGCTGCATCGTGCTCGAGCCGAACAGCAGCAGGTCCGAGAAATGGCGCTGCAGCGGCGGCCCGTCGGGCGTGCCGTCGGACTTGGGCGCGGTGAGCTGTTGGCGCAGCAGGTAGCGCTGGGCCACGCCCAGGCGCATCGCCTCGGCACCGGTCTTCTCGTCGATGAAGCGGCTCGTCACGCCGGCCGTGATCTGGCGCGCATCCGAAACCCGGTCGATCCCCGAGAAGCTGTTCTCGGAATAGATCGAGCTGAGATCGAAATCCTTGGCCGCGGCGTCGAAGTCGGGCAGCCCGGTCTGGTTGACGTAGGGCGTCTCGACGAACATGACGCGCGGCTCCAGGGTCTGGCGCAGGTCGCGGCCGAACACATGGGCCTTGCGCTCGAACTGGAGCCCGCCGTCGACGCTGAACGTGGGGATGAGGCGCGAGACATTGCGCCGGAACGTCGAGCCGGGTTCGTCGACGCGGTAGCTGGCGCCGTTGAACGAGACCTTGGGCACGGCCCACCAACCCGGCTCGTGCAGGGGCCGGCTCAGCGAGCCCAGGGCGTGCACCCGGTAACCGGTGGGCAGGCTGGGGTCGGGGTTCGCGTCGGGCAGGGTGAAGTGGTTGAGCTCGGTCTCGAAGCGGTACCGGAACCCCTGCGCCAGGCGTCCGTGCAGCTGCACGCCGAGCTGCGGACTGCGCTGGTAGGGCGGGGTGACGAGCTGGTCGCTGCCCTGCAACGCCTGCCAGCGCTGCTCGCGCGCGTAGACCAGGCCTTCGCCGCCAGCGAGGCCGATAGGCCGCTCGAGCGCGACCCGCTGCGACAGCAGGCGCGGCGTCGGGCTGCGGCCGGCGTCGGGGAAATCCTGCCACCAGCCGTCGTCGGACACGCGCGCGACGTTGGCCGAGAAGCGCAGCCCTTGCGGCAGCCTGGCGTCCTGCTGCCAGCGCAGCGCGCCGCGCGCGCGACCCGCGACCCGGTCGTTGGGCAGCAGGTTGAGGTCGAGCCGGCCCGAATAGCCCGGCTCGAGGTAGCGGAACTCGGTATCGGCGGCGAAGCCGCGGCGCAGGCTCAGGCGCGGCTCGACCGTGAGGTCGCGGTTCGGCGCGATGTTCCAGTAGTAGGGCATTGACACGGTGAGGCCGCTGCGGCTGTCCACCGGAACGACCGTCGGCGGCAGCCAGCCCGAACGGCGGGCATCGGAAAGCGGGAACGAGACCTCGGGCAGGGCCAGGATGGGCTTGCCGAGAAAGCGCAGCACGGCGCCTTCGGCGATGCCTTCGTCGGTGTCGAGGTCGAGCTTCAGGCGCTGGGTCTGGAGGATCCAGGCCGGGTCGCCCGAGCCGTCGCGCGGGCAGCTCGTGTAGCTGGCGTTGGTCGCGACCGAGCGCGCGCTGTCGATGAAGTCGATGCGGTCGGCGTGGCCGCCGGCGCCGAGTTGCGTGAACTCGTAGTCGGGCTGGAGGAAGAAGCCCTCGAAGCGCTGGACGTGCAATTGCACCTCGGGGCCGCTGTAGACCGCGCCGGGGCGGGTGATGCGCACGCCGCCGCGCGCCACCGCGAGGTCGTCGGACTGGTCGTAGCTCAGGCGGTCGGCGTCGATCCGGGTGCCGCCGATGCGGAAGTCGACATCGCCTTCGGCGATCGCCTCGAGGTCGGGCCGGGCGCGCAATTCGCGCGCGCGCAGGATGATCGGCAACTTCTTGGCGGCCTCGCCGCTCGGCGCCGGCTGCAGCGCGAGGCTCGGCTCCAGGGCTTCGGCGGGCGCTGCGCCGGTTGCAGCAGGAGCGGCGGGAGCGATTTGGGCCCACGCAGCGACACCGCCCGACAACAGTCCCGCCGCCAGGGCCAGCGGTTTGATTGGCATTTGTAGAATCGATTATCCATGAGGGTCGAATCAGCTATTCCCGCCGCGATCGCCTGGCCCGACGCGGCCCGCGAGCAGGCCTTCAATCATTGGCTGGACGGCATCGCCGCGCGCCGCGGGCTCGACCGCGCCAGCCTCGAGCCGGCCTCGGCCGACGCCAGCTTCCGGCGCTACCTGCGCATCGCCGGCGCGGGCGGCAGCAGCTTCATCGTGATGGACGCGCCGCCGCCGCAGGAAGACGTGCGGCCCTTCGTCCACATCGCCGGGCTCATCGCAGAGGCCGGGCTGAACGCGCCGGCGGTGCTCGAAGCCGATGCCGACCAGGGCTTTCTGCTGCTCGCCGACCTCGGCCGCACGCTGTATCTCGACGCCCTGCGCGAGGCCGACGCGGCGCGCGCCGACGCGCTGATGCGCGACGCGATCAAGGCCCTGGTGCAGTTCCAGGCGCGCGTGCCGGCGGCGAGCCTGCCGCCCTTCGACGCCGCCCTGCTCCAGCGCGAGCTGGCGCTCTTTCCGGACTGGTGCGTCGAGCGCGAATTCGGCCTGCGCTGGAACGCCGACGAGCGCGCCGCCTGGGAGCGCATCTGCGCGCTGCTCGTGGCCAGCGCCCTGGCCCAGCCGACGGTCGCCGTGCACCGCGACTGGATGCCGCGCAATCTGATGGTGTGCGAGGGTGCGAACCCCGGCATCCTCGACTTCCAGGATGCGGTGCGCGGCCCGCTCACCTACGACATCGCCTGCCTGCTGCGCGACGCCTTCCTGTCCTGGGACGAGGAACGCGAGATCGACTGGGCGGTGCGCTGGTGGGAGCAGGCGCGCCGTGCCGGCGTCGCGCTGGGCGAGCCCTGGGGCAGCGACTTCGGCGAGACCTGGCGCGCTCTCGAATGGATGGGGCTGCAGCGGCACCTGAAGGTGATGGGCATCTTCTGCCGCCTCAAGCACCGCGACGCCAAGCCGCGCTATGCCGAGGACCTGCCGCGCTTCCTCGCCTACGCCACCAAGGTGGCAATGCGCTACCGGCCGCTGGCGCCGCTGCTGGGCCTGCTCGAACCCTTGTCGGGCACCAAGGTCGAGGTCGGCTTCACCTTCTGAGCGCCCCCAGGACCACTTGGAGCCCCTTCGTGGCCCATGGGGTTCAAGCAAGGTGGCGAAGCCCCATTTGCTCGAGACTCAAGGAGCCGCCGCCACGACCTGGGCGACCGCGGCGGTGAGCTTCTTCGCGTAGTCGATGTGCAGGAACTCGTTCGGGCCGTGGGCGTTGCTCTTCGGGCCGAGCACGCCGCAGACCATCATCTGGGCGCGCGGGAAGCCGGCCGCGAGCATGCTCATCAGCGGAATCGTCCCGCCCTGGCCGATCGCGGCGGCGGGCGCGCCGTAGAAGGCGCGCGAGGCCGCGTCGACCGCCTGCGCGAGCCAGGGCGCGGTCTCGGGCGCGGCCCAGCCGCGCGCGCTGCCTTCGCCGTGGAAGGTGACGCGGGCGTTGTAGGGGGCGTTGTCTTCGAGCAGCGCCTTCAACTCGCGGCACGCCGCCGCGGCGTCGACCAGCGGCGGCAGGCGCAGGCTGAGCTTGAACGCGGTGTAGGGCCGCAGCACGTTGCCCGCGCTTTGCAGCGGCGGAAAACCGTCGGCGCCGGTGACGCTGAGCGTGGGTCGCCAGGTGCGGTTGAGCAAGGCCTCGACCGGGTCGGTGGTGGTGGGCAGGGCCGGCGTGCCGTCACCGCCGCAGACCCAGGGAAAGGGCTTCCAGGCCTGCTCGCCGAGGATTGCCGCCGTCGCGCGCACCTGGGCCGCGAAGGCCGGCGGGATCTCGCAATGGAAGTTCGCGGGCAGCAAGCGCCCGGTCTTCGAATCCTCCAGCCGGTCGAGCACCTGGCGCAGGATGCGGAAGCTCGAAGGCACGACGCCGCTCGAATCGCCCGAGTGCACGCCCTCGTCGAGGATCTCGACCTTCAGCACGCCGCCGGCCATGCCGCGCAGGCTGTTCGTGAGCCAGAGCTGGTCGTAGTTGCCGGCGCCGCTGTCCAGGCAGACGACGAGGCCGACCGCACCGAGCCGGTCCCGCAAGGCGTCGATGTAGGCCGGCAGGTCGGGCGAGCCGCTTTCCTCGCCGCTTTCGATCAGGCCGACGCAGCGCGGATGCGGCAGGCCTTGCGCGGCCAGGGCTTCGAGCGCGGTGATCGCAGCGTAGACCGCGTAGCCGTCGTCGGCGCCGCCGCGGCCGTAGAGCAGGCCGTTCTCGATCTTCGGCGTCCAGGGCCCGAGGTCGCGGCGCCAGCCGTTGAACTCGGGCTGCTTGTCGAGGTGGCCGTAGAACAGCACGGTCTCGCTGCTGCCGGTCTTGGTGGCGGGCAGCTCGAAGAAGATCACCGGCGTGCGCCCGGCCAGGCGCACGACCTCGAGCTTCAGGCCCGGCAGCCGGCGGCCCTCGACCCAGGCCGCGGCGTCGCGCACGACGCGGTCGATGTAGCCATGGGCCTGCCAGTCGGGGTCGAACATCGGGCTCTTGGCCGGCACCGCGATGTAGTCGACGAGCTGCGGCAGGATGCGCTCGTCCCAGGCGCGGGCGGTGAAAGCGGCGAGCGGAAGGTGGCGGTCGGGGGCGTTCATCGGGGGGTCTCCTCGGGGACGGTGGGATCGGAGAAGCGGGCAAGCCAGCCCATGAGCCGCGCCAGCGGCCCGGCCTTCTCGGGTTCGTTGAAGATTTCGTGGAACAGGCCGGGGCAGGCCTGGGCCGTGACGACCCCTGGCGGCGCCGCGGCGGCGAAGGCGGCGCTGGCGGCGGGAGCGACGCAGCGGTCGGCCCCGGCCCACAGCAGCAGCGTCGGCACGCGCCAGCGCGGCGCGAGCGCGCGTGCGCAGGCGCCGCCGTCGACGATGAAGCGCACCAGGCGTGCCGCGATGCGGTTGTGCACCAGCGGGTCGGCGACGTAGTCGGCAACGACCGCGGGGTCGCGGCTGATCCACTCCGGCTTCAGGCCGTTGTTGACGGCCAGGTTCGGCGCCAGGCGCCCGAGCAGGGCGAGCAAGGCCTTCTGCGCCGCGTTCATGCCCGGGTCGAGCGCGGGCGAGGACAGCACCAGGCCGTCGAGCGGGCGCGACCAGGGCGCGGGCGCCGGCGCCAGGGCTTCGGCCGCGAAGCGCGCGCCGACGAGCCCGCCCATGCTGTGGCCGAGCAGCACCAGCGGCCCGGGGCCGCGCACGGCGTCGATCACGAGGGCGAGGTCGGCGAGCAGCGCCTCGGGCGCTGGAATCACGCCGCGCGCACCCGCGCTCGCGCCATGGCCGCGCTGGTCGAAGCCGGTGACGTGCCAGCCCGCGGCGTTGAGCGCCGCGGCCAGCGCGCCGTAGCGCCCGCTGTGCTCGCCCAGGCCGTGCACGAGGAGCACGTCGCCGCGCGCCGCGCCGCTCGCGGGCCAGCGCCGCAGGTGAAGATCGGTGCCGTCGCCGGCACGCAGGCTGTCCATCGGCCGATTGTGGATCGGCGCCGTGGATGGCGCTAAGCTCTCCCGATGAACACCGACTACTTCCGCATCGAGACCGGCGCCGACGGCGTCGCCCTGCTCGAACTGAACCGGCCCGAGCGCCTGAACACGATGGCGCCGCCGTTCTTCCCGGCGTTGCGCGATGCGGTCCAGGCCATGAACGCGCAAGGCCAGGTGCGCTGCCTCGTGATCGCCTCGACCGGCCGCCATTTCAGCGCCGGCATGGCGCTGGAGGTCTTCGCCGGCGGGATGGCGATGCTCGACACCTCGAGCGCGCGCTCGCGCCTCGCGTTCCAGGATGGGCTGCGCCGGCTCATGCGCTGCTTCGATGCGCTCGAAGAGGCGCGATTCCCCGTCATCGCCGCGGTCCAGGGCGGCTGCATCGGCGGCGCACTCGACCTCGCGGCGGCCTGCGACATCAGGGTCTGTTCGGCCGACGCCTTCTTCACGCTGCAGGAGATCCACATCGGCATGGCCGCCGACCTGGGCATCCTGCAAAGACTGCCGAAGATCGTCGCGCCCGGCATCGCGCGCGAGATGGCCTACACCGGCGAGCGCCTCGGCGCCGAGCGCGCGCTCGCCGTGGGCCTGGTCAACGCCGTGCTCGCCGACGCCGAGGCCACGCGCGCGCATGCGCTGAAGCTTGCCGCGGCCATTGCCGCGAAGTCGCCGCTGGCGATCGCCGGCAGCAAGATGGCGCTGAACTACGCGGTCGACCACCCGACCGCCGAGGCCCTGGACCAGATGACGCTGCTGCAAAGCGCGATCTTCGACCTCGGCGAGATGGAGCGGGCGATTGCGGCCTGGAAGGCCAAGGAGCCCGGCCGCTTCGAGGCGCTGGGCGCGCTGCCGCCGCTTTGACGCCGCGGCGCGGCGCCGCACAATAGCCGCCATGGACAGGCCGACGGATGCCGGCGACGAGCCGCGATCCTCCCTCTTCGACCATCTGCCGATCGGCGCCTATCGCTCGGTCCCGGGCGGCCGCATGCTGCGCGCCAACCCGGTGCTGGTGCGCTTCAACGACTACGCGAGCGAGGCCGAGCTGCTCGCCGCGGTGCACGACATCGAGCGCGAGTGGTACGTCCTGCCCGAGCGGCGGCAGCAGTTCAGCGCCGCGATGCAGCGCGACGGCTTCGTGCGCGGCTTCGTCTCCGAGGTCTACCGCCACCGCACGCGCGAGCGCGTCTGGATCAGCGAGAACGCCTACACGTTGCGCGACGCCCAGGGCCACGTGCTCTGCTACGAAGGCACGGTCGAGGAGGTGACCGACCGCGTCACGGCCCAGGCCGCGCTCGCCGCGAGCGAGCAGCGCCTGCGCGAGATCGCGAACCAGGTGCCGGGCGTCGTCTATCGCCAGCACCTCGGGCGCGACGGCCGGCGCCGCTTCAGTTTCGTGAGCGAAGGCGTGCGCGCGCTCTACGGCCTGGACCCGGCCGAGGTGCTGGCCGACGGCGAGGCCCTGCGCCGCATGAACCACCCCGCCGACCACGCCGCCGCGGTCGCGGCGATCGAAGCGGCGGACGACGGCGGGCGCGCGGCGCTGGCGGAATTCCGGATCGTGCGCGCCGACGGCAGCGTGCGCTGGGTCCAGCACACCTCGTCCTCGGTCCACGCGGACGAGAGCGGCGGCACGCGCGTGGGCGTCATCGTCGACATCAGCGCGCGCCAGGAAGCCGAACGCGCGCTGCGCGACAACGAGGCGCGCTGGAAGCTGGCGCTGGAGAGCACCGGCGACGGCTTCTGGGACTGGGCCATCGACGCCGGCTACGAGGTGGTCTCGCCCGGGCTGCTGCAGATGTACGGGCTCGAGGCCGCCGACCACGGCAACCGCAGCGACGCGCTCGACGCCCTGACCCATCCGGAAGATCGCGGCGCCAAGCTGCAGGCGCGCGAAGCCCACCTGCGCGGCGAGACCCCGGCCTACCGCAGCGAGCACCGCATGCGCTGCCGCGACGGGAGCTGGAAATGGGTGCTGACGCGCGGCCTCGTGATCGAGCGCGATGGCGCCGGCCGACCCTTGCGCATGATCGGCACCCACACCGACATCAGCGAGCGCCATGAAGCCGAGACCTTGCGGCGCGAGCGCGAGCGCAACGCCGCCGCCCAGAAGGCGCAGAGCGCCTTCCTCTCGCGCGTGAGCCACGAGTTGCGCACGCCCCTGAACGCGATCATGGGCTTCGCCCAGCTGCTCGAGCTCGAAGGCGCGGGCACGCCGCGCCAGCAGGACTGGGTGCACCACCTGATCGACAGCAGCCGCCACCTGCTGGCGCTGGTGAACGACCTGCTCGACCTGTCGAGCGCGCAGACCGGCCAGCTCCCGGTCGTGCTGGCCCCGCTCGACGCGGTGGCGCTGCTGCGCAGCGTCTGGACCATGCACGCCGCCGATGCCGCCGCCGCCGGCCTGAGCCTGGTCGACCGCCTGCCGGCGACGGCCTGGGTGCGCGCCGACACGGTGCGGCTCAAGCAGGTCTTCAGCAACCTGGTGTCCAACGCCATCAAGTACAACCGGCCGCTGGGCCGGATCGAATTCGAAGCCGCCGGCGACGGCGCAGCGCAGGCGATCACGGTCCGCGACACCGGGATCGGCCTGGTGCCGAGCCAGATCGAGCGCCTGTTCAACCCTTTCGAGCGCGCCGGCGCGCAGAACAGCAAAATCGCCGGAACCGGGCTCGGCCTGGCGCTCTCACGCCAGCTCGCCGAAGCCATGGGCGGGCACATCGACGTGCGCAGCCAGCCCGGCGTCGGTTCGGCGTTCACGCTGCGGCTGGCGGCCTCGCCGCTGCCGGCGGCGGCGCTTACTCGCGCTCGAACTTGAAGACCGCGACGCTGGCGAGCAGGTTCGGCCAGCGCCGCACGACGCGTCCGCCCTGCAGGCCGAAGCTGTCGCTCACCGCGAGGCCGGTCTTGCGCGCCAGCACCTCGAAATCGGCGAAGGTGCCGACGCGGATGTTGGGCGTGTCGTACCACTGGTAGGGCAGCGTCCGCGTCACCGGCATGCGCCCGCCGACGACGCGCAGGCGGTTCGGCCAGTGGGCGAAGTTGGGAAAGCTCACGATGCCGATGCGGCCCACGCGCGCGGTCTCGCGCAGCATGCGCTCGGTATTGCGCAGGTGCTGCAGGGTGTCGATCTGGAGCACGACGTCGAAGCTGCGGTCCTCGAACAGCGCCAGCCCTTCCTCGAGGTTGAGCTGGATCACGTCGACGCCGCGCTGCACGCAGCCGAGCACGTCGGCGTCGGCGATCTCGACGCCGTAGCCGCTGCAGCCCTTGTGGCGCTTCAGGTGGGCGAGGAACTCGCCGCTGCCGCAGCCGAGGTCGAGCACGCGCGAGCCCGCGGGAACGAGCTCGGCGAGGATCTCCAGGTCGCGCCGCTCAGACATCGCTCATCCCCGCGAAATAGGCGCGCAGCACGCCGTGGTAGCGCGCGTCGTCGAGCAGGAAGGCGTCGTGGCCGTGCGGCGCGTCGATCTCGGCATAGCTCACCTCGATGCGGTTGTCGACGAGGGCCTTGACGATCTCGCGCGAGCGCGCGGGCGAGAAGCGCCAGTCGGTCGTGAAGCTCACGAGCAGGAAGCGGTGGCCGCGCGCCGCGGCAAAGGCGCGCGCGAGGTCGCCGCCGAACTCGCGCGCGGGGTCGAAGTAGTCGAGCGCGCGCGTGATCAGCAGATAGGTGTTGGCGTCGAAGTACTCGCTGAACTTGTCGCCCTGGTGGCGCAGGTAGCTCTCGATCTGGAACTCGATCTCCTGCGTGCTGTAGCCGAGCTCGGCGGCGCGCAACTCGCGCCCGAACTTGGCTTCCATCGCATCGTCCGAGAGGTAGGTGATGTGGCCGATCATGCGCGCCACGCGCAGGCCGCGCTTCGGGACCACGCCGTGCTCGTAGAAATGGCCGCCGTGGAATTCGGGGTCGGTGACGATGGCGCGCCGCGCCACCTCGTTGAAGGCGATGTTCTGCGCCGACAGGTTGGGCGCGGTCGCGACCGCGATGCAGTGGCGCAGCCGCTGCGGGTGGCGCAGGGTCCAGGCCAGGGCCTGCATGCCGCCCAGGCTGCCGCCGATGACCGCGGCGAGCTGGCCGATGCCCAGGCGGTCGATGAGCCGCACCTGGGCATCGACCCAGTCCTCGACCGTGACCACCGGAAAGTCGGCGCCCCAGGCGCGTCCCGTCACCGCGTTGAAGTCGGCCGGCCCGGTCGAGCCGAAGCAGGAGCCGGGGTTGTTGACGCCGATGACGAAGAAGCGGTCGGTGTCCAGCGGCTTGCCCGGGCCGACGAGGTTGTCCCACCAGCCGGTGGCGCCGTTCTCGTCGACGCCGGCCACATGGTGGCTGGCGTTGAGCGCGTGGCAAACCAGCACCGCGTTGCTCTTGTCGGCGCTCAAGCGGCCGTAGGTTTCGTAGACGAGCGAATAAGGCGCGAGCACGGCGCCGCTGCGCAAGGGCAGCGGCTCGCTGAAATCCATTCGCTGGGGAGTGACGGGGCCGATAGCTGCCATGAATGAAAAACCCGGCAACGCGAAAGCGGGAGCCGGGTGGTCCCTCTTTAGCGGCATTTGTTAGAGCGCCCGCAATCCGGAACAAATCGGCGCTGTCAGTGGGCGTGAGTATAGCCAGCCGCGGCCGCCCTGCCTTCACCCCGACACCGGGTAAGCCGCGTGCCGGGCCGCGGCGGGCTTCGCTACGATGCGCCGGATCGAGCCGGGGACAAACCCCAGGGGAAGCCGCATGCACGAGTGGTTGCACCGAATCGACCGCCATTTTCCGGTGCGCTACCTGGCCTGGCTCGGCGCCGCCATCGGCCTGCTGCTGGCCACCTTCACCTGGATCGCCTTCGACATGGGCGGCGGGATCGCGCTGCTGTGCCTCTTCCTGGTCGGCCTGGGCTGGCGCGATTCGCGCCAGCGCCGCCATTCGATCCTGCGCAACTACCCGGTGATCGGCCACATCCGCTTCCTGCTCGAGTTCGTGCGCCTGGAGATCCGCCAGTACTTCATCGAAAGCGACACCGAGGCCAACCCCTTTTCGCGCACCCAGCGCTCGCTCGTCTACCAGCGCTCGAAGGACGATTCCGACAAGCGGCCCTTCGGCACCCAGCTCGACGTCGGCGCCGGCGGCTACGAGTGGATGAACCATTCGCTCGCGCCGACGAAGATCGACTCGCACGACTTCCGCGTCCTCATCGGCGGCGGCGGCACCTCGTGCACCCAGCCCTACAGCGCGAGCCTGTTCAACATCTCGGCCATGAGCTTCGGCGCCTTGAGCGCGAACGCCATCCTCTCGCTCAACGCCGGGGCGAAGAAGGGCGGCTTCGCGCACGACACCGGCGAAGGCTCGATCAGCCAGCACCACCGCGTGCACGGCGGCGACCTGATCTGGGAAGTGGCCTCGGGCTATTTCGGCTGCCGCAACGACGACGGCAGCTTCAGCCCCGAGCGCTTCGCCGCGACCGCGGCCGACCCGCAGGTCAAGCTCATCGAGATCAAGCTCAGCCAGGGCGCCAAGCCCGGCCACGGCGGCATGCTGCCCGGGCCGAAGGTGACGATCGAGATCGCCAACGCGCGCGGCGTGCCGGCGGGCGTGGACTGCATCAGCCCGGCCCAGCACAGCGCCTTCGACAACCCGATCGGGCTGATGCAGTTCGTCGAGCGCCTGCGCCAGCTCTCGGGTGGCAAGCCCACCGGCTTCAAGCTCTGCATCGGCCACCCCTGGGAATGGTTCGCGATCGCCAAGGCCATGCTCGAGACCGGGCTGCTGCCCGACTTCATCGTCGTCGACGGCGCCGAAGGCGGCACCGGCGCGGCGCCGCTGGAGTTCACCGACCACGTCGGTGCGCCGCTGCAGGAAGGGCTGCTGCTGGTGCACAACACGCTCACCGGGCTGAACCTGCGCCACCGCATCAAGCTCGGCGCCGCGGGCAAGGTGATCGGCGCCTTCGACATCGCGCGCATGCTGGCGATCGGCGCCGACTGGTGCAACGCCGCGCGCGGCTACATGTTCGCGCTCGGCTGCATCCAGGCCCAGACCTGCCACACCGGCAACTGCCCGACCGGGGTCACGACGCAGGATCCGCAGCGCCAGCGGGCGCTGGTCGTGCCCGACAAGGCCGAGCGCGTCTGGCGCTTCCACGAGAACACGCTCAAGGCCTTGAAGGAGCTGGTGCAGGCGGCCGGGCTCGAGCACCCGAACCGCATCACCGCCTCGCACATCGTGCACCGGGTCTCGGACAGCGAGATCCGGCTGCTCGCCAACGAGCTGCACCTGCTCACGCCCGGGGCGCTGATCGACGCGGTCGAAGGCCGCAGCGACTGGCCGCACAACGTCTACCGCTTCTACTGGCCGGCGGCGCGCGCCGACCGCTTCGCGCCCGCCGACGACAACCGCTACGCTAAGCCGGTCTGAGCATCCTGAAGCGCTGGGCCGCGCCGATGCCGAAATAGTCGGCCGGCCCGCCGCCGCGCAGAACCGGGCTGGCCAGCGCGGTGTCGTAGACGCCCTCGACGATGAACTCGCGTGCGATGTGCACGGCCACCACCTCGCCCAGGTTGAGCCAGGTCGCGACCGGCCTGCCGTCCAGGCCCTGGAGCTGGATCTGCTGCGTGAGCCGGCATTCGAAGGCGACCGGACTCTCACCGACGCGCGGCGGCGCGACCAGCGACGACGCCACCGGGGTGAGCCCGGCGAGGGCGAATTCGTCGACCTCGGGCGGCACCGCGGCGCAGGTCTGGTTCATCGCCTCGGCCAGCGGCCGCGTGGCGAGGTTCCAGACGAACTCGCCGGTCTCGTTGAGGTTGCGCAGCGTGTCCTTCAGCCCCAGGCTCGCGAAACCGATGATCGGCGGCGTGTAGTTGAAGGCGTTGAAGAAGCTGTAGGGCGCGAGGTTGAGGGCTCCGGCACGGCTGCGCGTCGAGATCCAGCCGATCGGTCGCGGGCCGACGATGGCATTGAACGGATCGTGCGCCAGGCCGTGGCCGTGGCGCGGCTCGTAGCTGTGCCGGTCCGTGAACATCAGGCCGCGGGCGGCAGGGTGTCGGCGAAGCTCGGGCGTGCGGCGAGTTTTTCAGCCAGGCGCTGCAGGTTCGGATACGAACCGCGCCAGTCGATCTGCGGAAAGCGGAAATCGAGATAACCCAGGGCGCAGCCGGCGGCGACATCGGCGAGCGAGAAATGCGTGCCGCAGCACCAGGCCTTCTCGCCCAGGCCCTGGCTCATGGCCTTGAGCGAGGCGTTGACGGCGCGCATCTGGCGCTCGATCCAGGCCGGCGAGCGCTCGGCCTCGGCGCGGCCGGGCCAGGTGGCCTCGAGGCGCGCGAGGATGAGGGCGTCGAGCGTGCCGTCGGCCAGCGACTCCCAGGTGCGCACCTCGATGCGCTCGCGCCCCGGCGGCGGAATGAGCTTGCCCACCGGCGAGAGCGTGTCCAGGTACTCGACGATGACGCGCGAATCGAAGACCGCCTCGCCGCCTTCCATCACCAGGCAGGGCACCTTGCCCAGCGGGTTGAGCTTGAGCACCGCGTCGGTGTTCCAGGGGTCTTCGAGCACGAGCTGGAAGTCGAGCTTCTTCTCGGCCATGACGACGCGCACCTTGCGGACGTAGGGGCTGGTGAGCGAACCGATGAGTTTCATGAGCGGGAGGGGAAGGCGTCCGGCCGGGTTGTCGAATCGATTCTAGCGAAGCCCCCCTCGGCGGGTCGGGATCGAATCAGCCCGGGTGTCGCGTGAAATCCACGGCCGCGGGACGGCCCGCGAGGTTCAGCGACATGACCGCTTGCGGGGCCCGCGCCAGGACCTTGCCGCCGCGCACCACAACGAGGCGTTGCGCGCGCAGGCGGAGGGCTTCGGCCGGGCTGCGCGCCTGCAGCAGCACGAAATCGGCGCGGCATCCGGGCTCGAGGCCGTAGCCTTCGAGGCCGAGCACGCGCGCCGCGTTCGTCGTCACCGCGTCGAAGCATTGGCGCATCGCTGCGGCCGAGGTCATCTGCGCGACGTGCAGGCCCATCGAGGCGACCTCGAGCATGTCGGCCGAACCGAGCGCGTACCAGGGGTCCATGACGCAATCGTGACCGAAAGCGACATTCACCCCGGCCGCAAGCAGCTCGGGCACGCGCGTCATGCCGCGCCGTTTCGGATAGCCGTCGCGCCGGCCCTGCAGCGTGATGTTGATGAGCGGGTTCGCCACCGCGTGCAGCCCGGCTTCGGCCATCAAGGGCAGCAGCTTGGCGACGTAGTCGTTGTCCATCGAATGCATCGACGTGAGGTGCGAGCCCGTGACCCGGCCCTGCAGGCCCAGGCGTTGCGCGTGATAGGCCAGGGTCTCGACGTGGCGCGATTGCGGGTCGTCGGTCTCGTCGCAATGCAGGTCCACGCGCAGGCCACGCTCGGCCGCGAGCTCGCACAGCCGGCGCACGCTCTCAGTGCCGTCGGCGGCGCTGCGCTCGAAATGCGGAATGCCGCCGACGACGTCGACGCCGAGGTCGAGCGCGCGCACGAGCTGGTCCCAGGCCCCGGGCGCGCGCAGCAACCCGTCCTGCGGAAACGCGACGAGCTGCAAGTCGATGTACGGCGCGACGCGCCGGCGCACTTCGAGCAAGGCCTCGACCGCGAGCAGCCGCGGATCGCAGACATCGACATGCGAGCGGATCGCAAGCAGCCCGCGCGCCACCGCCCAGTCGCAATAGGCGAGGGCGCGCTCGACGAGGGCCTCCTGCGTCAGCATCGGCTTCAACTCGCCCCACAGGGCGATGCCTTCGAGCAGGGTGCCGCTTTCGTTGACGCGCGGCAGGCCGTGGCTGAGCGTCGCGTCCATGTGGAAATGGGCGTCGACGAAAGGGGGGCTCAGCAGCCAGCCGCCGGCTTCGACGACCTCGGCCTCGGGCGGCGCCGCGAGACTCGGGCCGAGCGCGGCGATGCGGCCTTCCTGGACGAGCAGGTCGATGCCGCTGCGGCCGTCGACCAGGGTCGCATTGCGCACCAGCATCGCCGCGCGGCCTTACTTGGTGCCGAAGATGCGGTCGCCGGCGTCGCCGAGTCCGGGGACGATGTAGCCGTGGTCGTTCAGCTGGCGGTCGATGGCCGCGGTGTAGACCGGCACGTCGGGGTGATGCGCCTGGAACTTGGCCAGGCCTTCGGGCGCGGCGAGCAGGCTCACGAAGCGGATCGAGCGCGGCCGCGTTTCCTTCAGGCGGTCGACCGCGGCGACCGCCGAGTTGCCGGTGGCGAGCATCGGGTCGAGCACGATCGCATCGCGCTCGTGCATGTCCTGCGGCATCTTGAAGTAGTACTCCACCGCGACCAGGGTCTTGGGGTCGCGGTAGAGCCCGATGTGGCCGACGCGGGCGCCCGGAACGACCTCGAGCATGCCGTCGAGAAAGCCGTCGCCAGCGCGCATGACGACGACGAAGACCGTCTTCTTGCCGTCGATGACCGGGGCCCTCATCTTCTCGAGCGGGGTCTCGATCTCGATCATCTGCACCGGCATCTCGCGCGTGACCTCGTAGGCCATGAGCATGCCGATCTCGTGCAGCAGGCGCCGGAAGCTGTTGGTGCTGCGGTCCTTCTGGCGCATCAGCGTGAGCTTGTGCTGGACCAGCGGGTGGGTGATGGTGGTGACGCTCATCGGCTCGGTCTTTCCGTTTCAGAAAATCGTTCCGTCGCTCTCGATCTGCAGCGGCGGCACGCCCCCCGCGCGGCGCTCGGCGGCGATCTCGCGCCCGGCGGCCCAGGTGCCGCCTTCGAGCAGCTGGGCCAGCGTCAGCGCCGCGGCGCCGGGGCCGAGGCGCTGGCGCACGAGCGGGGCGAGCTCGTCGAGCAGGGCAACCGTCAGCGCCCGCCATTCGACGACGAGCTCGTCCGCCGGCTTCCAGGGCCTGGCGAGCAGGCGGGCGTCACGCGCGACGATGACGCCGGCGTCGAGCAGCAGGCCGCCGTTGCGGTATTCGGCCAGGCCCGTCAAGGCGTCGAGCCCGACGACCTCGATTCCGGCCCATTGCAGCGGCTCGACGAGCGAATACGCCAGCCATTGGCTGAGCTTGTGCAAGGGCACGTAGCCGGCGCTGGTGAAGTCGGCACCGGCCGCGGTCTCGGCGCCGGCGAAGCGGTGCGGCCAGACATCGCCCGCGGCCACGCCCTTGATGCGGCTGCCCGCGGTCCAGATCGGGCCCAGGCAGCGCAGCAGCTCGCCCAGGAGCTGCGCCGCCTGCACCTGCTTGCTGCCGCCGGCGACGAGGCGGTCGTAGATCAGCCCCGGGCGCGCCTCGAGCCCGTCGCGCTCGGCCTCGCGCACGAGCGTCGCGCCCAGGCGCGACAAGAGCGCGGCGCGGCCCTCGAGCCCGACCATCGCATTGCCGTTGCCGACCTGGAAGAGGGGGCCGAGGGTCTCGGCATCGACGCGCTGCAGCCGCGCCGCGTCGGCGCGCAACAAGTCATCGGCCCGCTCCGAGAAGGCGCCGCCGACGAAGGCCTCGAAGCTCGCCACCGCCAGGCCTTCGCTGCGCCGGTATTCGCGCCCGTCCTGCTCGTAGCGCCAGGCGCCGCCGGCGCCGGCATCGAGCAGCACGGCGAGCACCGTGAGGTCGAAGCGCGCGCGCGCGGCCTCGGCCACGTCGCGCCCGGCGAGCGCGGCATCGAAGCGCGCCTTGCGGTCGACGCCGCCGGCCTCGAAGTGGCGCCAGCGGCCGTGGATCGGCACATTCAGGTCGGGGAAGCGCCGCAGCGTGAGCGCGGCGACGCGCTCTGCAACCTCGGCGAGGCGGCTGCGGTCGAGGCGGAACAGGCCCGATCGGCCGTCGGCCACGGCGCGCGCGATCGCGGCCGAGCGCAGGCGGATCGTCGCCGGGTCGCGCAAGGCGGCGAGCGAATCACTCGACTCATTCAAGAGCACGCCCCTTGATGCGGGCGAGGTCGTCGTCGCTGGGAACGCTGCCGTCGGTGAAATAGCCGGCCGCGATCTTGGCCTCGATCTCGACCCGGGCGTCGGCCGGAACCAGCGCGTCGGGGATCTTCACGCGCTCGCCGACCTCGATGCCGCTGGCGGTGATCGCGTCGTATTTGTCGTTGCTCATGCTCACCAGTCGGTGGATTTTTCGGATGCCCAGCCAATGCAGCACGTCGGGCATCAATTCCTGGAAGCGCATGTCCTGCACCCCGGCGACGCATTCGGTGCGCAGGAAATAGCGGTCGGCGCGGTCGCCGCCTTCCTGGCGCTTGCGCGCGTTGTAGACCAGGAACTTGGTCACCTCGCCCAGCGCCCGCCCTTCCTTGCGGCTGTAGGCGATGAGGCCGACCCCGCCCTGCTGCGCGCCTTGCACGCATTCCTCGATGGCATGGGTGAGGTAGGGCCGGCAGGTGCAGATGTCCGAGCCGAAGACGTCGCTGCCGTTGCATTCGTCGTGCACGCGCGCGGTGAGCGTGATCGACGGGTCGGCGAGGGCGCGCAGCGCGCCGAAGACGTACAGGGTCTGGCCGCCAATCGGCGGCAGGAAGACCTCGAGGTCGCTGCGCGTGACGAGCTCGGGGTACATGCCGCCGGTCTCCTCGAACAGCGCGCGCCGCAGGTCGGCCTCGGCGACGCCGAAGCGTGCGGCGACTCCAGGCAGCCACCAGACGGGCTCGATCGCGATCTTCGTGACTGCGGCCGAGCCGTCCTCGAGCAGGATGCGTCCGTCGGGGGCGAGGCGCTGGAAGGCGATGGCCTGGCGGATCTCGGGCAGGTGGATATGGGCCTTGGTGACGGCGATCGTGGGCCGGATGTCGTAGCCCCGGGCCAGGTAGTCGGCGAAGACCGATTGCACGCTCGCGCCCCAGGGGTCGATCGAGACGATGCGCTGGGCGTCGCCCCAGGCCGGGTAGGGGCCGACCGGGTCGGTCGGGGCGGTGTTGGTGAGGTCGGCGACGTGGCCGCGCGGCAGGCTGCCCGCCGCCACCGCGAGCGCCCGGTAGACGCCGTAGCTGCCGCTGTGGGCGCCGATGACGTTGCGCTGGCTGCGCTGGGCGGTGCTGCCGACGACCGGGCCGCGCGCGGCCGGATCGGCTTCGCCCCAGCGCAGCGCCGGCGCCCCGGCCGCGCCCTGGCCGGGATGGGAGGTCAGGCGGATATGGCTGCTTGGCTGGGGGCTGTCCATGGCTGGCGGCGGCGAAGCGGCGTTGTGGGGGGGCGAAGGCGCGAAGATACGCCAATCGGCCCGCACCTCGCGCCGCGCATCGGGATTCAAGCCGCGGGAGCAACGCCGAGCAGGGCGAGCACGGCCTGCGCCGCTTCGCGCCCCTTGATCACGAAATGCTCGCCAAAGAAGCGCCGGTGGTCGCCGTGTTCGTGAAAGGCATGGGGCGTGAGCACGACCGAGAGCACCGGCACGCCGGTGTCGAGCTGCACCCGCATCAGGCCGTCGATGACGGCCGCGGCGACGAAGTCGTGGCGGTAGATGCCGCCGTCGACGACGAGGCCGCAGGCGACGATGGCGGCGTGGCGGCCCTGGCGCGCGAGGCGCTGGGCGACGAGCGGGATCTCGAACGAGCCCGGCACCTCGAAGCAGTCGACGCGGTCGGGCGGCCAGCCGCTGCGCGCGAGTTCGTCGATCGCCGATTCGCGCGCGCGCGCCACGATGTCGGCATGCCACTGCGCGCTGACGATGGCCAGGCGCGGGGGAGGGGAAGAAGGGGAAGAAGGGGATACGGGCTGATTCATGGTTTTCCTCTGCGAGGTTGAAGACCTGAATCAGGGCACACGCACCCGCGTGCGGACGCGGTCCTCGACGAACCGTCCCGCCACGGGCGACGCGTTTTCTCTTTCATCCGGACTGTGACCGTCGGCCCCGGCATCGCACCGGGTCTGCTGACCTCGCCGCGGCTGGGGCTGCGGCAAGCGCTCGCGGGCTCTCGCTCGGTGACTTGCATCCTGCGCGAATACCGCCGGTGGGGAATTTCGCCCCGCCCTGAGACAACGCTGCCGGCACCCGAAGGAGCCGACGCCTGAAGTTTAAGGGCTGGACGCGCAGCACCGGTTCCCCGTTCCCGGCCCGCCTTGCTATCCTGCCCGCCATGAAGCCCCAGCTCCTCGTGGAGGCCCGCCTTGCCGCCGCGAGCGTTGTCGTCGGGCCGGTCGACGCGCCCCGCGTGGGCGCGCGCCAGCGCCCGCGCCAGCTGCTGCAGGCGGGCTTCGCGCCGCTGGACCTCGAAGCCCTGGCGCAGCCCGCGCCCCGTGCCCAGCCCTTGCCATGAGCGAAGCCCTCTCCCCCAGCGCCGCGCGCCTGCGCGCGAGCGGCTTCGCGCCGCGCATCGCGGTGCTGCTGGGCTCGGGCTGGGGCGGGCTCGTCGACCGGCTCGCGGGCAGCATCGCGATCGATTACGCCGAGCTGCCGGCCTTTCCGGCACCGGGCGTCGGTGGCCATGCCGCACGCGTGCACCTGGGCCGGCTCGGCGGGCGCGAAGTCGCCTTGCTGGCCGGGCGCCGCCACGCCTATGAAGACGGCCGCGCCGACGGCATGAAGGCGGCGCTGCGCTGCCTCGCCGCGGCCGGGGTCGAGGTGCTGGTGCAGACCAACGCCGCGGGCAGCCTCGACCCCGCCTTGCGGCCGGGCGAGCTGATGCTGATCGAGGACCACCTCAACGTCGCCCAGCGCTCGCCGCTGGTGGGCGAGAGCGGCGATGCGCGCTTCGTCGATCTCTGCGCGGCCTACGACCCGCTCTTGCGCGAGCAGGCGCTGGCGGCGGCCGCGGCGCGCGGCATCGCGCTCGCGGGCGGGGTCTACGCCTGGGTGCTGGGGCCGCAGTTCGAGACCCCGGCCGAGATCCGCTGGCTGCGCGGGATCGGCGCGCGCGCGGTCGGCATGAGCACGGTGCCGGAGACGATCATCGCGCGCCACGCCGGACTGCGCGTGCTCGCGTTCTCGCTCATCACCAACATGGCGGCAGGCATGGAGGCCCAAGCGCTGAGCCACGCCCACACCCTGGCTGCAGCCGAGCGGGCGGGCGCGCGCGCTGCCGACCTGCTCGAAGCCGTGGTCGCCCGACTGGAATGGACATGAACCACGAAACCCTCATCCGGCGTGCGCGCCAGGCCCTGGCCTGCCTGGACTTGACGCGCCTGGACGATGCCGACACCGAGGCCGACATCGAGCGCCTGTGCCGGCGCGCGCAGGGGCGCTTCGGCACGACGGCCGCGGTCTGCGTCTGGCCGCGACGGGCAGCGTTGGCAAGGGCGCGCCTGCCGGCGGCCGTGAAGGTCGCCGCGGTCGCCAACTTTCCCGACGGCGGCCGCGATGTCGAGGCCGCGCTCGCCGACACGCGGGCCATCGTCCAAGCCGGGGCCCAGGAGGTGGATGTCGTGATGCCCTATCGCGATCCCGAGGCCGCGCCCGCGCTGCTGGCCGCGGTGCGAAGGGCCTGCCCCGGGCTCACGCTCAAGGTCATCCTCGAGACCGGCGCGTTGCGCGAAGAGGCGGCGCTGCGGCGCGCCGCCGCGATGGCGCTCGACGCCGGCGCCGATTTCCTCAAGACCAGCACCGGCAAGGTCGCCGTCAACGCGACGCCGCAGGCGGCGCGCTGGGTGCTCGAAGCCATTGCGCGTGGCGGCCATTCGAAGGTCGGATTCAAGGCCGCGGGCGGCATCCGCACGGTCGCCGACGCCGCGGTCTACCTCGAGCTGGCCGAAGAAGCGATGGGCAGCGCCGGGCCCGAGCGTTTTCGCATCGGCGCAAGCAGCCTGCTCGACGACATCGAAGCCCGCCTCGGCGCCGGCGTCGTGCCGGCGCGCGCCGATCACGGCTACTGAAGCCGGGCGCTGCCGGGCGCAGCGCGGGCCGGGCCGCGGCCGGCGCAGGCCGTCGCACGGTCGAATCGATCACACATCGCATAGCGGGTTAGCGTCATGCACAATGCGTTTTTCGCATCGACCCATGCATGAAACCCCAAGCGAAAGACGATCGATGAGATTCCCGACCCTTCAAGCGTTCCTCGGCCACGTGGCCGAGCGCAACCCCGGCCAGAGCGAATACCTGCAGGCCGTGACGGAAGTGATGGAGAGCCTGTGGCCCTACATCGAGAAGCATCCGAAGTACGGCAGCCACGGCCTGCTCGAGCGCCTGACGGAGCCCGAACGCGCCATCATCTTCCGCGTCTCCTGGGTCGACGATCACGGCGAGGTGCGCGTCAACCGCGGCTTTCGCATCCAGCACAGCTCGGCCATCGGCCCGTACAAGGGCGGGCTGCGCCTGCACCCTTCGGTGAACCTGTCGATCCTGAAATTCCTGGCCTTCGAGCAGACCTTCAAGAACGCCCTCACCACCCTGCCCATGGGCGGCGCCAAGGGCGGCAGCGACTTCGACCCCAAGGGCAAGAGCCCGGGCGAGGTCATGCGCTTTTGCCAGGCCTTCGTGAGCGAGCTGGTGCACCACGTGGGCGCCGACACCGACGTGCCGGCCGGCGACATCGGCGTCGGCGGGCGCGAGATCGGCTTCATGACCGGCATGATGAAGAGAATCACCAACCGCGCCGATTGCGTCTTCACCGGCAAGGGCCTGAGCTACGGCGGCTCGCTCATCCGTCCCGAAGCCACCGGCTACGGCACCGTCTACTTCGCCGAAGAGATGCTCGAGCAGACGGGGCGCTCGCTCCAGGGCCTGCGCGTCGCCGTCTCGGGCTCGGGCAACGTGGCCCAGTACGCGGTCGAGAAGGCGATGGCGCTGGGCGCCAAGGTGGTGACGGTGTCGGACTCCAGCGGCACCGTGGTCGACGACGAAGGCTTCAGCCCGGCCAAGCTGGCCGAGCTGATGGAGGTCAAGAACCACTTGTACGGCCGCGTCAGCGACTACGCCGAACGCGCCGGCGTGCCCTTCCATGCCGACGTGCGCCCCTGGCAGGTGGCGGTGGACGTGGCGCTGCCCTGCGCAACCCAGAACGAACTCGACGCCGGCGACGCCGCCCTCCTGGTCAGCAACGGCGCGATCTGCGTCGCCGAAGGCGCCAACATGCCCTGCACCGCCGAGGCCGTGAAGACCTTCGAGGCGGCCGGCGTGCTGTATGCGCCCGGCAAGGCCAGCAACGCCGGCGGCGTGGCAACCTCGGGCCTGGAAATGAGCCAGAACGCGGTGCGCCTGAACTGGCCGCGCGAAGAGGTGGACGCGCGCCTGCACCACATCATGAGAAGCATCCACGAAGCCTGCCTGCGGCACGGCCGGCGCGCCGACGGCAGCGTGAGCTACGTGGACGGCGCCAACGTCGCCGCCTTCGTCAAGGTGGCCGACGCGATGCTCGCGCAAGGCGTGGTCTGAGGCGCGTCCGGCGGGCGTGGTTTGAAGCGCGCCCGGCGGGCATGGTTTGAAGCGCGCCCGGCGGGCATGGTTTGAAACGCGCCCGGCGGGCATGGTTTGAAGCGCGCCCGGCGGGCGCTTTGGGCGGGTCCCGGCTGGTGCCGGCAGGCCCGCTCACGAGGCTCCAGCAAGCCGGGAACGGGCCTTCAGCGCCGTTCCCAATGGCCCGGATGCGGGCGCCAGCCGCCCTGGCCATGCTCCCAGGCGTGAGGCACGTAGCGATAGCCCGGGCGCGGCGCATCCCAGTGGCCGCCGCGCCAGACGTGGCGCCCGCCGTCCCAGTCCCAGAAGCCGCCGATCCAGATCGAGCCGACGACCGGGGGCGGGCCGACGACCTCGAACCGCGGCGGCGGCGGGGCGACGCTGACGACCGGACCGGGGGCGCCGTAATAGGGCTGCGGCAGCGGCGCCACCACACAGCCTGAAAGCGAAGCCAGCGCGATCGCGGCCACTGCGGCGACCTTCGTGACGGCAAGGTTCTTCATGGTGTCGAAAGCTGGGTGGCGGAAACCTGGACAACGGCAAAGCGGGGGTCGGCGATGACGCGCGCGCCCCGGCTTTGCAAACTGTGACATCCGCGGCGCGGCAAGATCAGGCCCCGAGGCGGCGCGCAAGGTCGACGAGATCGTCGGCCACGAAGTCGAACTCGCCTTCGGCCGCGGCTTCCTGCGCGCCGCCCGGCCCGTGTTCGAGGGGGCGCAGCACGTAGGCGCAGCGCAATCCGCACGCACGCGCGGCGCGCAGGTCCGAAGGATGGGCCGCGACCAGCATCAGCTCGCCCGGCGCCACGCCGAGCAGGCGTGCGGCGCCGAGGTAGACCTCGGGGTCGGGCTTGTAGTGGCCGAAGAGCTCGGCCGAGAGCACGCAGTCCCAGGGCAGGCCGGCGTGGCGCGCCATGTTCACGAGCAGGGCGACGTTGCCGTTGGACAGGGTCGCGATCGGCCAGCGCGCCTTCAGCCGCGCCAGCCCGGCGACGCTGTCGGGCCAGGGCGCGAGGCGGTGCCAGGCGCGGTTGAAGGCGTCGGCCTCGGCCTCGTCCAGGACGATGCCGCGCGCGGCGAGCAGGCCGTCCAGGATGCGCCGGTGCAGGCCGTCGATGTTCGTCCAGGGCAGGGCGCCGCTGCGCACTTCCTGCATCGCCGGGGCGTAGCCGGCGCGCCAGGCGTCGGCGAAGGCGGCCCAGTCGAGATCCAGGCCGAGGCGCCGGCCGAGCGCGCGCCCTTCGCGCTCGATCGAGCCGCGCCAGTCGACGACGGTGCCGAAGATGTCGAAGACCAGGGCGCGCAGGGGAGCTTGTTCGGGGACCATGCACGCGATTCTGCGCGCCCGGGTCGCGCTCCTAAAATCCCGGGATTCCCCCCTGCAGGTCGTCCGGGCCCCGTCCCGCGCCGAAATCCCATGTCTTTCTCCGCGCCCTCCCCCCTCACCGCCTTGTCGCCGCTGGACGGCCGCTACGCGTCGCGCGTGGCCGCCTTGCGCCCGCTGCTGAGCGAATTCGGCCTCATGCACCGGCGCGTGCAGGTCGAGGTGGAATGGTTCATCGCCTTGTCCGACGCCGGCTTTGCCGAGTTTCCGGCGCTGGGCGAGGCCGGGCGCGGGCTGCTGCGCTCGCTCGTGCTGCGCTTCGCCGAGGCCGATGCCCAGGCCATCAAGGACATCGAGAAGACGACCAACCACGACGTGAAGGCGGTCGAGTACTGGCTCAAGTCGCGCTTCGCCGGCCACGCCGAGCTCGAGCGCGCGAGCGAGTTCATCCACTTCGCCTGCACCAGCGAGGACATCAACAACACGAGCCACGCCCTGATGCTGCGCCACGCGCGCGAAGACGTGCTGCTGCCGGCGCTCGACCGCCTCGTCGAGCGCCTGCGCGCCCTGGCCCACCTGTACGCCGCGGTGCCGATGCTCAGCCGCACCCACGGCCAGACCGCGAGTCCGACGACGGTGGGCAAGGAATTCGCCAACGTCGCCGCCCGCCTCGCCGGGGCGCGCGCCGCCGTGGCCCAGGTGCGGCTGCGGGCGAAGATGAACGGCGCGGTCGGCAACTACAACGCCCACCTCGCTGCCTGGCCCGATTTCGACTGGGAGGCTTTCAGCCGTGGCGTGGTCGAGAACCGGCTCGGCCTGGCCTTCAACCCGTTCACGATCCAGATCGAGCCGCACGACTACATGGCCGAGCTGTTCGACGCGGTGGCACGCAGCAACACGATCCTGATCGACCTGTGCCGCGACGTCTGGGGCTACATCTCGCTCGGCTATTTCCGCCAGAAGACCAAGGCCGGCGAGATCGGCTCGTCGACGATGCCGCACAAGGTCAACCCGATCGACTTCGAGAACGCCGAGGGCAACTACGGCCTGGCCAACGCCTTGCTCGGCCATCTGTCGCAGAAGCTGCCGCTCAGCCGCTGGCAACGCGACCTGACCGACAGCACGGTGCTGCGCAACATGGGCCCGGCCCTGGGCTACGCCCTGCTCGGCCACGACAGCCTGCTGCGCGGCCTGGACAAGCTCGAGCTGAACGCGCAGGCGCTGGCGGACGACCTCGACCAGGCCTGGGAGGTGCTGGCCGAGCCGGTGCAGACCGTCATGCGCCGCCACGGCCTGCCCAACCCCTACGAACGGCTCAAGGAGCTGACGCGCGGCAAATCCATCACGCAACAGGCCTTGGCCGACTTCATCGACACGCTCGAGCTGCCGATGAGCGAACGAGATCGACTGAAAGCGCTCACCCCGGCCGCCTACACCGGCCTGGCGGAGCAACTCGCGCGCAAAGCATGACCTTCACCGAAAACCTGGCCGCCGCCGCGGCCCGCAACGACTCGATGCTGTGCGTCGGGCTCGACCCCGAGCCGGCGCGCTTCCCCGGGGGCTGGAAGAACGACGCGGCGCGCATCCACGACTTCTGCGCCGCCATCGTCGAGGCCACGCGCGACCAGGTCTGCGCCTACAAGCCGCAGATCGCCTATTTCGCGGCGCAGCGCGCCGAAGACCAGCTCGAGCGCCTGATGGCGACGATCCGCCGCCTCGCCCCGGGCGTGCCGGTGATCCTCGACGCCAAGCGCGGCGACATCGGCGCCACGGCCGAGCAATACGCCCGCGAAGCCTTCGTGCGCTACCAGGCCGATGCGGTCACGCTCAGCCCCTTCATGGGGCTGGACTCGATCGAGCCCTACCAGCGCTACGACGGCCGCGGGCTGATCCTGCTGTGCCGCACCTCGAACCCCGGCGGCGACGACCTGCAGGCCCAGCGCCTGGCCAACGGCGACGCGCTATATGAGCACATCGCGCGCCTGGCCGCCGGACCCTGGAACCGCAACGGCCAGATCGGCCTCGTCGTCGGCGCCACCTACCCGCAGGAGATCGAGCGCGTGCGCGCGCTCGCGCCGACGCTGCCGCTGCTGATTCCGGGCATCGGCGCCCAAGGCGGCGACGCCCAGGCCACGGTGCGCGCCGGCTGGCGCCGGGACGCGCCGATCATCGTCAGCTCCTCGCGCGCCGTGCTCTATGCGGGCGCGGGCGAGGACTTCGCGGCCGCGGCGCGTGCGGTGGCGGTATCGACCCGCGAACTGCTGCAGCGCGCCCTGCCCGGCCCGCGCGCCTGACCCAGCCGAGGGGCGAAGCTTGTACGCCGAATCGCCCGAAGACACCGCGCTGCACCCGCTGCCGCGCCCGCCCCTGCAGCGCGCGGTCGACGCCCGGCGCGACGTGCGGCGCCACATCCCGGGCTATTTCTTCGGCACGGTGGCGCTGGCCTCGGGCCTCGGCGCGCTGCTGTTCGCGCAGGCGCCGGGCGCGCCCGGCCGGGGCGAGCGGCTCTCGGTCTCGATCGGCTTCCTGCTGCTCATGCTGCTCGCGCTGGGCGCAAAGCGGCTGCGCGGGGTCTGGATCGAGCGCTCGATGTTCGGCCTGCTCGCGCTCGCCACCGTCGGCATCGCGGCCTCGGCCTGGCTCTTCGGCTGGGGCCTGGACGCGCCGGGCATCGGCTTCTACGGCCTCTTCGCCTGCGTCACCTGCGCCGCGGTCTCGCGCCGCATGGGGCTGGCGATGGCGGGGCTGGCCGTCGGCGCCGCCTGCGCCCTCGAGCTGGCGATGAGGCTGGCGCCGCGCGCCGCCCCTGTGGTGGCGCCGCCGGATGCGCTGCGCTTCATCGTCACGCTCATGCTCATCGCCGCCGGCCTCGCCAGCGGCATGGTCCTGTCCTACGTCGTCGGCCGCTACACGCGCTCGGCCGACGACCGCGAGCAGCGCTTTCGCGGCCTGCTCGCGATCGCCGCCGACGCCTACTGGGAGATCGACGACGACTACGCGCTCATCGCCGGCGTGAGCCAGCGCGCCGACGCCTTCGCCCTCGGCCTGGACGACGGCCTCGGGCGGCGCGCCTGGGACCTGCCGCAGTTCCACTGCGAGCCCGAGGCGCTGGACCTGCTGATCGCCGACCTCGACCGCCGCCTGCCCTTTCGCGACCGCCTGATCCACTGGCAGGCGCACGACGGCGCCTGGCTCTCGCTCGAAGCCAGCGGCGAGCCGCGCTTCGACGAGCGCGGGGTCTTCCTCGGCTACTGGGGCGTGCTGCGCGACGTGAGCTCCGAGCTCGCCGCGCGGCGCGCGCTGGAAGCCACCGAAACGCGCTACCAGGAGCTGTTCGCGCGCATCCCGACGCCGCTGGTGCTGCACCGCGAAGGCCGCATCATCGACGCCAACCCGGCCGCGATCGGCCTGCTGGGCTACGAGAACCTGGCGGCGCTGCACGGGCGCGACCTGCTCGGCGCCTACGAAAGCGGCGACTCGCGCGAACGCGAGCGCCGGCGCATCGACGACCTGTCGCGCCAGCCCGCCGGGGCCGCGCTGGCGGTGGCCGACTTCCACCTGCTGCCGCGCCAGGGCCCCCGCGTCTCGGTGCGCGCCACCGGGGTGCGGGTCGACGCCGCGGGCGGCCCGGCCACGCTCTCGATCTACGTCGACGACACCGAACGCCGTGCCGCCGAGGAGGCCTTGCGGCGCTCCGAGACCATGCTCTCGCACCTGGTCGCGACCAGCCCCGACCTGATCCTGCTCGCCGACCTCGCGACCGGGCGCTGCGCAATGGTGAACAAGACCTTCGAGCGCGTCAGCGGCTGGAGCGCGGTGGAGGTCGTCGGCAAGACCATGGCCGAGTTCGGGCTCTGGCTCGATCCGGCCGAGCGCGAGCGCTTCATCGAGCGCGTGCGCAATCAGGGGCCCGTGGCCGACCTGGCCACCGTGTTCATCGGCCGCGGCGGGCACCAGGCCTCGGTGCTGGTCTCGGGCGCGCGCTTCCTGCTCGACCGCCGCCACTACCTCGTCATCAACGCGCGCGACGTGACCGAGGCCGAGCGCGGGCGCCTCGAGCGCGAGGCGATCCTGCAGAACGCCTCGATCGGCATCGCCGCGACGCGCGAGCGCCGCTTCGTCATCGTCAACCCGCGCTTCGAGCAGATGTTCGGCTGGGCGCCGGGCACGCTGGACGGGCGCCCGGCGCGCGAGGTCTGGCCCAGCGACGAGGCCTATGCCGAGATCGGCGCCGCGACCGGGGGGCCGCTCGCGCGCGGCGAGTCCTGCGACATCGAGCGCGCGATGCAGCGGCGCGACGGCAGCACCTTCATGGCCCGCATCCGCACCAAGGCGATCGACCCGAACCGCACCGAGCAGGGCGGCACGATCTGGATCGTCGAGGACGTGACCGAGCGCCACCGCTTCGAGCAGGAGCTGGCGGCAGCGCGCGACGCCGCCGAGGACGCGAGCCGGGCCAAGAGCGCCTTTCTCGCCAACACCAGCCACGAGCTGCGCACCCCGCTCAACGGCCTGCTGCACCTGGCGCAGATGGCGCGCGAGCCGGGGCTGGCCGAGGAGCGGCGCCAGCAGTACCTGGACCAGGTGGTCGAGAGCGCGCGCACCCTGGCCGAGATCATCACCGACATCCTCGACCTCTCGAAGATCGAGGCCGGCAAGCTCGGCCTCGAATCCACCCGCTTCGACCTCGGCGAGTTGCTGCACGGCCTGCAGCGCACCTACGCGACGCTGGCCGCGGCGCGCGGGCTCGCGATCGAGCTCGAGACGGGGCCGGGCGTGGCCGGCGTCGTCGTCGGCGACCCGCTGCGCGTGCGCCAGGTGCTCAACAACTTCCTCAGCAACGCCTTGAAGTTCACCGCCGCCGGCCACGTGCGCCTCGCCGCCCGGCGCAGCGGCGCCGAGCGCGTGCGCTTCGAGGTCAGCGACACCGGCCCCGGCATCGACTCCGAAACCCAGGCCCGGCTCTTCACCCCCTTCACCCAGGCCGACGACTCGACCACGCGCCGCTTCGGGGGCACCGGCCTGGGCCTGTCGATCTGCCGCGAGCTCGCGCTGCTGATGGGCGGCGAAGTCGGCGTGGACAGCGGTCCCGGACGCGGCAGCGTGTTCTGGGCCGAGCTGCCGCTGCCGGCCCACGGCACCCCGGCGCCGAGCCCGCCGGCGCTGCCGTTCGATGCCGCGCTGCAGGGGCGGCGCGTGCTGATGGTGGAAGACAACGCCGTCAACATGATGATTGCGGTGGCGCTGCTCGAACGCTGGGGCATCGCCGTCGACCAGGCGGTCGACGGGCGCGAAGCCATCAACGCCGTGCTGCGCGCGGCCGAGGTCGGCCTGCCCTACGACGCCGTGCTGATGGACGTGCAGATGCCCGAGATGAGCGGCTACCAGGCGACGCGCGAGCTGCGCAAACGCAGCGCCGGCCAGGGCTTGCCGATCATTGCGCTGACCGCCGCGGCGCTCGTCGGCGAACGCGAGACCGCGCTCGAAGCCGGAATGGACGATTTCCTCACCAAGCCGATCGACGCCGAGCGCCTGCGCGAGGCGCTGCTGCGCTGGGTCAAGCGCGGCTGAGGGCGCAGGCTCTGCGGCGGGCCGCCTGCCCGCATGCAGCTTGACCGAATACAACATGAATCCCGAAGACCTCTGCAAGCTGGTCGCGATGACCATGCCATTCGGCAAACACAAGGGAATCGTCCTCGCCGATCTGCCCTGCAATTACCTCAACTGGTTTGCCAGGGAAGGTTTCCCGAAAGGCGAGATCGGCCGGCTGCTGGCGCTGATGCAGGAGATCGACCACAACGGCCTGCGCGAACTGCTCGATCCCTTGCGCGGCCGCGATGGCCGGGCCTGAGGTGCGGAGCTGCGGCCCGGGACACACGGGGCCCCGGCGGCGCGTCCTGGCGCACTCCCCGTGTCAGACTGGAGCCCATCGCGCGCCCCTGCCGGCGCCGCCCCATCATCCGTGTCGATGCGCGGCCACCCGAGCCCGAGTGCGCGCTTTCGACCCCTTTCGGAAAGACCCTGCCTTGCGTTCCTGGATCCTGGAGTTCGTCCTGCCGCTCCTGCTGATTCCGCTCGCGATCGGGTTGTTCTTCTACGCTTTCACGAAAGGGGCCTTGATTCTGCGCCAGCTGCGCCATCAGGCGCGCAGCCCGTCGTCGCATGTCTACCCGCTTTATTCGACGCTGTGGCTGATACGGCTGGTGGACTTCCAGCCCGTGATCTCGGCGATCCTGCTCTTCCAGTACAGCCGCCTGGTTTCGAGCATCACGACCGAATTGCAGCAGATGTCGCTGCGCGGGCAGGACGTGCTGATCACCTCCTGCGCCTTCGGCGATGTCGTGCCGCGCGTCGTCCAGGTGTCGCTGGCCTCGGGCGCACGCAAGGTCCGGATCGTCGACCTCATCGAGAACGAACTCGTCCACGCCCGCAGCAAGCTGGCGCAGCCAGGCGGCCAGGTGGACTGCTTCCAGGGCGACGCCACGGCGATGAGCCTGCCCGATGCGTCGGTGACGGCCAACGTGCTGTTCTTTCTGCTGCACGAACTGGAGCCCGAGATGAAGCGCAAGGCCCTCAGCGAGGCGGCGCGCGTGCTGACGCCGGGCGGCAAGCTCCTTCTGGCCGAGTTCCACAGGCCCGAAGTCTGGGCCCTGCGCGCGCTCGGCTGGTTGTACTTCAAGTGCTTCGAGCCGTTTGGCCTCGCGCTCTGGGACGTGCAAGACCCAGTTCTGCAGCTCGACGCCATCGACGGCATCCACTGCGAACGCCGGACGGCCTTGTTCGGCAACTTCCAGGTCATCGTCGCGACCAAGGCTGCGGCCGCCTGACTGAGCGACGGTCCCGTGGGCGCGGGCGCAGGCCCGTTCATTGCGCCGGGCCCGCAGCGCGCTCCCGGCCCGGCGTGATACCGAAGAACTGCTTGTAGCAGCGCCCCAGGTGCGACGCGCTCGCGAACCCGCTTTGCATCGCGACGTCGAGCAGCGAACAGGTGGATTCGCGGATCAGCTTCTGGCTCGCCTTCAAGCGCAGCTCGAGATAGAACTGCGAAGGCCGGATGGCGAAATGCTTGAGCCACATGCGCTCGAAGGTGCGCGCCGAAATGCCCGCCAGCGACGCGATCGTCGCGATCGGAATCGGCCGCTCGATGTTCTGTTCCATCAGCGTGATGGCGTTGACGATGCGCCGGTCCTTGACCCCATAGCGCCATTGGATCGCCATCTTCTGGCTCTCCTGCGCCGTGCGCATGCGCGAATGGATGAACTGGTCGGCGATCTCGCCGGCGAGCTGGCGGCCGTGCTGGCGCGCGACGAGGTCGAGCATCATGTCGATGGCGGCCGTGCCGCCGCTGCAGGTCATGCGGTCGCCGTCGATGCAATAGATGTCGCGCGTGACCTCGAGCGACGGAAACTCGTCCGACAATTCCCGGCAGGCCTCCCAGTGGATCGTGCAGCGGCGCCGGTCGAGCACGCCCGCGCGCGCCAGGATCATCGTGCCCAGGCTGATCCCGCCCAGCGTCAGGCCCTCGGCCGCGCGCTGGCGCAGGCAATCGAATACCTGCGCGTTGCGGTAGTCCGAGACGCCGATGCTGGCGACGACGAAAAGATGGCTCAGCCGAGCCGGCGCGGCGATCGAGTATTCAGGCTGCATCGCAAAGCCTGAGCTCGAGGCCACCGGCTCGCCGTCGACGCTGATCAGATGCCAGCTGTACAGCGTCGTGCCGGCCACCCGGTTGGCTGCCCGCAGCGGCTCGGTGGCCGAGCTGAGCGCCATCATCGAGAACTGCGGCACCAGGAAGAAGCCGATGCGCTGGGTGGTGGGAGGCGTCTTGGCGATTTCCGGCGGGCCCATCGAGGCTAGACCCTGACTTTATCCAACACCCGATCGAGCAAGGGCGCCACCGGCGCTTCGTCCGCGCCCAGCCTGGACACGCAGTCCTCGAGTTCCGTCGCCAGCCCCGGCGCGCTGGCGGCCGCGAAGGAATGCCGGAAATTGGCGCGCAAGGCCGCGGCGCCCAGCGCCAGGTCCGGATCCCCGCGCGCCCGTGTCGGCCCCGATTCGAGGCAGCGGCCGTCGGCCGTCTCGACGCACACTTCGGCGATGCGCTCGCCCGGAAAGCGCGCGCTGTAAGGTGGCCATTCCTCCACCCGCATCAGGCGGGCGAGGCGCAGCACTTCGGCATCCCCCAGGCCGACGCCGTCGAGCGTCGCGAAATCGACCTCGCCATGAACGAGTGCGGCCGCAACCGGAAACTGCAGGCTGTATTGCGCCTGCTCGGTCGTCTGCGGGCAGGCGTGGGCAAGCCGTGTGGCGTGGTGAAAGGTCTTCACGCGCACGGCGCGGATCTGGCCGCTCGCCAGGCCATGCTGGCGCGCGAGCGCCAGCGCCGCGTCGATGGCCGGATGCGCCCATCGGCAAACCGGGTGCGGCTTGAAATACTGCTCGAGGATGCGCCAGCGCGCGCCGAGATCGCCCCACAGGTCCTGCAGTTGCAGCTGCTCGACGGTCGAAGCAGGGGCGCCGGTAAATCCGCGCTCGGCCAGATAGCCCGCGCTCAAGCCGGCCAGGCAGCCCCAGGCCGAGCCGTCCTTGACCATCGTCGGGTGGTCGATGCAGCGCATCATCGGACTGCGCGGCCCGTGGTATTCGGCAATGCCCAGCGCCTCGCGCGTGCGCTGCGCGTCCAGCGGCAGCAGATGCGCCGCGAGCGCGGCGGCCGCCAGCGCATTCCAGGCGCCGGAGCTGTGATAGTCGCTCGCGCTCGCGTGCAGGGCGATGCCGGCGCGGGTGCCGATTTCGTAACCGAGCACGAGCGCGGCGATGAACTCGCGGCCGCTCATCTGCGGCCGCTGCTCGGCCAGCGCAAGCAGCGCCGGCAGCACGGCGACGCCGGCATGACCCTTGGTCAGCGCATGGCCGTCGTGGCCGTCGCAGCTGTCGATGGTGGCCGCGCCCGCGAAGCCGGCGCCGATCGGGCTCGCCGAGCGGCCGTCGAATAAGAGGCGCGAGCGCAGCCGGCCGGGCCCGAAGAACTCGACCGCGTGATCGCAGGCGATGCGCGACATCGCGGTGCGCCGGCCCGAGAGCGCGACGCCCAACAGGTCGAGCAGGCACAGCCGGGCCTGCTCGACGACGCCCTCGGGCAGGTCGCCGAAGCCCAGGCCCTGAATGAAATCGACGGCGGGCGCGGCGATGGCTCAGTCTCCGGTGAAGCGCGGCGGGCGCTTTTCGAAGGTCGCCGCGATCGCCTCGCGGTGGTTGGCGGTGCGGTGGGCAATGCCCTGGAAGGCGGCCGACATTTCCAGCAGGCTCACCAGTTCCATTCTCTGGCCTTCGCGCACCAGGCGCTTGGACATGCGCAGCACGCCGGGCGGATTGGCGGCGATCGCCTGCGCGAGCTCGCGCGCGGCCGCCATCAATTCGGCATCCGGCACGACGCGCGACACCAATCCCCATTCGAGGGCGCGCCGGGCATCGATCGGGGTGGCGGTGAAGATCATCTCGCAGGCGCGCGAAAGCCCGATCGCGCGCGGCAGCAGCCAGGCCCCGCCGTCGCCGGGGATGATGCCGACCTTGGCGAAGCTCTCGGCAAACAGGGCGCTCTGGGCGGCGATGCGGATGTCGCACATCAAGCTCAGGTCGCAGCCCGCGCCGTGCGCCGGGCCGTTCACCGCCGCGATGCAGGGCACGTCCAGTTCATGGAAGGCACGCGGAATGCGCTGGATGCCGCGGCGGTAGTTCTCGCGGATCTGCGCCGAGCTGCCGCCGAAGGTGCCGAGCTCGTCGCGCATGTGCTTGATGTTGCCGCCGGAAGAAAAGGCCGGCCCGGCACCGGTGAGGATGAGGACGCGGACGCTGCCGTCGGCCTGCGCGCGCTCGAGGCAGGCGACGAGCGCGTCGACCACTTCCATCTCGGTCAGCGCATTGCGCGTCGCCGGGCGGTTGAGCGTCAGCGTGACGATCGAGTCCTGCTGTTCGTAAAGCACCGGTTCGGTCATTGGGTGGCTCCTGCCGTGAGTTTTTGATAGATTGCGCCGGCCAGTTCGTGGCGCAGCACCTTGCCGCTCGGGTTGAGCGGCAACTGGTCGACGAAGAGCACCTTCTTCGGTCGCTTGTAGGGCGCGAGGTCGTCGCTCGCCTTGCAGAACGAGACGACATCGGCTTCGGCGAGCGCGGCATCGCTGCGCACCACGAAGGCCGTGACGGCCTGGCCCCATTTGGCGTCGGGTACGCCGATCACGGCGGCTTCCTGCACGCCGGGGCAGCGGTACAGCACTTCCTCGACCTCGCGCGGATAGATGTTCTCGCCGCCGGAGACGATCATGTCGTCGGCGCGGCCCTGGAAATGGAAATAGCCGGCTTCGTCGATGCTGAAGAGGTCGCCCGTGTAAAGCCAGCCGCCCTTGAACTTCTTCTCGGTCTCGGCCGGATTGTTCCAATAGCGGTCGACCATTTGCGGCCCCTTGACGATCAACTGCCCGACTTCGCCCACGCCCACCGTCTCGGCCGGCGGCACCGTGCGCTCGGGGTCGTTCTTCACGACACGGCAACTGCTGATCAACGTCGGCTTGCCGCAGGAGCCCAGACAGGTCAGGGCGTCGCGCGGGTGCAGCAGCAGCGTGAGGCTGGCTTCGGTCATGCCGTAGCCGTTGAAGATGTTGGGGCAGAACTCGCGGATCACGCGCTCCATGGTCGCGGCCGGAATCGCCGCGCCGCCGGTCGTGATCATGCGCAGGCTGCTCACGTCGATCGAGGCGAACCGGGGATGGAACAGCATGTCCTGGATCTGCGTCGGCACCGCGAACAAGGTCGTGATGCGATGGCGCGCGATCGCCTCGAGCGTGGCCAGCGGCTCGTAGCGCGGCAGGATCACGTTCGCCGCGCCCACCATCAGATGCGGCATGAAATAAGCCTGCATGCCGCCGACGTGATAGAGCGGCGCGATGTGCAGGGCCGCGTCGGTGCTCGTCAGGCTGTACTCCATCACGCAATTGCTGGCGATGGCGACATCGTTGCCATGGGTGTGGATCGCGCCCTTGGGCCGGCCCGTGGTGCCCGAGGTGTAGACGAAGGCCGAGATGTCCTCGGGCTTCAACTGCGGCAGCGGGGCGTCGAGCTGGGAAACCGCCGCGATGAGCGCCTCGAAATCATGGTGGCCGGCCGGCAGCGGCTCTTCGCCGCCGACGCGAACGAAGAGGCCCAGGTCGGGCAAGGCCTGCTCGATCTTGCCGATGACCGGCTGCATCGACTCGTCGTAGACCAGGGCACGCGCACCGGCATCGCGCAGGATGAAGGCCGCCTCGTTGGCCGAGAGGCGGAAATTCATCGGCACCGCGACCGCGCCGAGCAGCTGGCAGGCCATGAAGGCGGTGGGCGTGGCCTCGGAGGTCTTCTGCAGGATGCCGACGCGGTCCATCTGGCGCACGCCCAGGTCGAACAGCGCCTGGGCCAGTCGCCGCACGCGCCGGTCCCATTCGGCATAGGTCAGCGCAAGCTCGCCGCAGACGATCGCCGGCCGGTCCGGGTATCTCGCCACCGTGTTCTCGAAAAGGGATGTGATGGTCAGCATGGTGCTGGATAGGCTGTTTAGAGTTGGATCCTGATTTGCGGCAGGTCGCGGCTCGCAATCAGGTATTTCGCGACTTCGGAGGTGCCGCCGACGATGGTCAGCGCGCGCGCATCGCGATACAGCTGCTCGGCACGGCCGTATTCCTTGGTGATGCCGTCGCCGCCGAGAATCTGCACCGTCTCGTTGGCGCAGAAATTGGCGGTTTCGGTGGCCACGAGCTTGGCCATCGCCGCTTCCTTCATCAACGCCTTGCCGTCGATGCCGGCGTCGTACATCTTGGTGGCGCGATAGGTGAGGAGTTCGGCGGCATCGATGCGCCAGCTCATCTGGGCGACCTTGTCCCAGATCAATTGCTTGCAGCCGAGCAATTGCCCGAATGCATGGCGGCGCTGGGCATGGGCGGTCGCGATGTCGAAGGCGCTGCGCGCCACGCCCAGGCCCGAGCCGCCGAGGATGGCGCGCTCGAAATTGAACATGCCGCGCATGATCTTGAAGCCGCCGCCGGCCTCGCCCAGCAAGTGGTCGGCCGGCACCCGGCAGTTGTCGAACTCCACCTCGCCGACGATGCAGCCGCGCCGGCCCATGAAGGTGTAGTTGCGCGGAAACCGCAGTCCGGGCGCCGTCGCCGGCACCGCCACCGCCGTCATCCCGGCCTTTGCCGGGTCGGCGCCGGCCGCGATGCCGTAGACGATGTAGACATCGGCGACCGAAGCGTTCGAGATGTAGCGCTTGAAGCCGTTGATGACCCATTCGCCCATGGCCGCGTCGAATTCGATGCGCGTGCTCATGCCGGCGGAATCGCTGCCGACGTTGGGTTCGGTGACGCAGATGGCGCCGATTGCGCGGCCGTCGAGAATCGGCGCCAGATACGCGCTTTGCAGGCTCTCGCCCGCATGGCGGTGCAGCGGATAGGCACAGCTGAGCGCGGTCGCGATCGTCGTCTCGAAGGCGTAGTTGAGGTACGCGGCTTCCTCCGACAGGATCGTCGCGTGGGTGAGGCCGGGCTTGGCGAGCGAGCCTTTGTACAGGTCGGCGAACATCAGCCGCAGGTAGCCCGCCTCGCCGAGGGCGCGCACCACCTGCTTGACGGCGGACCAGTCCTGCCGGTCTTCGATGTCGCTCGCGCGCGGCGCGAGTTCGCGCTGCAGAAAGGCTCGGACCTCGGCGCGGAAGCCGCGGTCGGCTTCGTCCAGTAGAAAGTCTGACATCAGGGCTCCCTCATTCAGGTTGTCGGGTGACGGCGCCGGCGCGCCGGCGCGCTGCGAAGGCGCGGGCGTCGCGAACCGTCGGCAGCAGAAAGCGCGCGCGGCGCACGGTCTCGTAGTCGAGCTCGCCAACGACGAGTTCTTCGCGCGTGCCGGAGCCGAGCGCGACCGTCTTGCCGAAGGCATCCAGGATTCGCGATCCGCCCCAGAAACTCATCGGCCCTTCGCTGCCGACGCGGTTCGCCATCACGATGCCCAGGCCGTAGGTCATCGCGTAGAAGCGCAGGTTGAGGTCCCAGCCCGCGGGGTTGTCGAAGCCCTCGCCCACGGCTTCGCGGGCCGAGCTGATCGGCGCGGCGATCAGCGTCGCGCCGTCGCAGGCCAGGGCGTCGACGAGGGCCGGGGTCCAGAGATCGGCGCAGATCGGCGTCGCCACCTGCCAGCGCGGACCGAGCCCGAAATGGCCGAGCTCGTTGCCGGCGGCGTAATACAGCCCGTCGCCGAGCTGGCCGTAGGTGGCGAGCTGCAGCTTGCGATGCACGCGCACGACCGCGCCGTCCGCCAGCGTCGCCACGCTGTTGTAGAACTGCCCGGCGGGCGCCTCCTCGATGAAGCCGATCACCGCATGCAGGTCGGTGCAGGCCTGCGCCAGCTTCGCGATCAGCGCTTCTTCGACTCCGAGCGCCAGGCGCGGCGCGTCGCGCCCGGCGCTGTGGCCGCACAAGGAGAGTTCGGGAAACACGAGCAGGTCGACCTGCTGCGCGCGCGCCTCGCTGATCCAAGCCAGGTGCCTGGCCGCATTGGCGTCGAGGTCGCCGTAGATACCGTCGATCTGGGCCGCGGCCACCTTGATCGATGCCCGCGTGCCCTGCGCTCCGGCCTTCGTGTTCACGACGTCTCCTTGCCTGGTTGCGGGATGGCGAGGGCCGGCCTCAGATGAGGCCGGACTCCTTGAGGAAGTCGTGCGCCACGTCGTGGAACGACTTCTTCGAGACGTCGACGCTCGCGTTCAGCCGCGCCATCGTCTTCGCGTCGAGCTTGGCCGAGAGCGAATTCAGGATCGGGCCGAGCGTCGGGTTGGCATCGAGCGTGGCCTTGCGGATCACGGGCGTGAGCGCATAGGAGGGGAAGAAGCCCTTGTCGTCCTTCAGCACCTCGAAGTGGAACGCGGGGATGCGGCCATCGGTGGCGAAGACCAGCGCGATGTCCACCTGGCGGTCCTTCAGCGCCTGGTAGGTCAGGCCCGAATCCATGCGCTTGACCTGGTCCTGGCTGAATTCAAAGCCGTAGGCCTTTTGCAGCGGGCGCAGGCCGTCGGGGCGGGCGTAGAACTCGGAATTGCAGGCGAAGCTGAGGTTCCTGCCGCCCTTGATCGCCGCCGCGAGTTCGCTCATCGTCGTGATGCCGAGTTTCTTGGCTTCGTCCTCGTTCATCGCGAAGGCGTAGGTGTTGTTGGCGCGCGAAGGATCCAGCCACACCAGCCCCTTGGCGGCGTCCAGCTCCTTGACCTTCTTGTAGGTGTCTTCGGGGCTCATGCGCTCGGTGATCTTGTTGTAGGTGATCAGCGAGGTGCCGGTGTATTCCCAGTAAATGTCGACCTGGCCGTTTTCCTGCGCCTGGCGCAGCACGGCGCTGCCCATGCCGTCCTTCTTGTTCACGGTGAACCCCTTGGCTTGCAGCAACTGCGTCGTCATCTCCGTCATCAGCTGCTGCTCGGTGAAGTTCTTGCCGCCGACGACGACGGTTGCGGCGGAGGATGGGACGGCCCAGCATGTCGCCAGCAGGACGCAGATCAGCGCAAGCGTGCGCGCAAAGATTGACTTCTTCATGGTCTCCTCGATCAAGGGATGGAAAGAACAGCGCTTCAACGCTGGGGGTTGACGCCGCGCGGAACGAGCCGGCGCTGCATCTGGCCGACAAAGGCGTCGGTGAGGATCGCCAGCAAGGCCGTCGGTACGGCGCCCGCGAGCAGCATGGGAAAATCGTTGAGGTCGATGCCGGTGAAGATCAGCTCGCCCAGGCCGCCGCCGCCGATCAGGAAGGCCAGCGGCGCGGTGCCGACGGTGATGGCCAGCGCCGTGCGAACGCCCGCGAACATCACGTACATCGCGTTCGGCAGTTCGACGCGCCAGAGAATCTGCAGCGGCGTCATCCCCATTCCGGTGGCCGCCTCGATCAGCGTGCGCGGCACGGCACGCAGGCCTTCGTAGGTGTTGAGCGCGATCGGCAGCAGCGTCGCCACCCAGAGGGCGAAGATCGCCGGCTTCGCGCCGATGCCCATCGCGCTCATCGCGAGCGCCAGCAAGGCCAGCTTGGGCACCGCCTGGCCGACGTTGAGCACCTGCATCAGCACGGCGGCGCCATGCTTTTGCGAAGGCCGGCTCAGGTAGATGCCGGCCGGCACCGCCACGAGGATGGCGAGGACGCCGGCGACTGCCACCATCGTCATCATCTGGACCGACTGGTGGACGATGTCGCTGCGGTACTGGGCGATGCCCGCGAGCAAGCCCTCGGCGCGCGCCGCGGTGCAGGCGAACGCGAGCAGCAGGCCGATCGCGGCGCCGGGGTGTCGGGCGCTTTTTTTCATGCCGCCTCCGCGACCGGCACGCGCAGCAGTTCGACGATGGCGGCCTGGCTCACGACGCCGATGAAGCGGCCTTCGCCGTCCACCGCGGGCAGCCAGGTCGCGCCGATCGAGAACATCGACGACACGACGGTGCGCAAGTCGTCGTCGGCCTTGACCAGCGCCGGAACCGGCGCGGCATGGGCCGTGCTCAGCACGCCGTCGATGCCGTGCAGCCGGGCCGCGCTCAGAATGCCCTGCGGCTTGTTCGCGGCATCGACGAGCACGATGCGGTCGGTGCCGTTGCGCTCCATCACGGCCCGCGCCTGGGCGCTGCTGTCGCCGGCGCGCACCATGCATTCGGATTCAGTCAGCGCCGCGTTCGCGCGCACCAGGCGCAGCCGCTTGAGCGCGCGGTCGCTGCCGACGAAGCCGGCGACGAAGGGCGTGGCCGGGCGCGCGAGGATGTTGTCCGGCGTATCGAACTGCTCTAGCTTGCCGGCGCGGAAGATGGCGATCCGGTCGGCCATCTTCACCGCCTCGTCGATGTCGTGGCTGACGAAGATGATGGTCTTCCTGACCTTCTTCTGGATGTTGAGGAACTCGTCCTGGATCATTTCCCGGTTGATCGGGTCGATGGCGCCGAAGGGCTCGTCCATCAGCATCAGCGGCGGATCGGTGGCCAGGGCGCGCGCCACGCCCACGCGCTGCGCCTGCCCGCCGGACAAGTCCTTCGGATAGCGGCGCAGGTAGATGGCGGGATCGAGCGCCACGATTTCGAGCAGCTCGGCGGCGCGCCGGCGCGCCTTCGCCTTGTCCCAGCCCAGCAGGTGGGGCACGACGCAGATGTTCTCTTCCACCGTCATGTTGGGGAAGAGCCCGATCTGCTGGATCACGTAGCCGATGCGGCGGCGCAGCTCGACCACGTCGAATTCGTCGGTGTCGCGGCCCTCGAGAAGAATCTTGCCCGAGGTGTGCTGGACCAGCCGGTTGATCATCTTGAGCGTCGTCGTCTTGCCGCAGCCCGAGGGCCCCAGCAGGACGCAGATCTCGCCCTCGCCCACCTTCATGTCGATGCCGTCGACGACCGGGCTGCTGACGCCGGGAAAACGCTTCGTGACGTTGGAGAGTTCGATCATGGTCATTGCGCCTGTTGGGGTTGGCTGCGGGGGCCCGCCGACGCGCCGAAGCGCCGGGCGATGCGGGCCGCGAGGGACGGACTGCGAAGGCCTTTGGACGTGAGCAGCCACTGAACCCAGCCGAGGGCGAAGTCGGCCGCAATCGCCAGCACGCTGATGAGGATGGCGCCGGCGATGAGCTGGCGCGGGTCGGACTGCGAGATGCCGCGGCTGATGAGCTTGCCCAGGCCGCCGGCGCCGATGTAGACCGCGATCGCCGCGATGCCGACGTTGATGACGACGGCCATGCGCACGCCGGCCATGATGATCGGCAGCGCGATCGGGATCTCCACCTTGCGCAGGCGCTCGCCAGTCTTCATGCCCATGCCGCGCGCGGCTTCGCGCAAGGCGGGGTCGATGTTCGTGATCGCCGCGTAGGTGTTGCGCACAATCGGCAACTGCGAGTAGAGAAACAGCGCGATGACCGTGGGCAGGAACCCGATCCCCTGGCCGATGAGCGAGAGCACCGGGATCATGAAGCCGAACAGCGCCACCGACGGAACCGTGACGATGATCGAGGCGATGTACAGGACGAGCTTGGCCGCGCGCTCGTTGGTCGTGATGGCGATGCCCAGCGGCACGCCGGTGAGGATGGCGAAGCCGACACCGACGCCGACGATCTCGATGTGATCGACGGTCATCCTGCCGATCGGGGCCAGGTTGTCCCAGATGAACGCAAGGGTTTCCACGATGTCTCCTGAGCTCCCGAAGGGCTCTCTTTGGCGTTGAACTGCTCTGGCGAAAAGGATAGGCGCGGGGTCTGTGAGCTCGTTAGCACGGGCTCGACAACGTTTGTCACAAAAGCGGCATGCCGCTGTTGTGATTGCATTTTTACTAATTAAATCAATTAGTTATAAAACTTGCCCGGCATCTCGGAATGGCAATCCGAGGCCGGATCGGCGGCGCGGGACGAGGCTGCGACGATCAGAAGGCCCCGAGCAGTCGGGGCCTGCCGCGCGGGCTCGGCGCCCTTGCGCGCGGGACGCGCAAGGGCCTTCGCCTGGCACAAGGCCCCGAGCAGTCGGGGCCTTGTGTCCGGGCTCAGTCCAGCGTGACGGTGGTGTGGACGCTGCCCGCGCGATCGGCCGTGGCGCTGAGCGCGACCGCGCTGCCGCGCGCGCCCTGCACCACCCATTCGACGACGGCGCGGTCGGCGCTGAGCTCGCGGTTCGGCAGGAAGGCCTGGAGCGAGGCCTTGGGCGCATGGCCTTCGAGGTGCGGGCCCTCGACGCGCTCGCGCCCGCCCACCAGCGTCACGCCCGCCGGCAGGTGGATCTGGAACACCGTGCCGCGCACCGTCTTGCGCTCGATCGCGCGCCGCGTCACGTTCGAAGGCAGCCAACCGCTGTTGGCGACCGCGAAGCGCACGCGCCACGTGTCGGGGCCGAGGGCATGCACCTCCGTGCGCAGCACTTCCAGGCGCGGCAGCGACAAGGCGATCTGCGTCAGCCAGGCCGGAAAGCGCGCGGCTTCGCGCTCGCGCAGCGCCGGCGGCGGGTTGCGCCAGTAGTTCATGCGGTCCCAGCCGCCGATCTCGACCGACCCCAGCTGCGGGTGCTCGAACGGCGTCCAGGGCACATGGGCCTGGCCGCCGCACTGCTCGTCGCTCCACTTCAGCAGCTTCAGGTCGTCTTCGACCGGGTGCTCGCGGTACCACTCCACCCATTGGTAGCCGGTGATGCCGGCTTCGCGGTTCGGGGCCCAGAGCTCGACGGTCCAGAACAGCGCGCCCAGGTGCTCGTAGATCCAGTCCTGGGTGCCGGTGATGATTTCCTTCGGGTGGTACTTGAAGTCGTGGAAGATGCTGATCGCCGGGTAGCCGCTGAGCTTGCTGCCGATGTCCGAGAAGCGCTTGTAGAGCCACAAGTCCTCGGGCGTCATGTCGGTGTCGCTTTGCGTGCCCATCGGCCGCAGGATCACGCCGCTGTGGGTGTGAAAGCTCACCGCGGCGCCGATGTTCGGGTGCCGCGCGACGAAGTCGACCATCGCCCGCACCTCGGGCTCGCTCGTCGGGTAGGGGCCGGCGCCGGCCTGCTCGAACTCCTGGCGCCAGAAGGCAGGGAAGTTGCGGTTCAGGTCCAGCCCTTCGCGGTCCTTGTTGGCGCGCAGGGTCAGCCCGTCCCAGTTCTGCAGCGTGCCTTCTGGCAGCACCCGGTAGTACTCGCCGCCGAACTCGCCCGGCTCGCGCGCCACCATCAGGCGCGGCTCGTCGGGGTGCTTCTTCCAGGGGCCGTGCGGATCGGGCAGGCGCATGTAGAGGATGCGGCCATCGCCGTCCACGTCCTCGACGGTGAGGCCATCGACCGGCTGTTCGTCGTAGGGGTAGGGCCGGGTCGACGAGCGGATATGGCGCGGCCGGTCGGCGAGCGCGAGTTCGGCGCCGTCGGGGTTCAGGCGCGGGCAGAGGTAGACCGTGCGCGTGGCCAGCAGATGGCGCACTGTCGGGTCGTTCGCTTCGAAGCCGCTCGCGAGCTGGTGCAGCCAGTACAGGCAGGCGGTGCCGGCGGTGAGCTCGGCGGCGTGGATGTTGCCGTCGATCCAGATCGCCGGCTTGTCGGTGTCGGCGCCGGTCGCGGCCTCGGTCAGCGTGACGAGCCAGATCTCGCGCCCCTCGTGGCTGCGGCCGAGCGCGGCCAGCGTCACGAGGCCGGGCAGCGCCGCGGCGTAGTCCTGCAGCAGGCGCGTGAGTTCGGCGTGGCGGTAGAACTGGTCGAAGCGCGGGACGGGAAGCATCGGCATGAAGGCAGGCTCCGGGATGCGCTCAGGCCACCGCGCAGCCGCCGCGGAACACGCGCAGCTCGCCCGGCGCGAACGCCGACCAGGGCTCGCCGGTGGTGAGCGGCTCGGTCGCGACGACGGCGACGCGGTCGCCCGGCGTCGTGAGGGCGGCGAAATCGACGCTCAGGTCCTCGTCGGCGAGCTGGGCCGCACCGAAGGGATGGCGTCTCTCCAGCGCATGAAGATGGGTCGAACAGCGCGCCCACAAGGCCTGGCCGTTCGAGAGCAGCACGTTGAAAGTGCCGTGGCGCGCCGGCTGCGGCAGCAACTCGGCCAAGGTGCGCGTGAGCTCGGCCACGCTCGGCACGCCGGCGTGCGACTTCGCCAGCTCCTGCATCAACCAGCAGAAGGCGCGCTCGCTGTCGGTGTCGCCCACCGGGCGGAAGGCGCCGTGCAGGCGCGGTCTGAAGTCCTTCAGGTCGCCGTTGTGGGCGAACACCCAGTAGCGGCCCCAGAGCTCGCGCACGAAGGGGTGCGCGTTCTCCAGCGCCACCCGCCCCTGCGTCGCCTTGCGGATGTGGGCGATGACGTTGTCGCTCTTGATCGGGTAGCGCTTGACGAGCTCGGCCACCGGGCTCGTGCGCGCGCTGTGGTGGTCGATGAAGTGGCGCAGCCCGCGGTCTTCGAAGAAGGCGATGCCGAAGCCGTCCTTGTGCTCGTCGGCACGGCAGGCGAGGCCGGCGAAGCTGAACATCACGTCGGTCGGCGTGTTCGCGTTCATGCCCAGCAGTTGGCACATCGCGTCAGCCGGCTTTCATTCGAACATCAGCTTGGTGAGGCCGCGCCAGCTCAGCAGCCGGCCCGGGTTCTGGGTTTCCTCGAGCACCCCGCTCATGCGGCGCAGGATGCGCGGGCTCTTGTTGGCGCGCCAGACCACGAGGTCGGCGAGCCAGGGCCGGTGGTTCACGTGCGCCGCCTTTTCGTACAAGGCGAAGCGCGGGCGCAAAGCGCGCATCGAGGCTTCGTAGCGCTCGCGCACCGCGGCGGCGTCGGCCAGGCCCGGCGCCAGGGCCTCGGCCGCGAGCAACCCGGTCTCGAGCGCCTTGCCGATGCCTTCGCCCGAGAACGCATAGGTGCTGCCGGCGGCCTCGCCGGTGACGAGCAGGCCCGGGCGCGACCACTTCGCGCCGACGAGCGAGCAGCGCAGCGGCGCGCCCTTGATTTCGCCGACCACGGTGCCGCCGGCCATGAGTTCGCGCGCCGGGGCGTGGACCTCGCAGAAGGCGTCGAACATCTGGCGCAGGTTCACGTCCTGCATCGCGTGGCGGCCATTGCGCCCGGGCAGGTGGCTGCCGGTGAGGCCGGCGCCGATGTTGAAGACGCCGCCCGGGGCCGGGAAGATCCAGCCGTAGCCGCCCGACAGCCGCGGATGCCAGACGAGCTGGAGCTGGCTGATGCGCCCGACCATGGCCTCGTTCTTGACGTAGCCGCGCAAGGCCACGCCGCTGGGCGTCTGGCGCTCGCAGACGCCGGCGGCGATGAGGGCGCGCGGCACGGCACCGGTGGCGAGCACGACCCAGCGCGCGCGGATTTCATGCGTGCGCTCGCCCAGCTTCAGGCGCGCGCCGACGACGCGCTCGCCTTCGACGATCGGCGCCTCGAAGCGCGCCGGGGCGACGAGGCGGGCGCCTGCCTGCTGCGCCGCGTTGCACAGGATCAGGTCGAGCTGCCTGCGCGGCAGCACCGCCATGCGCCCGGGCACGTCGACGTAGCCGCCGCGCGGCGCGACGCAGCGCACCAGCGAGACCGGCAGTGCCGCCGCCATCACCTCGTCGTAGCTGCCCAGCTTCTGGAGCGCGGCGTGGGCATCGGGGATGAGGCCGTCGCCGCAGATCTTGTCGCGCGGAAACACGTGCTGGTCGACCAGCACCACCTCGTGGCCGCGCTCCGCGAGCTGGCGCGCGCAGGCGCTGCCGGCCGGGCCGGCGCCGACGACGAGCACCTCGCAAGCGAACGGGGGTTCGACAGCAAGCCCGGGCGCGGTTTCGTTCGTCGTCATGGAGCCACGATTGTAGGCAGCGCAACTCCTTGACCGGCCTCAAGCGGGGCGACCGGTGCACGGCGCATGATCGACGCGGAACCTGGAGAAATACGATGAGTGCCCACCTGACGCCCGGCCAGAAGGCCTTGCTCGAAGCCGCACTGGTGCAACGCCAGCACCAGCTCGAGCGCAGCCTGGATGCGCTGCAGCAAGGCTTGTCGCGAGCCGAGCACGCGCGCGAGGTGCTGCTCGAAGACGTGCGCGAAGCGCCGCAGCGCGAAGGCGCGCGCGAGATCGACATGGCGCTGTCGGACCTCGAACTGCGCGAGGCGGGCGAGGTGTCGGCGGCGCTCGCCCGGCTCCGGAGCGACCGCTACGGCCTGTGCCGCGACTGCGAAGGCGAAATCCCGTTCGACCGCCTGAAGGCCGAACCCTGGGCCCTGCGCTGCGTGGAATGCGAAAGCCTCGACGAGCGCGCCCGGCGCGCCTGACCCCCCCACCCGAAACCGAGACGAAAGACCCGATGACCACTTTTCATGCTGCGCTCTGGATCGACCACCAGAGTGCCCAGATCCTTCAATTCGACCTCGAACACGTCCAAGCCCATACCGTGAAGGCGAGCAGCCGCCATTCGCGCACCCACGGCAGCCAGGTGCGCACCGAGCACGAGTTCTTCGCCCATGTCTGCGATGCGCTCGAAGGCATCGCCGAAGTGCTGGTCCTGGGGCCGCACACCGGCCTGGCCGACTTCCAGCATTACGCGAAGAAGCACCGGCCGGCGACGGCGCAGCACATCGTCGCCTACCAGACGAGCGAGCAGCAAAGCGAGAACCAGATCATCGCGCTCGCGCGCAAGTTCTTCCTCGCCCACGACCGGATGGAAGGGCGGCCGACGCCGAGTTGAGAGCGCCCCCAGACCTGCCGCTTCGCGTCAGGCCCCCCGAGGGCCACCTGGGGCCCCTTCGTGGCCATGGGGCATGAGTCGCCCGGCAAAGCCGGTTCAACTCATGAATCGGCGCGCAGCCGCCCGCGCGGGCGAGCGGGGTCGGCCTAGCCCGCCGCCTTGACCTTCAGGCGCGCGGCGTGCAGCAGCGGCTCGGTGTAGCCGCTGGGCTGGGCCAGGCCCTTGAACACGAGGTCGCTCGCGGCCTGGAAGGCGGCCGATTCCGAGAAGCGCCCGGCCATGTTGCGGTAGGCCGGGTCGAGCGCGTTCTGGCGGTCGACGACCTTGGCCATGCGCTTCAAGGTGCTGCGCACCTGGGCCTTGGTGACGACGCCGTGGTGCAGCCAGTTCGCCATGTGCTGGCTGCTGATGCGCAGCGTCGCCCGGTCTTCCATGAGGCCGATGTTGTGGATGTCGGGCACCTTGGAGCAACCCACGCCCTGGTCGATCCAGCGCACGACGTAGCCGAGGATGCCCTGGGCGTTGTTGTCCAGCTCCTGCTGGCGCTCGGCCTCGCTCCACTTGGGCTTCTTCACCACCGGAACCGTGAGCAGGCCTTCGAGCAGGGCCGGGCGCAGGGCGTTCACGTCCTCGCGCTCGAGCGCCTTCTGCACCTTGGCCACGTCCACCTGGTGATAGTGCAGCGCGTGCAGCGTCGCCGCCGTCGGGCTCGGCACCCAGGCGGTGTTGGCGCCGGCCAGCGGGTGGCCGATCTTCTGCTGCAGCATGGCCGCCATCAGGTCGGGCATGGCCCACATGCCCTTGCCGATCTGGGCCTTGCCGCGCAAGCCGCATTCCAGCCCGACGAGCACGTTGCTGCGCTCGTAGGCCAGGATCCACTCGCTCGTCTTCATGTCGCCCTTGCGCCGCATCGGCCCGGCCTGCATCGCGGTGTGCATCTCGTCGCCGGTGCGGTCGAGGAAGCCGGTGTTGATGAAGGCGACGCGGTCGGCGGCGGCGGCGATGCAGGCCTTGAGGTTGACGCTGGTGCGGCGCTCCTCGTCCATGATGCCCAGCTTCACGGTCGCCCTGGGCAGGCCCAGCATCTGCTCGACGCGGCCGAAGAGCTCGCTCGCGAAAGCCACCTCGGCCGGGCCGTGCATCTTCGGTTTGACGATGTAGACCGAGCCGCGGCGCGAGTTGACGAGGCCGTTCGCGCCGTGGCGCTGCAGGTCGTGCAGCGCGATCGTCACCGTGACCACCGCGTCGAGGATGCCTTCCGGAATCTCGCGCCCTTCGTCGCCCCAGAGCACGGCCGGGTTCGTCATCAGGTGGCCGACGTTGCGCACGAAGAGCAGCGAGCGCCCGTGCAGCACCACGTCTTCGCCGCCGGGTCCGTTGTAGCGGCGGTCCGGGTTGAGGCCGCGCGTGAAGGTCTTGCCGCCCTTGCTCACTTCCTCGGTCAGCGTGCCCTTGAGGATGCCGAGCCAGTTGCCGTAGGCCAGCACCTTGTCGGCGCCGTCGACGACCGCGACCGAGTCTTCGAGGTCGAGGATGGTGGACAGAGCCGCCTCGACCACCAGGTCCGAGACGCCGGCGGCGTCGCTGCGCCCGATCGGGGTGCTGCGGTCGATGCGGATATCGAGGTGCAGGCCGTGGTGCGCCAGCAGCACCGACGTGGGCGCCGCCGCATCGCCCTGGAAGCCGACGAACTGGCCGCGGTTCTTCAGCAGCGCGTGGCTGCCGTCGGCCAGGCGCACCAGGAGCTGGCCGTCCTCGACCCGGTAGCCGGTCGAGCCGACGTGCGAGCCGCGCGCCAGCGGCGCGGTGCGGTCGAGCACGTGGCGCGCGTAGTCGATGACCTTGGCCCCGCGCACCGGGTTGTAGGCCGCACCGCGCTCGGCGCCGTCGCCCTCGGGCAGGGCGTCGGTACCGTAGAGCGCGTCGTAGAGCGAGCCCCAGCGCGCGTTCGCCGCATTCAGGGCGTAGCGCGCGTTCGTGATCGGCACCACGAGCTGCGGCCCGGCCTGCACCGCGAGTTCGCTGTCGACGTTGCGCGTCGTCACCCGCACCTTCTCGGGCACCGGCACGAGGTAGCCGATCTTGCGCAGAAAGGCCTGGTAGCGCGCCATGTTGCGGATCGGCCCCGGGTGCTTGCGGTGCCAGGCGTCGAGTTCCGTCTGCAGGCGATCGCGCTCGGCGAGCAGTTCGGCGTTCTTCGGTGCGAGGTCGGCGACGAGGGCATCGAAGCCGGCCCAGAAGGCTTCCGGGCTGATGCCGGTGCCGGGCAGGACCTGGTTCTCGATGAAGCTGGACAGCAGCGAGTCGACTTGCAGGCGGTGGTGGGTGGTTCGCATGGCGGGGGTCTTCCGGGGTCGGTCAGGAAAAGAAGCCGAGCACGTCGCGCAGGCTGCGCCCGCTGCGGGTGGGTTCGGTGTCGAGTTGGTCCAGGGGCGCACCGGCGCGGTTCACCCAGAGCGTGGTGTAGCCGAACCAGGTGGCGCCGATCGCGTCCCAGCCGTTGCTGGAGACGAAGAGGATGTCCCGGGCGGCGCAGCCGAACGCGGCCGGGCCCAGCGCATAGGCCGCGGGGTCGGTCTTGTAGCGCTGCAGCGCGTGCACGCTCAGGACATGGGCGAGGCGGTCGCCGAAGCCGGCGCTGCGCACCGCGACGCCCAGCATCTCGGGGTCGCCGTTGCTCAGGATGCCGGCCGGGACGCCGCGCCGCGCCAAATCGTCGAGCACCTCGCGGTTCTCGGGGAAGGCCGAGAGGTGGCGGTATTCGTTCATCAGCCGCTCTTCGGCCGCGGCGTCCAGCGCCAGCCCCAGGCGCAGCGCGGCGAAGCGCAGGCCGGCGCGCGTGAGTTCCCAGAACGGCTTGTAGCGCCCGCTCATCGAGACCAGGTGCGTGTACTCGATCTGCTTGTCGCGCCAGAGCTGGGCCAGGCGCTCGCCGCGGCCGGGAAAGATCTGCTCGGCCAGCAGCGCGACGCTGTAGACATCGAACAAGGTGCCGTAGGCATCGAAGAGAACCGCTTTGGGCTGCATAGCCGGTGAATCTATTCGATATGCGGACCAGCATTAAGACCTGGATTCGCATTGGATTTGTGCGAATTCCACGCATAATCCCGAGCCATGGACCGCTTGAAGCAAATCGAGTCGTTCGTCGCCGTGGCCGTCAAAGGCAGCCTCACCGCCGCCGCCCATGCCGAAGGCGTGGCCCCGGCGGTGATCGGGCGGCGCATCGATGCGCTCGAAGGCCGGCTCGGGGTCAAGCTGCTGGTGCGCACGACGCGCAAGATCTCGCTCACCCACGAAGGCAGCGCCTTCCTCGAAGACTGCCAGCGCGTGCTCGCCGACCTGGCCAACTCCGAGGCCAGCGTCAGCGCCGGCGGGGTCAAGGCCAGCGGCCATCTGCGCGTCACGGCGCCGGCCGGCTTCGGGCGCCGCCACGTCGCGCCGCTGGTGCCGCGCTTCATCGCCCAGCACCCGGACGTGAGCCTGTCGCTGAACCTTTCGGACCGCGTCGTCGACATCGTCAACGAGGGCTTCGACTGCGCCGTGCGCGTCGGCGACCTGCCCGATTCGAGCCTGGTCAGCGTGCGCCTGGCCGACAACCGGCGCCAATGCGTGGCGACGCCGGCCTACCTGCAGCGCGCCGGCGTGCCGGTGGTTCCGGCCGAGCTCGGCCGCCACGAATGCCTCACCTTGTCATCGGACGCGAGCCAGTCGCGCGGCTGGGCCTTCCTGGTCGACGGCGAGGTCACGCACCTGCGCCCGAGCGGGCGCCTGGACTGCAGCGACGGCCAGGTGCTGCACGAATGGTGCCTGGGCGGCCTGGGCATCGCCTGGCGCAGCACCTGGGAGGTCGAAGGCGAGATCGCGAGCGGGCGCCTGCAGGCGGTGCTGGAGGACTTCGCGGCCCCGCCCAACGGCATCTACGCCGTGTTTCCGCAGCGCAAGCACCTGCCGCTGCGGGTGCGGCTGTGGATCGACTTCATCAAGCACAGCTACGGCGACGCCGAGTATTGGACGTCCCCCCCGTAGCGCCTTCGGCGCTGCCCGACCGCTTGCAGGCGGTCGGGCGCACAGCAGGCGCCAGGCCGCTTCCGCGCCCTGGCGTCCGGCCGCGCCCCCCCAGGGGGCCGAGCGGCGACGAGGAACAGTCCCTGCGGACTGTTCCTCGCCCGCGAGGGCCATCCGGCATGCTTGCCGGATGG
>JAGWTS010000481.1 GCA_028868875.1 Burkholderiales bacterium | reverse complement strand
TATGTCAGCCTGGTACCGAAGCGGCGCTCGCCGCCGGGGCCGAAGCCGGGGCCTGCGCAAAATGACCGATGTACTCGATCTTCGCGCCCGCGCGCAGCGACTTGATCTTGTCTTCGGCCAGCCTGGCCCTGCGCTCGCTCAGGATGGCCTGCTCGATCGCCGGCCGCGCCTGCTCCAGGGTGACGGGCTGCGGCTGCGAGCCGGCGAGCACGACGACCTGGACGCCGCCGGGGGCAGGCAGCATCAGCGCCTGGCCGTCGCTCATCTTCGAGACCGTCTCCAGGCTGTTCGGCGGCAGTTGCTCGGCCGGGCGCACCAACTGGTTGCCGGCGAACTTGAAGCCGCCGGTCTTCAACTCGCCGAGGAACTCGTCGATCTTCGTCGCAGCGCTCAATTTCTCGCGCAGGCCGGGAATCTGCTCGGGCGTGGCCTCGATCATGATTTCCTGGATGTTGTAGATGCGGCGCCGGGCGAACAGCGCCGGCTTGCTGTCGTAGTACTTCTTGACGTCCTCGGGCGTTGCCTTGGCCGCGTCGGCGCCGACCTTCTCGAGATAGGCCCGGGACAAGATGTCGCGCCGCGCGGCCTCGAGCGCGACCGCGACGCCGGGCTCGCTCTCGAGGCCGAGGTCTTCGGCCTTGTCGATCGCCAGCTGCTGGTCGATCAGGCGATCGAGGATCTGGCGGCTCGCGGCATCCACCTGCTCGGGCCGCAAGCCGCGCTGCTGCTGGAGCACGAAGTTCACCAGTTCATTCGAGATCTCGTGCTTGTCCACGCGCGCGGCAATGGGGCTCGGGACTTCCTTCTTCTCGCCGCAGCCGGCGAGCACCAAGGCGGCGAGCGCGCCGGCGGCCAGCCACCGCGCGAGGCCGGCCGCGTTCAGCATTTCACGCCGACGTGCAGGGCGACGGCGCCGGCGCTCAGGTTGTGGACGTCGACATGGCCGAACCCGGCACTCTTCATCATCGCCTTGAGCGTCGCCTGGTCGGGGTGCATGCGGATCGATTCGGCCAGGTAGCGGTAGCTTTCGGCATCACCCGCGACGAAGCGGCCGATGAGGGGCATGACGTTGAACGAATACCAGTCGTAGGGCTTGGCCAGCGGCGCCGCGATCTTCGAGAATTCGAGCACGAGCAGGCGCCCGCCGGGGCGCAGCACGCGCGCCATCTCGGCCAGCGCCGCGTCCTTGTGCGTCATGTTGCGCAGGCCGAAGGCGACGCTCACGAGGTCGAAGACGCCTTCGGCAAAAGGCAGGCGCTCGGCGTCGCAGGTGAGCGTGGGCAGGACCAGGCCCTGGTCGAGCAGGCGGTCGCGCCCGGTGCGCAGCATGGCCTCGTTGATGTCGGTGTGCACGACCATGCCGCGCGCGCCGGCCTGGCGTGCGAAGGCGCGCGCCAGATCGCCGGTGCCGCCGGCGATGTCGAGCACCTTGTCGCCTTCGCGCACGTTGGCGACGGTCACCGCATAGGCTTTCCAGGCCCGGTGCATGCCCATCGACAGCAGGTCGTTCATCACGTCGTAGCGCGCAGCGACCGAGTCGAAGACGCCGCGCACGCGCCGGGCCTTCTCGGCTTCGTCGACGTTCTGGTAGCCGAAATGGGTCTGTGCCATCGTGTTCAGTGGCCGTGGCCGCAGGAGGATGCGGCGGGCGCCGCCATCGCGCTGTCGCGGCCGACGCCGGCCGCGGCCAGCCGCGCTTCGTAGCGCTGCCAGAGCTCGGCCTCGTCGGCGCCCAGGTGGTAGAGGTAGTCCCAGGTGAAGATGCCCGATTCGTGGCCGTCGGAGAAATGCGGCTGCACGGCGTAATGGCCGACCGCCTCGAGCCCGGTGATCGACACTTCGCGCTTGCCCGTCTGCAGCGTTTCCTGGCCCGGGCCGTGGCCCTGGACCTCGGCCGAAGGCGAATACACCCGCATCAGCTCGAAAGGAATGCGGAAGTGCGCGCCGTCGTCGAAGGCGATTTCGAGCACGCGCGAAGCCTGGTGCACCGTGATCGCGGTGGGCAGCGGGGTCTTGGAGTTGAGGCCTGTCATGGTCGGTGGCCGGACGCTGGGACCAGCTGGGGGCGGGTTGACGAGTGTAGCGAGATCGCCCCGCGGCCCGCCGGCCTAGACCAGCACGCGCTCGATGCCGCCCTGGTTGGCGCGCGCGACGTAATCCTCGAGCCAGGTCTCGCCGAGCATCTGGCGCGCCATCTCGACGACGACGTAATCGGCTTCGAGCAGGCCATGGCCGAGGTCGTCTTCGTAGCGCTTGAGGCCTTGCAGGCAGCTCGGGCAGCTCGTCAGGATCTTCAGGTTCGCCGGCACGGGGCTACCGGAGGCGGCCAGGCGTTCGCGCAGCACGGTCTCGCCCTTGCGGATTTCCTCTTCCTTGCGGAAGCGCACCTGGGTGCTGATGTCGGGCCGGGTCACGCCCAGCGTGCCGCTCTCGCCGCAGCAGCGCTCGCTCTTGATCACGTTGGGCCCGATCAGCGCCTTCACCGTCTTCATCGGCTCCTGCAGCTTCATCGGGCTGTGGCAGGGGTCGTGAAAGAGGTAGCCGCCGCCCTGGTCGGCCAGCGTGATGCCTTTTTCGAGCAGGAACTCGTGGATGTCGATGATGCGGCAGCCCGGGAAGATCTCCTCGAACTTGTAGCCCTGCAGCTGGTCGTAGCAGGTGCCGCAGCTGACCACCACGGTCTTGATGTCCAGGTAGTTCAGCGTGTTGGCCACGCGGTGGAAGAGCACCCGGTTGTCGGTGATCATCTTCTCGGCCTTGTCGAACTGGCCCGAGCCGCGCTGCGGGTAGCCGCAGCACAGGTAGCCGGGCGGCAGCACCGTCTGCACGCCGGCATGCCAGAGCATGGCCTGGGTGGCCAGGCCCACCTGGCTGAACAGGCGCTCGGAGCCGCAACCGGGGAAGTAGAACACCGCCTCGCTTTCGCTGCTGGTGGTCTGCGGGTTGCGGATGATGGGCACGTAGTCGCGGTCTTCGATGTCGAGCAGCGCGCGCGCGGTTTTCTTGGGCAGGTTGCCCGGCATCTTCTTGTTGACGAAGTGGATCACCTGCTCCTTGATCGGCGCGGTGCCCACGGTGGCCGGGGGCGCACTGGTCTGCTTGCGGGCCAGCCCCTTGAACAGGTCGGCCGCCCAGCGCTGGGCCTTCATGCCCACATCCACCATCAGCGTGCGGGCGAGCTTGATGGTCTCGGGGTTGGTGGCGTTGAGCATGAACATGGCGGCCGCATTGCCCGGGCGGAAGCTCTTTTGTCCCATCTTGCGCAGCAGGTTGCGCATGTTCATGGTCACGTCGCCAAAGTCGATCTTGACCGGGCA
>JAGWTS010000480.1 GCA_028868875.1 Burkholderiales bacterium | reverse complement strand
GTTGACCGCCGCGACCACCGGCTTGGGGCACGTGTGCAGCAAGGCCTGCGCATGGTGCACGCGCTGCTGGCGGTGCCAGCCGTTGAAGCCGACTTCGCCGGCCGGTGCGTTCATGCGCTGCTCCATGCCGGCGATGTCGCCACCGGCGCAAAAGCCCTTGCCGGCGCCGGTCAGCACCAGGGCCTTGATCGCCTTGTCGGCGGCAACCTCCTCGAGGGCGTGGATGAATTCGGTGCGCATGGCGTCGCTCATCGCATTGCGCTTGTCGGGGCGGTTGAGGGTCAGCGTCGCGACACCGGACAGGACCTTCAGGTCGATCAAGGCAGGGGGCATTGCAAACTCCGCGGCCGGCACTCAGTCGACCTTGATGTGGTTTTCCGTCACGACCTGCTTCCAGCGCGCTTCCTCGGCGTGGACGAAGTCCTCGAGCTGGGCCGGCGTCCCGGTGCTGATGCTCAGCCCTTCGTCCTGGATTCTCTTGGCGAACTCCGCGCTGTGGGCGGCCTGAGTGGCCGCGGCGTTGAGCTTGGCGACGACATCGGCCGGTGTTCCCGCGGGCACGAACAAGCCGTACCAGCTCTCGACGGCGTAGCCCGGAACGGTCTCGTCGATCGCCGGCACTTTCTTGAACGCCGCCGAACGCGTCGTGCTCGTGACACCGAGGGCGCGCAGCTTGCCGCTCTGGATCAAGGGCGTCACGGCCGCCGCGGTGCCGAACATCATGCTGACCTGGCCGCCCAGCAGGTCCGTGATCGCCGGCGCGGCGCCGCGGTACGGGACATGCGTCATCTGGACCTTGGCCAGGTTGGCGAACATCTCGCCCGCCAGGTGGGCCGAGGTGCCGGTGCCCTGTGACGCGTAGGTCAGCTTCAGCGGGTTTGCCTTCGCCGCGGCGATCAGGTCCTGCACCGACTTGTACGGCGCGTCGGCGCGCACGACGAGCACGTTCGGTCCGCGGGCGATCAGGACGACGGGCGCAAAGGCACGGTCGGTGTCGTAAGGCATCCGGGGTCGCAGACTGGGGTTGACCGCATGCGCAAAGGTCGCGATCAGGAGCGTGTAGCCGTCGGGCGCACTCTGGGCGACCGCATCGCTGCCGATGACGGTGCCGGCGCCGGGTCGGTTGTCGACGACGAAGGTTTCGTGCAGTTCCTCGGCCATCCCCACGCTCAGCGTCCGCGCCACGACGTCCGTGCCGCCGCCAGGAGAAAACGGCACCACGATGTGAATCGGCTTGTCGGGATAGGCGGCCAGGGCCGGCCGCGTGGCCAAGGCCGCGGCGACGACCAGGATGCCGAAGCCGGCAAGGGTCGGAAGACGGAAACGTTGCATGAGGGTCTCCAAGGACGTTGCGTGGCGCTGTCGATGCCCGGCCGACGGCGAAGTCGAAGCCGGCGGCCGGCAGGGCGATCGAGGCGTTCAGCTTAGGCTCGAAGCCTCGAAAACGCACCCGATCAATTCCACTGGATGGAAATGTTTTGCATGAACCGACGGACTCGTCCGGCGCATCGGAGCGACCCGCACGGTCGGCTGCGTCGCGAGCCGCCGCGAGATCTCGTCCGGCCTCGAACCCGAAAGCGAGGGCGGCCTGAACGCATACTGGCGCAGCGTCTCATCCTGCTCCACCCGTCGGAAGCGAGGCGCCACAGGAAAGGACGCCCATGCCACGAAGTGCACAGCTTTCGACGACCGGCACATCGCAATCCCGGGGTGACCGCAACCGCTCGCTCGAGCGCGGCGTTGCCCTCCTGCGCGCCTTCCGCCCCGGTTCGGATCTGCTGGGCAACGGGGAACTTGCCGAGCGCACCGGCCTGGCGCGCGCGACCGTGAGCCGCCTGACCCAGACGCTGGTGGCCAGCGGCATGCTCGAATATGTCCGGGCCAGCCGCGCCTACCGGCTCGGGGCCCCCGTGCTCAGCCTGGCCCACGCGATGCGGACGGGGTCTCCCGCGCTGATCGCGGCAGGCCCGCTGATGCGCGCCGAAGCGGAGAGACGCAAGATCAACGTCGGCCTGGCCGTCGCGGACGGCGACGAAATGCTCTACCTGGAGTCGGTCCGATACAGCCGCCGCGTGTCGTGGCGCAACGTCGTGGCCGGCCAACGCGTGCCGATGGAGCTGACCTCCCTCGGCAGGGCCTGGCTCGCCGCGACGGACGAGCGCACGCGGCGGCAATTGCTCGCGCGCTTTCGCCAGCGACGCGGCGAGGGGTGGCCGGCGCTTGCGCCGGCGATCGCCGAGGCGATCGAAAGCGTGCGTCAGCGGGGCTATTGCTGGGCAACGTGGCAGCCCCAGGTCGTCGCCTTGGCCACCCCCGTTGCCTTGCCCGATCACCCCATCTACGTCCTGAACATGAGCGTCTCCGGCGACACGCCCGCAACCGAGGTCGTCGAACGCCTGCACGGCCCCCTGATGGAATTGGCAGGCCGGGTGTCGGAGTCGATCGCCGGAGGCTGAAGGACGACGCCCGGGTTCGCATTCAGGGCGGCCCCGGAGTTCGGGGGGCCTCTAAGCCCGGACCTGCGCTGACCGCGCCGTCGGCGATGGTTCGCTCCGGGCGCGCTGCGTGATCGCGGCGCGATTTCCACTGCCTGGAATTCGCACATTGCCGATCGGCTGCGGCCCCAGTCCAATGGGTTCCCGTGCTCAGCGCACGAAAGCGAAACCCTAACCAGGAGACAGCACGATGCCCAGCCTGTCGTCGCGCGTTCCATGCAGATCGGTCTTTGACGCAGTTCTCACCGATGCAGCGCTGGCGGCGCCTGCCTCGTGTCTTGTTGGCTTGCATTGAGGACGTGCCATGAATACCACCCACGCATCCAAGTTTCCGGCCATCCTGCGCGTGGCCAGCGGCAATTTCATCGAGATGTTCGACTTCTTTCTCTATGGCTTCTATGCACGCTATATCGCGGCCGCCTTTTTTCCGAGCGAGAACCAGTACGCCTCGCTGCTGCTGACCTTCGCCGTCTTCGGCGCCGGGTTCCTGATGCGCCCGATCGGCGCCATCATTCTGGGCGGCTACATCGACCGCGTCGGTCGCCGCAAGGGCCTGACCGTCACGCTCGCCATCATGGCCCTGGGCACCCTCATCGTCGCCTTCACGCCGAGCTACGCCTCCATCGGCCTGGCGGCGCCGATCATCGTGTTCCTGGGGCGCTTGCTGCAGGGTTTCTCGGCGGGCGTCGAGTTGGGGGGCGTTTCGGTCTATCTGTTCGAGATCGCACCAAATAACCAGAAGGGCTTCTATGTCGGCTGGCAGTCCTCCAGCCTGCAGGTCGCCACGATGGCTGCGGCCGGCATCGGCTATCTGCTCAACGA
>JAGWTS010000091.1 GCA_028868875.1 Burkholderiales bacterium | reverse complement strand
TTCTACCTGCGCGAGCTCGCCGCGGCCTTCCACAGCTACTACGGCGCCGAGCGCTTTCTCGTCGACGACCCGGCGCTGGCGCGCGCGCGCTTGGCCTTGCTCGCCGCCACCGCCCAGGTGCTGCGCAATGCGCTGGCCCTGCTGGGCGTCGGCGCCCCCGAATCGATGGCACGCGACGTGCCCGCCGAGGAGTCCCGGCCATGATCTCGCAACGCGGCGGCTTCGTCCTCGGCCTCATCATCGGCCTGCTCGCCGGCCTCGCCCTGGCGCTGGCCGTGGCGCTGTATATCACGAAGGCGCCGGTGCCCTTCATGAACAAGGTGCCGCTGCGCACGAGCGAGCAGGACAACGCCGAGGCCGAGCACAACAAGAACTGGGACCCCAACGCCAGCCTCGGCGGCAAGCCGGTGAAGCCCGCGACCAGTGGTGCGGTGACCGCGGTGCCGGCGACTTCGGCCGCGCCGGCGCAGCCCACTGCGCCCGCGGTCGCGGCCACGCCGGCCCCGGAACCGCCGGCGCCGACCGCCGCCGCGAGCACGCCGGCGCGCAACCCGGCGGCGATTCTTTCGGGCGCGCCGTCCACCGCCGGCGAGCCTGCCGCGTTCACCTACTACGTGCAGGTCGGGGCCTTCACGCGCACCGAGGAAGCCGAGCAGCAGCGCGCCCGGCTCGCGCTGGTCGGCTACTCGGGCAAGGTGAGCGAACGCGAGCAATCGGGCCATACGGTGTACCGGGTTCGCGTCGGCCCCTACGACACGCGCGCGGAAGCCGAATCCGTGCAGCAGGGGCTGCAGGCATCGAGCATCGAGGCGCGCCTCGTCCGCGTCGAGAAACCCTGAAGGCGCTTGCGACCACGATCACGGCAACGATCCCGACGCACGAAGGACCCTCCCGATGAAGCGGCGCGATTTCACGGTGCGACTGGCCGGCGCCGCCTTCGCCGCCACGGCGCAGGCCGCCGCCCCGCCGGTCGAGGGCCAGCAGTACGTGCGCTTGTCGACGCCCTTGCCGGTCACGCTGCCGCCGGGCAAGAAGGTCGAACTCATCGAGTTCTTCTGGTACGAATGCCCGCATTGCTTCGAGTTCGAGCCGATGCTCGAGGCCTGGCTGCGCAAGCTGCCCGAGGACGTCTACTTCCACCGCGTGCCGGTGGGCTTCACGGCGCGCCACCAGATCACGCAGAAGCTCTACTACGCCTTGCTCGACATGGACCAGGCCGAGGCGCTGCACAAGAAGATCTTCAACGCCATCCACGTCCAGAACCAGCGCCTGCTCAGCGTCGACGACATGGCGGCCTTCGTCGCCGCCAACGGCGCCGACGCCGCCCGCTTCCGGGCGCTCTACGACTCGTTCCAGGTTTCGACCCAGGCCTCAAAGGCCACGCGGCTGGCCGACGACTACAAGATCGACGGCGTGCCGGCCCTGGGCATCCAGGGCCGCTACTACACTTCGGGCGCCCTCGCCGGCACCTATGCGCGCACGCTCGAAACCGCGGGCTGGCTGATCGCCCGGTCGCGCTAGACGCGCCCGAAGCGCCGCGGGCGCGCCGCGTTCCGGCGCTTTTTCTCGCCTGCGGGGGCCTTGCCGGCAACAACTTGCAGATAGAATGACAGCAAGTTTCGTGCCGTCAATGTCCAAACCTCCCCGCGTTCCCCTCCGCCTGCTCGCCGCGCTGCTGGCGCTCGCCACGGCGGCCTTGCCGGCCGTCGCGGAGAAGGCCGACCGCCTGCGCAACATGGTGGTCGAGGCGGACCGCCCCGGCACGGTCGACCTGCAGCGCCAGGTGGTGGTCTTCAACGGCAACGTCTCGATCACCCAGGGCACGATGGTGATCCGGGCCGACCGGGTCGAGCTCCACGAGCGCCCCGACGGCTACCGCACCGCCGACGCCTTCGGCACCGCCGCGGGCCCGGCCACCTACCGCCAGAAGCGCGACGGCGTCGACGAGACCGTCACCGGCAGCGCCCAGCACATCGAATACGACGGCCGCAACGATACCCTGCGCTTCGTCGGCAACGGCGTCGTGCGCCTGATGCGCGGAGGCGCGGTGGCCGACGAGATCACCGGCGCGACCATCGTCTGGGACGCCAACGCCGAGGTCTTCAGCGTCCAGGGCGGCGCGCCGACGCCGGCGAACCCGGGCGGGCGCGTGCGCGCGGTGCTGGCCCCGCGCGCGGACGTGGCGGCCCCGGCCGCGGCGGCTTCGGCCGCGCTCGAACCCAGCCGCGAGCTCGGAAACGGCCGCTGACATGGCCGCCCTGCCCGAGAGCCGGCTCGAGGCCGAGCGCCTGCAGAAAAGCTTCGGCGCGCGCAAGGTCGTCAAGGACGTGCACCTCGCGGTCGGCGCGGGCGAGGTCGTCGGCCTGCTCGGGCCCAACGGCGCCGGCAAGACCACGACCTTCTACATGGTGGTGGGCCTGGTGCGCGCCGACGCCGGCCTGATCCGCATCGACGGCCGCGAAGTCCAGCGCCTGCCGATCCACAAGCGCTCGCGCCTGGGGCTGTCGTACCTGCCGCAGGAAGCCTCGATCTTCCGCAAGCTCACGGTCGAGGAGAACATCCGCGCCGTGCTCGAGCTGCAGCTCGGTCCCGACGGCCGCGCCCTTCCCGGCGCCGTCATCGACGCCACGCTCGAGCAGCTGCTGCACGACCTGTCGATCGAGAAGCTGCGCGATTCGCCGGCGCCGGCCCTGTCCGGCGGCGAGCGGCGCCGGGTCGAGATCGCGCGCGCGCTCGCGACCCAGCCGCGCTTCATCCTGCTCGACGAGCCCTTTGCCGGAGTCGACCCGATTGCGGTGATCGAGATCCAGCGCATCATCAGCTTCCTGCGCGTGCGCGGCATCGGTGTCCTCATCACCGACCACAACGTGCGCGAGACCCTGGGCATCTGCGACCGCGCCTACATCATCAGCGAAGGCAGCGTGCTCGCCGAAGGCACGCCGCACGAGATCATCGACAACGCCCAGGTGCGCAAGGTCTACCTGGGCGAGAACTTCCGGATGTGATGGGCCGTCGACCATGAAACCCTCACTGCAAGTCCGGCTGTCGCAGCACCTGGCGCTCACGCCCCAGCTGCAGCAGTCGATCCGCCTGCTCCAGCTCTCGACGCTCGAGCTGCACCAGGAGGTCGAGCAGATGCTCGAGCAGAACCCCTTCCTCGAACCCGAGGAGGAGGCGGGCACGCCGTTCGACGCCCCGGCCGAGCGCAGCGCGCCGACGGCCGAGCGCGAGCGCGAACGCGACGACCAGCCCGATGCGCCCGACGCCGGCGAGGCCGCGACCGAGGTCAGCGGCGAGGACTTCGGCAAGACCGAGCGCGACGACTGGGAGAACGGCACCGAGCGCGACGACTTCGACGGCATCCGCGAGACCCCGGGCGCCGCTCCCGGGGGCGACGGCGAGGGCGAAGAGAGCGAGGCCCACGACCGCAACTCGGTCTCCGGCAGCCTCGCCGACCACCTGCGCGGCCAGATCGCGGGGATGCGGCTGTCGGCCAACGACCGCGCCGCGATCGACGTGCTCATCGAATCGCTGGACAGCGACGGCTACCTCGCCGATTCGCTCGAAGACATCGCCGCCGGCGTGGCCGCGATGCTCGAGCTGGGCGACGACGCCGAAGCCGGGGAGGTGCTGCGCGAGCGCCTGCAATGCGCCCTGCACTGGCTGCAAAGCCTCGAGCCCACCGGCGTCGGCGCACGCAACCTCTCCGAATGCCTGGTGCTGCAGCTGCGCGCCCTGCCCGCGGGCGAGGCGCGCACGGTCGCGATCACGATCTGCGAAAAACACCTCGACCTGCTGGCGCGGCGCGACCTGAAGAAGCTCGGCAGCGCCACCGGCGCCGGCGACGACCTGCTGCGCCAGGCCCAGGCCCTGATCGTCGCCTGCGAGCCCAAGCCGGGGCGGCCGTTCGCCCATGCCGAATCCAACATCGTGGTCCCCGACGTCATCGTCCAGCGTTCGGGGCGCGGCCTGAAGGTCCTGCTCAACCCCGACGTGATGCCCAAGCTGCGCATCAACGACCTCTACGCCCAGGCCATCCGCGGCAACCGCAACAGCGGCGGGCTGTCGTCGCGTCTGCAGGAGGCGCGCTGGTTCATGAAGAACATCCAGCAGCGCTTCGACACCATCCTGCGCGTGAGCAAGGCCATCGTCGAGCGCCAGAAGAACTTCTTCAGCCACGGCGCGATCGCGATGAAGCCGCTCGTGCTGCGCGAGATCGCCGACGAGCTCGGGCTGCACGAGTCGACGATCTCGCGCGTGACCACGGCCAAGTACATGGCCACGCCGCAAGGCACTTTCGAGCTCAAGTACTTCTTCGGCAGCTCGCTCAACACCGACGCCGGCGGCAACGCCTCGAGCACCGCGGTGCGCGCGCTGATCCAGCAGCTCGTCGCGGCCGAGGACGCGGACAAGCCGCTGTCGGACAGCCAGCTCTCGCAGATGCTCGAAGAGCAGGGCATCCAGGTCGCGCGGCGCACCGTCGCCAAGTACCGCGAGGCGCTGAAGATCGCCCCGGCCTCGCTGCGCCGGACGATGTGATGGCCACGCTCTTCCTGCCCTGCGCCGGCGGCGTCGAGGCCTTGCTCGCCGCGGAGGTCTCGCGCATCGCCGGACGCGCCGCCGAGACCGGGCGCGGCGGCGTCTGGGTCGAGGGCGACGAGGCCACGGCGATGGCGCTCAACCTCGAAAGCCGGCTCGCCCAGCGCGTGCTGTGGCCGCTCGTCGACGGGCCTTACCGCGACGAGCACGACCTCTACGACCTGGGCCGGCGCGTGCCCTGGGGCGACTGGATCACACCGCAACAGACGCTGCGCGTGGACACCAGCGCCGTGCGCTCGCCGCTCAGAAGCCTGAACTTCGCGACCCTGCGCGTGAAGGACGCCGTCTGCGACGCGATGCGCGAGGCCGGCGGCGAGCGCCCGAGCGTCGACACGCGCCACCCGGACCTGCCGATCGCGGTCTTCGTCGGCCCCGAGCACGCCACGATTTACGCCGACCTTTCCGGCGAGGCCTTGTTCAAGCGCGGCTGGCGCGAGGTCCAGGGCGAGGCCCCGCTCAAGGAGACCCTGGCCGCGGCCATGCTCGCCGCCGCGGGCTGGCAGGGGCGCGAGGAAGACGGGCCGCTTTTCGACCCCTGCTGCGGCGCCGGGACGATCGCGATCGAGGCCGCACAGCTCGCCTGCGGCATCGCCGCCGGGCTGCAGCGCCGCTTCGCCTTCGAGCGCATGCTGCCGTTCCGGCGCCACGCCGCGGCCTGGCGCGAGATGCAGCGCGCGGCGCAGGCGCGGGTGCACGCGCCGCGCGTGCCGGTGTTCGCGGGCGACGTGAGCTTTCGCATGACCGACTTCGCGAGCCGCAATGCCGAGGGCGCCGGCGTCGCCCATGCGATCGAATTCAAGACCGCCGACGCCTTGCAGCGCCTGCCGCCGGCGCCGCGCGGCACCCTGATGCTGAATCCACCCTACGGCGAGCGCATGGACGCCAAGGGCCACGGCGCACGCGCGGCCGAATCGCGCCAGGGCTTCGAGGGCGGCGGCTCGCCGGCCGAGTTCTTCGCCGGCCTCGCGGCGCACTGGAAGCGCCACTACGCCGGCTGGAACGCCTGGCTGCTGAGCCCCGAGATGAAGCTGCCGACGCTGATGCGGCTGAAGGAAAGCCGCAGGGTGCCGATGTGGAATGGCCCTATCGAGTGCCGGCTGTTCAGATTCGAGATGATTGCAGGCTCCAACAAGCCGGCACTCGCCGCCTGATTCCAGTGCCGGCTCTTCAGATTCGAGATGATCGCGGGTTCCAACAAGCCGGCGCTCGCCGCCTGATTCCCGTGCCGGCTTTTCCGTTTCGAGATGATCGCGGGATCGAACAAGGATTGACGATGGACCAGCCGCTGAAGATCGATTTCATCTCCGACGTCGCCTGCCCCTGGTGCGCGGTCGGCCTCGCCTCGCTCGAACGCGCGCTCGAGCGGCTCGACGGCGCGGTGCCGGTCGAGCTTCGTTTCCAGCCCTTCGAGCTCAACCCCCAGATGGGCCCCGAGGGCGAGGACATCGACGAGCACCTGGTGAAGAAGTACGGCGGCACGCCGGCCCAGTTCGAGGCCTCGCGCGCCGCCTTGCGCGAACGCGGCGCCGCCGTCGGCTTCGAGTTCGGCCACCGCGAGCGCATCCACAACACCTTCGACGCCCACCGCCTGCTGCACTGGGCCGGGCTCGAAGGGCGCCAGCACGAGTTGAAGCACGCGCTGCTCGTGGCCTACCACGGCCAGGGGCGCGACCCGAGCGACCCCGCCGTGCTCGTCGACGTCGCCCAATCGGTCGGCCTCGACGGCGAGCGCGCGGCGCAGATCCTGGCCGGCGACGAATACGCCGAGGCCGTGCGTGCCGAAGAACGCCACTGGACCGGACTGGGCATCAGCGCGGTGCCCTCGGTCGTCGTCAACGGCCGCCACCTGATCCAGGGCGGCCAGCCGCCCGAGGTCTTCGAGCAGGCCTTGCGCCAGATCGCGGCCGCGGCCGCGGACTGATCAGCTCTTCAGCAGCGAGCCGAGCAGGCTGCCCAGGTCGCCCAGCCCGCCGGCCGGGGCCTGGCCGTTCGGCGTCACTTGGTTGATCACCTGCGGCAGCAGTTGCGAGAGCTTGCCCGCGACGTCGCTGCTGTTGAGCCCGAGCTGCTGGGCGATGTGGGCCACGGTGTCGCTGCCGAGCACGCTTTGCAGCTGGTCGGCGCTGATCGGCAGGTTCTGGCCGTTGCCGATCCACGAGCCGATGACATGGCCCAGGCCCGCCTGCTCGAACTGCCCCACAAGCCCGCCCAGTCCGCCGCCGCCGGAATTGTTGGCGAGCATGCCGGCCACCGCGTGCAGCAGGTCGGGCTGCCCCCCCGCCGCGCCCGCGGCGCCCCCTTGACTGCCCTGGGTCAGCGCACCCACCACTGCATCGAACAATCCCATCTTGGCCTCCTAGCCGATTCGTGAGCGGCGATTCTGTGGGGGCGCCCGCCGCGGTGCAAGCGCAAAACTGTGTCAGTTCACCCGAGCGCAATCCAGGCCAGCAGCGCCAGCGGCGCGGTGTCGGCGCGCAATACGCGCGGGCCGAGGCCGACCGGGCTGAAGCCCGCGGCGGCGGCGGCCTGCTCCTCGGCAGGGTCGAGCCCGCCTTCCGGGCCGCTCAGCGCGCACACCGGGCCGGGTTCGGGCAGCCGCTCGCGCAGCGCGGGCACGCCCCGGCTCTCGAGGGAATGGGGCTCGGCCGAGGGCCCGGCCCTGGGGGCACTCAGCAGCAGGCGCCGGCCCTCGAACCCGCCGCGGGCGAGCCAGGCGGCCAGGGGCAGCACGGCTTCGATCTGCGGCAGCCGGGTGCGCCCGCTTTGCTCGCAGGCGGCGGCGGCGATGCCTTGCCAATGGCCGCGCTTGCGCTCGGCGCGCTCGCCTGCCAGGCGCAGCACCGAGCGCTCGCAAACCAGAGGCTGGATGCGCGCGACGCCGAGTTCGGTGGCCTTCTCGACGAGCCAGTCCATGCGCTCGTTGGCGGGCATGCCCAGGGCCAGCGTCACGGCCCAGGGCAGTTCGCGCGCCGGCGCTGCGGGAGGGCCGACCCGCACCTGAACCTCGCTGCGCCCGACCGCCAGCACCTCGGCCGGCCACTCCGGGCCGCTGCCGTCGAACAGCAGCAGTTCGTCGCCGGGCTGGATCCGGCGCACCTGGGCATGGCGCGCCGCGGCCGGCGGCAGGGCGAGGCGGGCGCCGGCGAGCAAGGGGGTGTCGACGTAGAGGCGGATCGTCATGGCGGCGCCGATCTTGCCGCAAGTGCGGCCCGGCGCGAGGCACCGAGCCGCGGGTGCAACGCGAATCGACCTCCCCCGCCTGCCGGCAACCGGGCCCGCTTCGCGCCGATCCGACTCGGGAGCCCGGACCGGAGGGGCCCGCGCGGCCGACGATCAGCGCCCGGCGCCGAGCAGGCGCCCAATCTCGCCGGCCGCGGCGTCGCCGCGCGCGGTGCGAACCGCATCGACGAAGCGCAGCGCGAGGGCGCGCAAGGACTCGGCGTCGCCGCAGCGCTCGATGTCGAGCACCATCTTGTAGCCCTTGATCAATCCGAGGCGCGGCCGCGCCTGCACGGTGAGCAACTCGTAGAGCTCGCTGTGCGAGCGCGCCTGCAGCGCCTGCTGCAGCGTCGCTCCGGCGGCCACCGGCACCGGCACCGGCACCGGCATTTGATCGGGCTGCGGTGCGATCAGCCCGAGCGCGAGGAGGCGCTCGAGGTCCGCCGCGCTCGCCCCCTGCACCAGCGCGACCCATTGCCCGCCTTCGCGGCTGGGGTGGAGGATGAACAGCAGGTTGCGCGCCGAGCGCGACAGGTCGTGCTGGCGGGCGCGCGTCTCGGCGCGGCCTTGTTCGGTCTTTGCGTAACGCATCGTCACAACTGCGACGGCCGGGTACAGCGGTGCGCGCTTCAGCCCCGCAGTTCGCGGCGCAGGATCTTGCCGACCGGGCTCTTGGGCAGATCGTCCTTGAACTCGACCACCTTGGGCCGCTTGTAGCCGGTGAGGTTGGCCTCGGCGTAGGCGCGCACGTCGGCTTCGGTGAGCGCCGCGTCCTTGCGCACGATCACCAGCTTCACGGCCTCGCCCGACCTCGCGTCGGGAACCCCGACCGCGGCGCATTCGAGCACCCCCGGCATCAGGCTGATCACGTCCTCGACCTCGTTCGGATAGACGTTGAAGCCGCTCACCAGGATCATGTCCTTCTTGCGGTCGATGATGCGGAAGTAGCCGCGCTCGTCGACGGTGCCGATGTCGCCGCTGCGGAAGAAGCCGTCGGCGGTCATGACCTTCGCGGTCTCGTCGGGGCGCTGCCAGTAGCCGGCCATGACCTGCGGGCCCCGGATCGCGATCTCGCCCGCCGTCCCCGGGGCCACTTCGCGGCCGTCGTCGTCGAGCAGGCACAGCTCGGTGCTCGGCATCGGCAGCCCGATGTTGCCGCTCCAGGTGGTGCTGTCCACCGGATTGCAGGTCGCCGACGGGCTGGTCTCGGAGAGGCCGTAGCCCTCGCAGATCGGGCAGCCGGTCTTCTCGAGCCACAGCCGCGCGGTGGCCTGCTGCACCGCCATGCCGCCGCCGATGCTGATGATGAGATGGCTCCAGTCGACGCGGTCGAAGTCGGGGTGGTTGGCCAAGGCGTTGAACAAGGTGTTCACCGCCGGCAGGCTGTGGAAGCGCTGCTTGGCCAGGTCCTTGAGCATCGCGCCGATGTCGCGCGGGTTGGCGATCAGGATGTTGCAGCCGCCCATGCGCATCGACAGCATCATGTTCGTGTTGAAGCCGAAGATGTGGTACAGCGGCAGGGCACAGACGGTGACGATCTGCTCGCCTGGCGGAACGCGCTTCAAGGCCGGCTGGTACCAGGCCTCGGCCTGGAGCAGGTTGGCCACGAGGTTGCGGTGCAGCAGCACCGCGCCCTTGCTCACGCCGGTGGTGCCGCCGGTGTACTGCAGCACCGCAATGTCGTCGGGCCCGATCTTGGGCTCGGTCAGCGTCTGGTGGCGTCCTGCGGACAAGGCGGCGTTGAAGCGCACCGCGCCCGGCAGCTCGAACGGCGGCACCAGCTTGCGCACGTTGCGCACCACGTGGTTCACGATGGCGCCCTTGATCGGGCCGAGCATGTCGCCCAGCGCCGCGAGCACGATCTTCTTGGTCGGCACTTCGCCCGCCACCTGCTGCAAGGTGGCGGCGAAGTTCTCCAGGATGACGATGGCCTTGGCGCCCGAATCCTTGAGCTGGTGCTCGAGCTCGCGCGGCGTGTACAGCGGGTTGACGTTGACGATGACGTAGCCCGCGCGCAGCACCGCCGCGACCGTGACCGGGTACTGCGGCACGTTGGGCATCATGATCGCGACGCGGTCGCCGCGCGCCAGGCCCAGCCCCTGGAAATACGCCGCGAGGGCGCGCGAATCGTCGTCGATGCGGCCGAAGTCGAAGCTGCGGCCCATGAAGAGATAGGCCGGCAGGGCCCGGTACTTGCGGAAGCTCTCGTCGAGCAGCGCGACCAGCGAAGGGTAGAGGTCGGTCTGGACTTCCGCGGGCACGCCGGCGGGATACTGCTTCAGCCAGACTTTCTCCATGAACCTCTCTCCGGGGGGACTGGCGATTCTGACGTAAAGCTGACATCCCCTGCATCAGGGGATTCGATAGCGGCGCGGCGGCGCTGCTACTCCACCGCCTTGACCATCTCCTCGACGATCTTCTTGGCGTCCCCGAAGACCATCATGGTCTTGTCCATGTAGAAGAGCTCGTTGTCCAGGCCGGCGTAGCCGCTGGCCATCGAGCGCTTGTTGACGATCACGGTCTTGGCCTTGAAGGCCTCGAGGATCGGCATGCCGTAGATGGGGCTGCCCTTGACCAGCGCCGCCGGGTTCACGACGTCGTTGGCGCCGAGGATGATGGCGACATCGGCCTGGCCGAACTCGCCGTTGATGTCCTCCATCTCGAAGACCTGGTCGTAGGGCACCTCGGCTTCGGCCAACAGCACGTTCATGTGCCCCGGCATGCGCCCCGCCACCGGGTGGATGGCGTACTTCACGCTCACGCCCTTGGCCGTGAGCTTGCTCGCCAGCTCCTTGACCGCGTGCTGGGCCCGCGCCACCGCCAGGCCGTAGCCGGGGACGATGATCACGGTCTCGGCGTTGCCGAGCACGAAGGCGGCGTCGTCGGCGCTGCCGGTCTTGACCGGGCGCTGCTCGGCCGCGCCGGCGGCGACCGCGGTCTCGCCGCCGAAGCCGCCGAGGATGACGCTGATGAACGAGCGGTTCATCGCCTTGCACATGATGTAGCTGAGGATCGCGCCCGAGCTGCCGACGAGCGAGCCGGCGATGATGAGCATGCTGTTCTCGAGCGAGAAGCCGATGCCTGCCGCGGCCCAGCCCGAGTAGCTGTTGAGCATCGACACCACGACCGGCATGTCGGCGCCGCCGATCGGGATGATGATGAGCACGCCCAGCACGAAGCCGAGGGCGGCGATGAGCCCGAACTGCAGCGGGCTGGCCGAGCCGAAGAACAGGATCAGCAGCGCGAGCGTCGCCAGGCCGAGCAGGGCGTTGAGCTTGTGCTGGCCCGGGAAGGTCACCGGCGCGCCCTTGAAGAGGCGGAACTTGTAGGTGCCCGAGAGCTTGCCGAAGGCGATGACCGAGCCCGAGAAGGTCACGGCGCCGATGAAGGCGCCCAAGGCGAGCTCGATGCGGTTGCCCGGCGGGATCGCCCCGCCCGGCGGCGTGATGCCGAAGGCCCAGGGCTCGGCCACCGCGGCGCAGGCGATGAAGACCGCGGCCAGGCCGATCATGCTGTGGAAGAAGGCGACGAGCTCGGGCATCTTCGTCATCTCGACCGTCTTGGCGCGGTAGGCGCCGTAGCCGCCGCCGACGACGAGGCCCAGCAGCACCCAGCCCAGCCCGACGGGCGAGCCGGCGATGCGCACGATGAGCGCCGCGGTCGTGAGCACGGCGATCGTCATGCCGGCCATGCCGAAGAGGTTGCCGCGGATCGAGGTCGTCGGGTGGCTCAGGCCCTTCAAGGCCTGGATGAAGCAGACGCTGGCGACCAGGTACAGCAGCGTGACGAGGTTCATGCTCATGAGTTGTCCTTTGGCTCCGGCCCGCTGCGCTTAACTTGCCTTCGGCAAGTTAGCCTTCTCCGAAGCGCCTTTCGGCGCTTTCTTCTTGAACATCTCGAGCATGCGCCGCGTGACGAGGAAGCCGCCGAAGATGTTGACCGCGGCCAGCGCCACCGCAAGCACGCCGAAGGTCTTGCCGACGCCGGTCTCGGTGAGCGCGGCGGCGAGCATGGCGCCGACGATGACGATGGCGCTGATGGCGTTGGTCACCGCCATCAGCGGCGTGTGCAGGGCCGGCGTCACGGTCCAGACCACGTGGTAGCCGACGTAGATGGCGAGCACGAAGATGATGAGGTTGGTGAGGGTGGGGCTGACGATGTCCATCGCTTATTTCCTCTTCACTTCGCCGGATTGGGTCATGAGGCAGGCCATGACGATGTCGTCGTCGGCCGGCACGGTGAAGCCGCCTTCCTTGGGCAGGACGAGCTTCAGGAAGTCGAGCACGTTGCGCGCATACAGGCTCGAGCTGTCGGCGGCGACGAGCGCGGGGATGTTGGTCTCGCCGATGATCGTGACGCCGTGCTTGACGACGGTGCGCCCGGCTTCGGTGAGCGGGCAGTTGCCGCCGGCGGGCGCGGCCATGTCGACGATGACCGAGCCCGGCTTCATGGCCTTGACCATGTCTTCGGTGACCAGCACCGGCGCGGCGCGGCCCGGGATGAGCGCGGTCGAGATCACGACGTCGGCCGCGGCGACGCGCTTGGCGACCTCGACCTTCTGGCGCTCGAGCCAGGACGGCGGCATGGGCCGGGCGTAGCCGCCGACGCCTTCGGCGGCTTCCTTTTCCTCGGCCGTCTCGTAGGGCACGTCGATGAACTTGGCGCCCAGGCTCTCGACCTGTTCCTTGACGCTGGGGCGCACGTCCGAGGCCTCGATCACGGCGCCCAGGCGCTTCGCGGTGGCGATGGCCTGCAGCCCGGCGACGCCGACGCCGAGGATGACGACGCGCGCGGCCTTGATGGTGCCGGCGGCCGTCATCAGCATCGGGAACAGGCGCTGGTACTTGTCGGCGGCCATCATCACCGCCTTGTAGCCGGCGATGTTGGCCTGGCTCGAGAGCACGTCCATGCTTTGCGCGCGCGTCGTGCGCGGCGCCGCCTCGAGGGCAAAGCTGGTGAGGCCGGCGGCGGCCAGGCGCTCGAGGCCGGCGCGGTCGAAGGGGTTGAGCAGGCCGATCAAGGCGGTGCCGGACTTCATCAGGCTCAACTCGTCGGCGTCGGGGCTGCGCACCTTGAGCACGAGTTCGCAGGCGAAGGCGCCGGCGCGGTCGACGATCTCGGCGCCGGCCGCCGCGTAGGCCTCGTCGGTGGCGGCCGCCGCGATGCCCGCGCCCGACTGCACGCGCAGCACATGGCCCTGGGCCTTGAGTTTCTTGGTCGTCTCGGGAGTCGCGGCAACGCGGGTCTCCCCCGCCGCGGTCTCGAGCGGTACGCCGATCAGCATGGAGGTCTCCTCGCCATCGCCTGGTTCTTGGGGCCGGCTGGGGCCGGTTCGTCGGACGGGGAAGCTACCACAAGTTACTTGCGGCTCGACTCGGCGCCCGGTCGAGCGCTGCGCAGGCAATCTTCGATCGGGCCATCAAGTTTCCGCGAGCGCCGCCGAAAACTCGGCCCAAGGGAATTCGATGAAAACGAAATCCCCTCGATCCACCTTGAAAGCGCTCGGGCCGGACCGGTTGCGGGGCAGTTAGGAGTCAAGCGCCATGAGAAACAACCAGCCCGTCACCCAGCGGGAGTTCCCGTTTCCGCCGGGCACGACGCTGATGTCGTCGACCGACACCGACGGCACCATCCAGTACGCCAATGCTGCCTTCGTGGCGGTGAGCGGATTCGAGCGCGACGAGCTGATCGGCGCTCCGCACAACCTGGTGCGCCACCCCGACACCCCCACCCAGGCCTTTGCCGACATGTGGGCCACGCTGCGCGCCGGCCAGTCCTGGAGCGCCCTGGTCAAGAATCGGCGCAAGGACGGCGACCATTACTGGGTGCGCGCCAACGCCACGCCGGTGGTGCGGGGTGGCCAGGTGACGGGCTACATGTCCGTGCGCACGCCGCCGACGCCGGACGAGATCCGCGCCGCCGAAGCGCTGTGCCGCCAGTTCCGCGAGGGCCGCGCCGGCAGGCTGCGCTTTCGCCGCGGCCTCATCGTGCACAGCGGCTTCGGCGGCATCCTCTCGCTGGCGAAGACCGCCTCGCTGGGCTGGCGCCTGCGCGCGGCCTGCACCCTTGCCGCGCTGCCGGTGCTGGGCGGGGCCTTGCTCGGCGCCAGCGGCCCGGCCTGGGTGGCCGCACTCGCGGTGGCGGGCGCCGTGCTCGCCGCGCTGCTGCTCGAGCAGCAGGTGGGACGCCCGCTGCGCCGCATCGCCGCGCAGGCCCAGGCCGTGGCCAGCGGCCAGCCGGCGGAGAACATCGAGCTCGACCGCATCGACGAGATCGGCTTGCTGCTGCGCTCGGTCAACCAGGCCGGCCTGAACCTGCGCTCGCTCGTCGACGACGTGGCCCAGCAGGTCGGCGGCCTCACCCGCGCCAGCGCCGAAATCGCCAGCGGCAACCAGAACCTGTCGGCGCGCACCGAGCAGACCGCGAGCAGCCTGCAGCAGACCGCCAGCTCGATGGAAGAGATCTCGGGCACGGTACGCCAGAGCGCCGAAAGCGCGGTCGCGGCGACCGAACTGTCGGCCTCGGCGAGCGAGGCCGCGGCCCATGGCGGCGAGGTCGTCGAGCGCATGGTGTCGACGATGGAGCAGATCAGCACGAGCTCGCGCCGCATCGCCGACATCATCGGCGTGATCGATTCGATCGCCTTCCAGACCAACATCCTCGCCCTCAACGCCGCGGTCGAGGCGGCGCGCGCGGGCGAGCAGGGGCGCGGCTTCGCCGTCGTCGCGAGCGAGGTGCGATCGCTCGCCGGCCACAGCGCCGACGCCGCGCGCGAGATCAAGTCGCTGATCACGGCCTCGGTCGAGAACGTCGATTCGGGCAACCGCCTGGCCGCCGACACCGGCGCGGCGATGCGCAAGATCGTGGACCAGGTGCGGCGCGTGAGCTCGCTCATCAGCGAGATCGGCGCCGCCTCGCGCGAGCAGAGCCAGGGCATCGCCCAGGTCAACATCGCCGTGAGCCAGCTCGACGAGATGACGCAGCAGAACGCGGCCCTGGTCGAGCAGAGCGCGGCCGCGGCCGACAGCATGCGCGCGCAGGCCACCCTGCTCGACCATGCGGTGACGGTGTTCAGCCGAAATACTTGATCCCCCCCCCGAAGCGCCTTCGGCGCTCCCCCCGGGGGGGCGACGCCAGCGGCCCGGCGAAGCCGGATCCGCGGCGTCCGCTCGAGCCTGTGAATCCGGTTGCGCGAGTGACCGCGATGGCCCTCGGGGCGGTCGGCCGCTTCGGAACGGCCAGGCGTCGGGCTACTTGAGGCGCGCGCCCAGGCTGTCGAAAACCTCCAGCGTGACCGGGATCGCGGCGCGCACGCTCGCGGTCACGGTGCAATAGGCCTCGAAGGTGTCGAGCGCGCGCTGCAGGTGCTCGAGCTGCGCGGCCGCGACGCCCAGGCGCAGCGTGGCGTGCAGGCCGAGCACGCGCGCGCGGCCCTCGGCATTGCGCCCGATCTCGGCCCGCACCTCGGCGCTGATCGGATCCGGCGCCTGCCTGAACTTGCGCAGCGCGAACAGGAGCGAGGCCGACAGGCAGTTGCCGACCGCCGCAGCCAGCAGCTGCTCCGGGTTCGGGCCCGCGCCCTGGCCCAGCGGCGGCGCCGCGTCGGCCTGCAGGGCCGGGATGGCGGGGTCGAAGACGATCTCGAAGCGATAGTCCTGCTGCTGGCGCAGGGCGACGGTGTGGGCGGATTCGCTCATCGCCGCCCCTAAAAAGGTTCTAACGACCAAAAACGTGTCAACAAGGCCTCGATGTGAGTGAGTGAAGGCATGTTCGACACCTCAAAGTTGAGCCACATGTAAACAACTTGCACGCCGGAAGGCTACTTGTTGACACCGAGCTTAGCCGAAGACGGGCTGGACGAAACAAGGCGGCCCTGTCCGGACGCAGCCCGAAACCGGGACTGATCTAAGCGCTGGCCGCTAGGAGATCGGTCAAGTCGGACCGAATGTGTCTGAGCAATCTCTCAACATCGGCTGCCGTTGCAGACTTCGGCAGATACGAAAGCGCCGCGAGGCTAGCCGGATGGATTTCTAGCACGCCAGCCAGATCGTCCAACTTCGTCAAGGTCGGTCTGCGCTCCCCGCGCTCAAGCTGACTGAGGTAGGTCCGGCCCGAGACTTCGGCGAAGCTCTCCTGCGATAGGCCACGCGCCGTGCGGGCCAGTCGAAGTGCCTGCGGAAGTTGGTTTCGGGGCGCGCGCTTCACATCGAGGTTTCCAAGCCTCGATTGGCGCATCTAGAATGCTAAAGCACTACACGCTATAGCGTTCATTTTCGGTCGGCTGATTCGGGTGGAACAGCTCGAAGAGCAGC
>JAGWTS010000479.1 GCA_028868875.1 Burkholderiales bacterium | reverse complement strand
GCGACGCCGCGGATGTCGCCTTCGCCGAAGCGCCCGTCCGCGCCGGCGATGCGCTTTTCCATCGCATAGGTCATGGCGCTGGCGATCGTGGCCCCGGCCCCGGGCAGCACCCCGACGACGAAGCCGACGACGCCCGAGCGCAAGGTGCTCGGGGTCGTGTGCCGCATCTCGCGCAGGTTGAACAGGCTTCTCCCGGTGAGACGCACCAGCCCGCCCGTGCCGTGGTGCTGCTCGAGCATCAGCAGCACCTCGCTCACCGAGAAGACGCCGATCACGACGACGATGAACTGGATGCCGTCGGACAAGTGGACGTCGCCGCCCGTGAAGCGGTAGACGCCCGAGTTGGAATCGAGCCCGACGGTCGACAGCGCCAGCCCCAGCAAGGCCGCCAGCGCCGCCTTCATCGGCGCCGTGCCCATGAGCCCGGTGATGCAGGCAAAGGCGAAGCACATGAGGGCGAAATACTCGGCTGGTCCGAAGGCCAGGGCCCAGCGTGCGAGCAGCGGCGCGAAGGCGACGATGCCGGCGATGGCGATGACCGAGCCGATGAAGGAACTCCAGGCCGAGATCGAGAGGGCGACCCCGGCCTGGCCCTGGCGCGCCATCGGGTGGCCGTCCAGCGCCGTCATGATGGCGCCGGCATCGCCCGGCACGTTGAGCAGGATCGACGAGATGCGCCCGCCGTATTCGCAGCCCATGTAGACCGCCGCGAGCAGGATCAGCGCCGTCTCGGGCGGCAGCTTGAGTGCGTAGGCCAGCGGCATCAGGATCGCCACGCCGTTGATCGGCCCGAGACCCGGCAGCATGCCGACCACGGTGCCGATGAGGCCGCCGATCGCGGCGACGAGCAGGTTGGTGGGCGTGAGCGCGACCGCAAAGCCTTGCAGCAGGAAGGCGAGCGTGTCCATCAGCGTCCGCCCAGGGCGAAAGAGAGCAGGCCGGTGGGCAGCACCACGTCGAGCAGCTTGTCGAACATCAGGTACAGCGCCAGGCCCAGGCCCAGCCCGCCGGCCAGCGAGAGCCACCAACGGCCGCCGAACGCGACGCCCACGAGCAGGCCCATCGCCGCCGTCGCGAGCGGGAAGCCCAGCCATTCGAACAGCGCCGCGTAGCCCAGCACGGCCACCGCCAGCAGCAGGACCGGCCCGCGCAGCTGCGGCGCGAGTTCGAAGCGCTGCAGCCCCGGCCGCAGCAGCATCCAGCCGCCGCAGGCCGCGAGCAGCAGCCCCAGCAGCTGCGGAAAGGCGCGCGGGCCCACGGGTTCGTAGGAGATGGGCGCGGCGTAGTCGCGCGCCGCCCAGGCCATCGCGAGGCCCAGCAGTGCGCAGGCGGCGCCGAGGACGCGGTCGCTCGACGAGGGCTTCATCGGGCTACTTGGTGACGTTGAGGCCGAATTCGGCCGCCAGCTTGCGGTAGGCGGCGACGCGCTTCTTGACGTAGGCATCGAGTTCGGGGCCGGTCATCGCAAACTGGAACAGCCCGCGCTCGGCGCGCGCGCGCTCGAAGGCCGGCGTGGCCATCATGCGGTTGAAGGTGTCGACCCAGACCTTGTAGTCGGCGTCCGAGACTTTCGGCCCGAGGTAGAAGCCGCGGATGATCGGCCACTCGATGTCCAGGCCCTGCTCCTTGGCCGTGGGCACGCCGGCGAGCGCGCCTTCGAGGCGCTTGTCGGCCATCACGGCGAGGACGCGGATCTTGGCGCCGGCCTCGAGCTTCTCCTCGGCTTCGGAGGCATCGCCCGAATAGACCTGGACATGGCCGCCCTGCAGCGCCGTCATCGACTCGCCGCCGCCTTCGAAAGCGACGAAGCGCATCGCCTTCGGGTCCAGCCCGGCGGCGCGCGCGGTGAGCGCGGCCTTCATCCAGTCCTGGCTGCCGACCGTGCCGCCGGCGCCGAAGACGATCTTGGACGGGTCGGCCTTCACCGCCGCGACGAGATCCTTGAGGCTTTTCAGTGGCGAGTTCTCGGCGACGACGATGGCCCCGTAGTCGCTGCCCACCGCCGCCAGCCAGCGCACGTCGTTCTCGTTGTAGCGGCCGAACTTGCCCTGGGCGAGGTTGAGCAGCGATCCGCCCGAGAAGGCGACGATCGTGTTGGCCTCGGCCGGCCGCTGCGCGACGATGGCGTTGTAGGCCACCGCGCCGATGCCGCCGGGCATGTAGCTCACGCGCATCGGGTCGGAGATGTACTTGCCGTCCAGCAGCGCCGTCTGCGCCAGCTTGCAGGTGATGTCGAAGCCGCCGCCGGGCTTGGCCGGCGCGATGCACTCGGTCTTGTCGAGCGGGCCGGCCAGCGCGGCCGTCACGGTTGCGGCGCAGGCAAGGGCGCCCAGGAATCTCGCGAACTTCATGATGTGTTCCCCTCGTTTTAGATGGCAGACAGGGAAATCTATCGCCCGGGTACTTTCAGCTCGCTTTCAGGGTTGGCCCCGAAACCCGCTGGTAAACCCTCGTCGGCCAGCGGCAGGACCAGCGTCGCGCACAGGCCGTGGCCCTGGGGTCCGGCGGCCAGGCGCAGCGTGCCGCCGAAGCGCGCCGCGACCGAGCGCACGATCGCGAGCCCGAGGCCGGTGCCGGGCTGATGCACGTTGCTGCCGCGGAAGAAGCGCTCGCCTGCGCGTGCCAGCTCGGCGGCCGGGATGCCCGGCCCGTCGTCGATCACGCTGAGCAACGCCAGCGCGCCTTCGCGCGCCGGCAGCAGCGTGACGCGACCGCCGTGCGGCGTGTAGCGCAAGGCGTTGTGCAGCAGGTTGGCGACGGCCTCGCCGAGCAGCCCGGCGTGGGCGAGCACCGGCAGCGGCCCGGCCTCGCCTTCGAGCCCGAGGTCGATGCCGCGCTCGCTCGCCTCGGCCCAGCTGCGCCGCGCCAGCGCCTGTGCCAGCGCCTCCAGGTCCAGCGGCGCGCAGGCAATGGCCAGGGAGTCGGCACGCGCGAGCAGCAGCATCTGGTTGGTGCCGCGAATGGTCTCGTCCAGGCGCGACTTGATCGCCAGCAAGGCCTCGCGCTGCGCCGCCGCGTCGCTTTCGCGCAGCGCATAGCCGACCTGGGTCGCCAGCGTGGCGAGCGGCGTGCGCAGCTGGTGCGAGGCGTCGTCGACGAAGCGCCGGCGCGCCTGCGCCTCCTCGCGGTGGCGCTCGACATGGTGGTTGAGCGCTTCCACCAGCGGCAGCACGTCGGCCGGCAAGCCGCGCGGAGCGAGGGGCGTGAGGTCGCCCGCGGCACGCGCCTGCACCCCTTTGCGCAGGCGGTCCAGCGGCCGCAGCGCCCAGCGCACGGCGAGCCAGAGCAAGGCCGCGGCCGCCAGCGCGAGCAGGATGTCGCGCGCCAGC
>JAGWTS010000478.1 GCA_028868875.1 Burkholderiales bacterium | reverse complement strand
TGGGGATCATCGTGTCGACACTAGATATGTGGTCAGAGCGCGCAAGATACGCTAGCCCTAGTGTCGTTGGGTAAAAACGCGAGCAGGCTTGATCCAGCGCAAATCGGGCTTGGAGCCTCCCTCTCGGCTCGACCCCCGCCGGCGTCGCCGGCCGCGCAGTGCTACGCCTTGGCCGCAGCGCCGCCTTGCTGGCGCTCGATCAGCCGCAGCATGGTCGCGATCGTGATCGAGCTGAAGGTGGCGCGCGCGTTGGCGTCGATCTCGGCGAGCACGACGCCCAGCGCCGCCTCCACCGGCGGCGGCGCCTCGGCGCCTGCGGGGCGGGCTTCGGGCCCGAGTTCCTCGAACATCTGGATGATGTCCATCAGCGTCAGCCGGCGCGCGTTGCCGATGAAGCGGTAGCCGCCGCCGGCGCCGCGCACCGAGGTCACGATGCCGGCGCGCGCCAGGTCGGCCAGCACCTTGGCCAGGTGGTGCGAGGAGACGCCGTACTTCCCGGCGATCTCGGCCGCCGAGATGTGGCGGTCCGGGGCGCCGGCGAATTCGAGCACGCTGAACAGGGCGAGCGAGGTGTTCTTCTGCAACCTCATGGGCGGCGGGCAGGGTCAGTCAAGGTCCATCTCCAGCGAGATCAGCGGCCCGGCCATCATGCCCTGGCTGCGGAAGAACGAAAGGATCAAGGTGTTGTCCAGCGCCAGCAGGGTGCGCAGCTGGCGCACCCCGGCGCTGCGAAAGCGCTCGCTGATGGCCTGCAGCAGCCGCGTGCCGATGCCGCCCAGGCGCGCCCGGGGGTCGACGTCGATCGCGAACACCCAGCCGCAGGGGGGCGAGCCGAACTCCCAGTCGCGCACCTCGCCGATGATGAAGCCGACGACGCGCCCGCCCTGCAGCGCGACCAGGAACTGCTGCTCGGCGCGCTCGGCGCTGCCGTAGCGCCGGAAGACCGAGGCCCAGTACTTGCGCTTCTCGAGGCCGGTGACGGTGGCGTCGATGTCGATCACCTGGTCGAGGTCGGCCCGGCGCACCGGGCGCACCACGATCGCGTCGTCGGCGCCGGCGGGCGCCGCGGCGCGGGCCGGGGCGGTGGACTTCCTCATCGTTTGAACCAGATCAAACCCATATCAGTATTACAGTACCAGAATGAGCCAATAAGGTGGGGGCGTGTCGCCCACTCCAAGGGCCAGTGTATGCGGCGGGCGGCGCCGCGACAGGAGACGAGATGAAGGCCAGCCTCCAGCCCGGCGTCGGGGACAGCGTCTCGGTCGACGTCGACCGCGGCCGCACGATCGACTTCATGGGCGAGAGCGCCCGCGTCTACGCCACACCCATGCTGCTGCGCGACATCGAGATGGCCTGCCGCGAACTCCTGCTGCGCCACCTCGACCCCGGCGAAGACTCGGTCGGAACCCGGGTCGAGCTCGACCACCTCGGCGCCACCTTGATGGGCATGACGGTGGTGCTGGACCTTTCCGTGGTCGACGTCCAGGGCCGGCTCGTGACCTTCGAGATCGCGGGCCGCGACGCGGTCGATCCCATCTGCCGCTGCCGCCACCAGCGCTTCGTCGTCGACGTGCGCAAGACCGAGGAAAGGCTGGCCGCGAAGGCACGCAAGGCGGGGCTGGGATGAACCCGGCCGCCGCCCGCGGCGAGCGCATCCCCACCTACTGCTACCAGTGCGTGGCGGGCCCCGACCTGCTCACGGTGAAGGTCGAGAACGGGGTCGCCACCGAGGTCGAGCCCAACTTCTGCGCCGCTTCGGTCCATCCTGGCGGCGGCCGGGTCTGCGTCAAGGCCTACGGCCTCGTGCAGAAGGCCTACCACCCGAACCGGGTGCTCGCGCCGATGAAGCGCACGAACCCCAGGAAGGGGCGCGACGAAGACCCGGGCTTCGTGCCCATCTCCTGGGACGAGGCGATGGGGCTCATCGCGGCCCGGCTCGAAGCCGTGCGGGCCGAGGGGCTGACCAACGAGCAGGGCTATCCGCGCGTCGCCGCGAGCTTCGGCGGCGGCGGCACGCCGCAGTCGTACATGGGCACCTTCCCGGCCTTTCTCTCGGCCTGGGGGCCGGTGGACATGGGCTTCGGCTCGGGCCAGGGCGTCAAGTGCTACCACTCCGAGCATTTGTACGGCGAGTTCTGGCACCGCGCCTTCATCGTCACGCCCGACACGCCGCTGTGCAATTACCTGATCTCCTGCGGCTCGAACATCGAGGCCTCGGGCGGCGTGACCGGCGTCTGGCGCCACGCCGATGCGCGCGTGCGCGGCATGAAGCGGGTGCAGGTCGAACCGCATCTCTCGGTCACCGGCGCCTGCTCGGCGCAATGGGTGCCGATCAAGCCCAAGACCGATGCCGCCTTCCTGTTCGCGCTCATCCACGTCATGCTGCACGAGCTGCCGCGCGAGCGCCTGGACCTGCCCTTCCTCACCGGCCGCACCGCCAGCCCCTACCTCGTGGGGCCGAACGGCTACTACCTGCGCGACCCGGCGGGCCGCAAGCCGCTGGTCTGGGACCTGGCCAGCGCCAGTGCGCGCGCGCACGACCGCCCCGGGCTGGTCGAGGCGCTGGAAGGCCGCTACACGGCCGATGCCGTCGAGATCGGCCCCGACGGCGAGGTGCTGGCGCAAGGCCTGCTCGAAGGCACGACCGGCTTCGGCCGCCTCGTCGAACACATGCGGCCCTACTCGCCCGAATGGGCCGAGCCGGTCTGCGACGTGGCGGCCGCGACGATGCGCCGCATCGCCCACGAGTTCGTCGACCAGGCCTGCGTCGGCCAGACGATCGAGATCGACGGCCGCACGCTGCCGTTCCGCCCGGTCGCGGTGACGCTGGGCAAGACCGTCAACAACGGCTGGGGCGGCTTCGAATGCTGCTGGGCGCGCACCCTGCTGGCCACGCTGGTGGGCGGCCTCGAAGTGCCGGGCGGCACGCTGGGCACCACGGTGCGCCTGACGCGGCCGATGTCCGAGCGCCTGTTGAGCGTCAAGCCCGGGCCCGACGGCTTCATGCACTACCCGCTGAACCCGACCGACAAGGCGCACTGGTCGGCCCAGCCGAACATCCGCAACGCCTACCGCACGATGGTGCCGCTGGCGGCCGACGGCCCCTGGAGCCAGGCCCTGGGGCCGACCCATTTCTCGTGGCTGTTTCTCGACGACACGCCCAAGGGGCTGCCGCGCGTGACCGTGCCCGACGTCTGGTTCTTCTACCGCACCAACCCGGCGATCTCGTTCTGGGACACGCAGGCCCTGGGCCAGAAGATGGCGCGCTTTCCCTTCGTCGTCGCCTTCGCCTACACGCGCGACGAGAGCAACCATTTCGCCGACGTGCTGCTGCCC
>JAGWTS010000477.1 GCA_028868875.1 Burkholderiales bacterium | reverse complement strand
CATCGCCAGGAGGCCGGGCAGGATGCCGGCCATGAACAGCTTGCCGATGTCCTGCTGGGTCAGGATCGCGTAGACCGCCAGCACCGTCGACGGCGGCAGCATCGCGCCGAGCGTGCCGCCGGCGGCGATCACGCCGGTCGAGAACGACTGCGGGTAGCCGTAGCGGCGCATCTCCGGGTAGGCCACGGTGGAGAAGGTCGCCGCGGTGGCCACCGAGGAGCCGCAGATCGCCGCGAAGCCGCCGCAGGCCAGCACCGTGGCCATGCCCAGCCCGCCGCGCAGGTGGCCGATCAGCGCGTTGGCGGCGCGGAACAGCTCGCGGCTCACGCCCGACACCGAGACGAAGGCGCCCATCAGCATGAACATCGGGATCACGCCGAAGGTGTAGTCGGTGACGGTGCGCATCGAGGTCAGGCCGATGAGCTTCAGGGCCGGCCCGGCGCCGGCGATGAGCGCATAGCCGCTGACGCCGACCAGCCCCATCGCCATGCCCACGGGCACGCGCAGCAGCATCAGCAGGAACAGGACGACGAAGCCGCCCACCGCGATCAGGTCGGTACTCATGGACGGCTTCTTATTCCTGCACGCGCTCTTCGGCGTGTTCGTCTTCGAGGAGTTGCGGGCTGAAGATCAGGCGCCAGGTGCGCACCGCGATCAGCACGACGGCGCTTACGTCGCCGACCCAGGCCAGGGCGAACATGGGCCAGGTCGGCAGGTTCAGGTCGTAGGTCAGCACGTTCTGGTGATAGGTGGAGCGCACCTTGTCGAACAGCATGATGGTCTGCACCGTGACGACGAAGAGAAGGACCAGGGTGGCGAAGACGTCGATCCAGCGCTTGGTGCGCGGGCCGACAGCGCCCCAGACGAGATCGACGGTGATGTGGCCGCCGCGGTAGCTGGTGGCGGCGATGCCCCAGAAGATCAGCACCCCGAGCAGCAGGCGGCCGAAGTCGTAGCTGTCGGGGATCGAGGTGTTGAAGAACTTGCGCAGCGCGACCGAGATGAAGATGTCGGCCGCGACGAGGCCGACGAAGCCGGCCGCGGTCCATTCGATCGCATTGATGATGCGGTCGGCCGGGCTGCGCCGGCCTTTGTCGGCATTCATCTCGAGGTCTCCGGTTGAAATGTCGCGACCCTCGTCGCACGCTTCAGGCAATGCAGCGACCGACGCGGAGCCGGCCCTGCCTGGCCGCTGGCGGTGCCCCCCCGGGGGGGAGCGCCGAAGGCGCTTCGGGGGGGAGCCACATTACAACGCAGAGCGGTACTTCGTCAGCTGCTCGTGCAGGCTGTCGAGCACCTGCTTGGGGTCGGCACCGGCCTTCCTGGCACCGGCTGCCCATTCGGCCGTGACCGGCGCCACGGCCTTGCGCCAGGCCTCGAGCTGCTCGGCGTTCAGCTTGACCATCTCGTGGCCCGGGGTCGCCGCCACCTTGGCGCGGCCGTCGGACTCGAAGTCGGCCCAGGGCGAGGCCACCTTCTCGGCCCATTCGGTCGTGCAATGGTCGTCGACGGCCTTCTTCTGCGCCGGGTTGAGCGACTCGTACTTGTCCTTGTTCATCACCCAGACGAAAGGCGTGACGTACAGCGGTGTGTCGAGGTGGTACTTGACGACCTTGTCGATGCCGAACAGGCGCAGCGAGCCGTACGGGAAGGTGATGGCGTCGGCGACGCCGCGCTCGAGCATGTCGCGCGCCTCGGGCGCCGAGGACTGCACGTTGGTGCCGCCCAGCAGCGTCACCATCTGGCCGATCGTGCTCGTCGCCGGCCGCACCTTCATGCCCGCCATGTCGGCGGGCAGCTGGACCTTCTTGCGCGAGTGCAGCGTGCCGGGGTCGTGGACGAAGGCGAAGCAGAAATGCACGTCCTTCATCTCCTTGGGCGCGTATTGGCGGTACCAGGCGTCGACCGCCGCCGTGCCGCCCTTGCCGTTCGCGACCTCGAAGGGCAGCGAGGCGGCGGCGAAGATCGGGAAGCGCCCCGGCTGGTAGCCCGGGTTGACGTAGGCGAAATCGGCGATGCCGTCGCGCGCCATGTCGTAGTGGTCGAAGGCCTTGCCGAGCTGCTCGCCCGGGAACAGGGTCGAGGTGAGCGTGCCGCCGGACTCCTTCTTCAGGTCGTCGGCCCAGGCTTGGAGCGAGGGGTTGAGCGGGTGCTGCGCCGGCACCCAGCTCGAAAGCTTGAGGTTCACGGTCTGGGCCGGCGCTGCGGCGGCGAATGCGCAGGCCAGGGCCGCGGCCAGGAGCGGACGAATCTGCATGGGGGGTCTCCTTGTGGTGGGTGGATCGGGGGCGGTGCTTCTCAGGCGCCGGCGTAGCTGATGCGGTAGATCGCGCCGTTGTAGTCGTCGCTGACGAGCAGCGAGCCGTCGCCGAGCACGAGCAGGTCGACCGGGCGCCCGAGGTACTGATTGTTCTCGACCCAGCCGCTCATGAAAGGCTCCATCTTCGCGACGCCGCCGGCCGCGTCGGGCCAGACCGCGACGATGTCGGCGCCGAACTTGCGCGTGCGGTTCCAGGGGCCGTGGCGGGCGATGAACATCGCGCCCTTGTAGCGCGCCGGGAACATCGCGCCGTTGTAGAAGCGCAGGCCGAGCGGCGCCGCATGCGGGCCCAGCAATTGCGCCGGCTGGGCAAACTGGCTGCAATCGCGGCCCCAGCCGTAGATCGGGTCGGGCAGGTCGCCCTGGTCGCAATACGGAAAGCCGAAGTCCTGGCCGCGCCTGGCGACGTGGGACAGGGTGTCGTTGGGCAGGTTCTCGGAGAGCCAGTCGCGGCCGTTGTCGGTGAACCAGAGATCGCCGGTGATGGGGTCGAAATCCATTCCCATCGAGTTGCGCACGCCGCGGGCAACGGTCTCGACACCGCTGCCGTCGCGGTTCATGCGGATGATCTTCGCGTACTCGGCCCCGGGCTCGCAGACGTTGCAAGGCGCGCCGATCGAGATGTAGAGCTTGCCGTCGGGCCCGAAACGCAGATAGCGGGCGCGATGGGCATCGGCCGGCGGCAGGCCGCCCAGCACCACCGGCGGGGGCGGATCGTCGAGGCGCGATTCGATCGAGTCGTAGCGCAGCACCGCCTCGCTGGTTGCGACGTAGAGCGCGCCGCCAAGGAACTCGATGCCGTTGGGCACGTCGAGCCCCGAGACGACGGTGTGGATCTCGCGGTGGTCGCCCTTGTCGACGACCGCGTAGACGGCGCCGGGGCTGAGTGCGGTGCCGACGAAGACCGTGCCTTTGTCGCCCAGGCGCAGGCTGCGCGCATCGGCAATCCCGCTGGCCCAGATCTCGGCCTTGAAGCCGGGCGGCAGGCGCATGTTCGGCAGCGGCAGCAGCGCGGG
>JAGWTS010000090.1 GCA_028868875.1 Burkholderiales bacterium | reverse complement strand
AGGAGCAGGATCGGCGCGTCCTTGAGCATCACGCGCGCGATCGCGATGCGCTGGCGCTGGCCACCCGAGAGCTTGACCCCGCGCTCGCCGACATGCGCGTCGTAGCCGGTCCGGCCCTTCGCATCGCTCAAGCCGACGATGAATTCGTGCGCTTCGGCGCGCTCGGCCGCGCGCAGCATCTCGGCCTCGCCGGCGTCGGGGCGGCCGTAGCAGATGTTGTCGCGCACCGAACGGTGCAGCAGCGAAGTGTCCTGCGTCACCATGCCGACGGCGCGGCGCAGGCTCTCCTGCGTGACCTGGGCGATGTCCTGGCCGTCGATCAGGATGCGCCCCGCCTCGATGTCGTACAGGCGCAGCAGCAGGTTCACGATCGTGCTCTTGCCCGCGCCCGAGCGCCCAACGAGGCCGATCTTCTCGCCCGCGCGCACGACCAGCGAGAAATCGTCGACGACGCGCCGGCTGCCGTTGTACGAGAAGCCCAGGTGCTCGAAGCGCAGTTCACCGCGTGAGACTTCCAGCGGCCGGGCGCCGGGGCGGTCGAGCACGCTGCGCGGGCGCGAGAGCGTGCGCATGCCGTCCTGCACCGTGCCGATGTGCTCGAACAGCGACGACATCTCCCACATCACCCAGTGCGAGATGCCGTTCAGGCGCAGCGCCATCGCGCTCGCCGCGGCGACCGCACCGACCCCGATCTGGCCGCCCATCCACAGCGCCAGCGTCGCGCCCACCGTGGCGATGACGAGCGCGACGCTGAGCGCCTGGTTCGCGACCTCGAAGCCGGTGACGAGGCGCATCTGGCCGTAGGCCGTGACCATGAATTCCTGCATCGCGGCACGCGCGAAATGGGCTTCGCGGTGCGAATGCGAGAACAGCTTGACCGTGGCGATGTTGGTGTAGGCATCGGTCACGCGCCCGGTCATCAGCGAGCGCGCGTCGGCCTGGGCCCGCGCCACCCGCCCCAGCCGGGGCACGAAATACCACAGCGCCACTCCGTAGAGCAGCAACCAGCCTGCGAACGGCAGCATCAGCCAGGCGTCCATGCGGCCGACGACGGCGACGATGGTGGCGAAATAGATCAGCACGTAGACCAGGATGTCGGCGCAGACGAGCCAGGTGTCGCGCACGGCGAGCGCGGTCTGCATCACCTTGGTCGCGATGCGGCCGGCGAATTCGTCCTGGAAGAAGCTCATGCTCTGCTCGAGCATGAGGCGGTGGAAGTTCCAGCGCAGGCGCATCGGAAAGTTGCCGAACACCGCCTGGTACTTGATCAAGGCCTGGGCCCAGACCAGCCCGATGCTGGCGACGAGCACGCCGGCGAGCAGCAGCATCTGGTTCCCGTATTGCTGCCACAGCCGCGCCGGCTCGACCCGCGCGAGCACGTCCACCACGTGCGCCAGCATCGCGAACAGCAGGGCCTCGAAGGCGCCGATCGCCGCGGTGAGCAGGGTCAATGCGAGCAGGAAGGGGCGCACGCCCTCGGTGCAGCGCCACAGGAACGCGAAGAACTGCCGCGGCGGCGGCGGCGGCGGCGGCAGCACATCCGGATAGGGATGCACCAGGCTTTCGAATCGGCGGAACAAGCGGTCTGTCTCCGGACGCCGCCCGCGCCCGGGTGCCAGGCCCGCGGCGGCGGGCGCGCATTATGCGGCGCAGGGGGATCGGGCACACAATAGGCCGCTCGCATCCCGCATCAGCCAGTCATGGACACGACCGATCCGGCCCCCGCTTCGAACCCGCGCTGGAAACACGATGGCGTGCGCGTCGTCGCCGGCGACCAGCTCGACCCCAGCACCGCCCAGACCCCGGGCATGGACCGCAAGGCGGCCATCAATTTCGCCCGTGTCGGCGCGCAAAAGCTCTGGGCCGGCACGGTCCACATCCACGCCAACGCCAAGACCGGCGCCCATCACCACGGCCCGCTCGAGAGCGTGATCTACGTCGTCAAGGGCCGGGCACGCATGCGCTGGGGCGAGCGGCTCGAATTCACGGCCGAAGCCGGGCCGGGCGACTTCATCTACGTGCCGCCGTACGTGCCGCATCAGGAGATCAACGCCAGCCCGACGGAAACGCTGGAATGCGTGCTCGTGCGCAGCGACGGCGAGGCCGTGGCCGTGAACCTCGAGATCGAGCCTGTCGAGCGACCCGAGAACGTGCCCTGGATCGACCCGATCCACCGCGGCTGAAGCGGGCCGCCGCCGCAGCACCGGCCTTGCGCGCGAGAGATCCTGTCCTGAATCCGGAACGGGCTGCGAGACCGAGGAAGCGCTCGAAGCCGCGCTTGGGCGGGCAACCGCCGTCGGCGCTCGACCACGAGCGCCGCACAGGGCACCGCGCCGAATCGCCCTCGCTATCATCGGCCGCAAGCGACCCGTCCGCGCCGTTCCCGGCGCGGACGCAGCGCCGGGGAAATGGCCATCGGGATGTTCGACTATGTCATCGTCGGCGCGGGAGCAGCCGGCTGCGTGCTGGCCGGGCGGCTCAGCGCGAACCCGGCCGTCACGGTCTGCCTCGTCGAGGCGGGCGGGCCGGACCGCAGCGCGCTGATCCAGTGCCCGGCCGGCTTCGCGCTGATGGCCCAGGTGCGCCAGGCCAACTGGGCGTTCGAGACCGTTCCGCAATCGGGGCTCGGCGGACGCCGCGGCTACCAGCCGCGCGGCAAGGTACTGGGCGGATCGACCTCGGTCAACGCCATGATCTACATCCGCGGCCAGCGCGACGACTACGAGCGCTGGGCCGCCGCCGGCAACACGGGCTGGGGTTGGGACGATGTCCTGCCCTATTTCCTGAAGGCCGAGGACAACAGCCGCGGCGCCGATGCCTGGCATGGCCGCGGCGGCCCGCTCGCCGTCACCGACCTGCCCTGCCCGAACCGCTTCGGGCCGATCTTCGTCGAGGCCGCGCGCCAGGCCGGCATCGCCGGCAACCCCGACTTCAACGGCGAGCACCAGGAAGGCGCCGGGATGTACCAGGTGATGCAGCGCGGCGGCGAACGCTGCAGCGCGGCCAAGGCCTACCTGACGCCGCACCTGGGGCGTCCCAACCTGACCGTGTTGACCGGCGCCCGGACGACCCGGTTGCTGCTCGAGGGACGGCGCGCGACGGGAGTCGAGCTCGTCGAAGGCGGCACGCGGCGCGAGTTGCACGCGCGGCGCGAAGTGCTGGTCTGCGCCGGCGCTTTGCAGTCGCCCCAGTTGCTGCTGCTTTCCGGCATCGGGCCGGGGGCCGAGCTGCAAGCCCAGGGGATCGGCGTCGTCCACGACCTGCCCGCGGTCGGCCGCCATCTGCACGACCATCCGGACCTGACCCTGGTCGTGGAGGCGCCGCGGGCGCGGGATCTTTTCGGGATCTCGCCGCTTGGCGCCTGGCATGCGCTACAGGGCGTGCTCGACTGGCGGCGGCGGCGCAGCGGCATCCTCACGACCAACTTCGCCGAAGCCGGCGCCTTTGTCCGCAGCCGGCCCGAGGAGCCGCGGCCTGACCTGCAACTGCATTTCGTCATCGGCAAGCTCGTCGACCACGGGCGCACGACCCTGTTCGGCCACGGCTACTCGTGCCATGTCTGCGTGCTGCAGCCGGCGAGCCGGGGCCGCGTGACGCTGGCCGGCCCCGACCCCTTGGCCGCCCCCGCCATCGACCCCGGCTTCCTGGCCGAACGCGAAGACCTGGAGCGCCTGAAGCGCGGCTTCGCGCTGGTGCGCAAGATCCTGGCCCAGCCGGCGCTGGCCACCATCGGCGGGCGCGAACGCGCGGCTTCAGCCGCGGCGACCGACGACGCTTCGATCGAGGCCTACATCCGCGGCCACGCCGACACCATCTACCACCCGGTGGGCAGCTGCCGCATGGGCCCGGGCGCCGACGCCGTCGTCGACGCCCGGCTGCGCGTGCACGGCATGGAGGCCTTGCGCGTCGTCGATGCGTCGGTGATGCCGAACATCGTTTCGGGCAACACCACCGCGCCGACGGTCATGATCGCCGAGCGAGCGGCCGACTTCATCGAGAGACGCACATGAGACTTTCAGTCCTGGATCAATCCGTCGCCTGCTCCGGCCGCGACGAAGGCCACGCCTTGCGCGACACGCTCGACCTGGCGGTCGACTGCGAAGCCCTCGGCTACCACCGATTCTGGGTGAGCGAGCACCACGCGCTGCCCACCATCGTCGGCAGCGCCCCCGAGGTGTTGATGGCCGCCATCGCCGCACGCACGACGCGCATCCGCGTCGGCAGCGCGGGCGTCATGCTGCCGCACTATTCCGCGCTCAAGGTGGCCGAGCAGTTCCGCGTGCTGGACGCGCTCGCGCCGGAGCGCATCGACCTCGGCGTCGGCAGGGCCCCGGGCGGCGACATGCGCACCGCGATGGCGCTTAACCCGAACGCGGCCCACGGTGCGGAGGACTTTCCGCAGCAGGTGCTCGACCTCCAGGCCTGGACCCAGGGCCGGCGCGAGCACGGCATCACGGCGCACCCGCGCCCGCCGGCCGGAGCCGCAGGCCCCGAGATCTGGATTCTGGGCAGTTCCGACTACGGCGCCAGGCTCGCGGCCCAGCTCGGCCTGCCCTACGCCTTCGCCTATTTCTTCATGGATGGACAAGGCGTCGAGCAGGCGCTGGGGCTCTACCGCAGCCTCTACCGCCCGAGTGAACGCCATCCGCGACCGCAGGCGACGATCTGCGTCTGGGCGCTTGCCGCCGACAGCGACGAGGAAGCCCGATTCCATGCCCTGGGCCGCGAACGCTGGCGCCTCGACCGCCAGCGCGGTCGCCTGGGCCCCTTGCAGGATCCGGCCAGGATCACCGAACAAGGATTCAGCCCCGAGGAACAGCTGCAGGTGGACGCTTCACGCAGGCGCGCCTTCGTCGGCGAGGCGCAGCGCGTGGCCGAAAGGCTGGCCGAACTCGCCCGGGCGCTGGAACTCGACGAGCTCGTCGTCAACACCTGGGCCCACGACCCCGCGGTGCGGCGCCGCTCCTACGCCCTGCTGGCCGCGCAGTTCGGACTCGCCCAAAAGCGAAACCCCTCCGAACTTTGACGGTTGGAGGGGCGGGCGGCTGGGCCGCCGACGGAGCTCCAGAGGATTGAGGTCCGGGGCTCCTGATGCGCAGTGACTGCGCCATCGGGGGTTGCCTGCGAGCAGGCGGGGCCAGTCTAACCGGCCCCCAGCGGCAACGCCAACAAATATTCGCTCGTCACTCAGGCATTTGAGCGGCGGCGGCGCTGCAGGCCGATGCCGGCCAGCGCCAAGCCGACGAGCGCGAGCGATCCGGGTTCGGGGACCGGGTTGACAGATCCTCCGCCGACATTGCCGAAGCTGAGGTTGTCGAAGAGCACCGTTCCAGTGCTTGCCGATGCGTTGAGGAAGACGACGGACTGCGCCGTACCCGCGAAATTCAGCGTTTCCTGGGTGAAGTTGCAGAAAACCGCACCCGAGCAACTCGAACCGGTTGCATTGCTACCCAACCCCGACAGCCCGCTGAGTTGGGTGCCAGTTCCATTCTGACCGCTGAACACTTGAGCGCCCAGCCCTCTGATTTGGGAAGAATAGTAATAGGAGAATGAGCTGGTGAACCCACCGGCCAAATTGACATAAATATTTCCGGTGTCGGACGAATACATGACCGTATTGGGAGACGGTTCGCCGGAAAAATTCAACTGGGTCGTCCCCGCGATCGTCGCTGCGGTCGCGGCGTAGGCGTTTGTCGAGAAGCTGACACCTTGGGACGAGTAAAAGCTGCCGATCGCCGCGTTACCGATCCCTTCAAACGTCAGCGTCAGCGGCGAAGCCATGGCCGTAACGGCCCCCGAAACGGACGCCGCCAGCGCCAACATGCGAGCTATTCTCATCAAACATCTCCTGGAAGATCCCAAACAGTGACATTCTGGGCAGTCATCCGGAGACGGATCACCACCGATCGAGGATCTCAAGCAGAAATCATGCCGATTTGAAGGGTATTCATGAGTTCTCAATGAAATCAAATAGATAGCATCGAATCGAGAACTCGGATCGTTCGCCTGTGCGGCCGCTTTGTACGCGCTGTAAGAGAAACCGACAGCCGTCCACGGGTGCCTGATCGGTTCATGGCCACGGCTTCGTCAGGACATGATCGATGCAATCAATCCAGAAACCCGCTCCTCGACCGCCCGATCCATGCTGATCGGCCGACCCCATTCCCTGCTGGTTTCACCCGGCCACTTGTTGGTCGCATCCAGCCCCATCTTTCCGCCCAGGCCGCTCGTCGGCGATGCGAAATCGAGATAATCGATCGGTGTCTGATCCGCCAGGGTCACGTCGCGCACCGGATCCATTCTCGTCGTGACGGCCCATATGACTTCCCGCCAGTCGCGGATGTCGATGTCGTCATCGGTCACGATGATGAATTTCGTGTACATGAACTGACGCAGGAAACTCCACAGGCCGAACATCACGCGTTTCGCGTGGCCGGGATAGGCCTTTCGAATCGAAATGACCGCCAGGCGGTAACTGCAACCTTCCGGCGGAAGATGGAAATCAACGATTTCCGGAAACTGCTTCTGCAGGATCGGGATGAAGACTTCGTTGAGGGCCGCGCCCAGCACCGCCGGCTCGTCGGGTGGCTTGCCGGTATAGGTCGAGTGATAGATCGCGTCGTCGCGCCGGGTCTGGCGATCGATGCGCAACACCGGAAACCAGTCGCGCTCGTTGTAGTAGCCGGTGTGGTCGCCGAACGGGCCTTCCAGGGCGTGCAGGTAGCCGCCGCGCTCGCACAGCTCGACGCCATGCTCGGAGCGGCCGCTGAAGCCGGGCTCGGCAGTTGGAATGTGGCCTTCGAGGACGATTTCGGCGCTGGCCGGCACCTGCAGCGGCAGCCCGGCGCCCACACCCGTATCGGCAACCTCGGTGCGGCCGCCGCGAAGCAGGCCGGCGAACTGATATTCGGACAGGGTGTCGGGCACCGGCGTCACCGCGCCCAGGATGGTGGCCGGGTCGGCCCCGAGGGCGACGGCCACCGGGAACGGCTGACCCGGGTTGTGCCGGGCAAACTCCCTGAAATCGAGCGCACCGCCGCGGTGGGCGAGCCAGCGCATGATGACCTCGCGCCGCCCGATCACCTGCTGGCGGTAGATGCCGAGGTTCTGGCGCTTGCGCGGTGCCGCGACGTTCTGCGGCCCGCGGGTCACGACCAGGCCCCAGGTGATCAGCGGCCCGGCGTCGCCAGGCCAGCAGGTCTGCACCGGGAGATCGCCCAGGTCGACCTCATCGCCTTCGAAGATCTGCGCCTGGCACGGCGCGCGGCGCACGAGCGCGGGCTTCATGTCCCACAAGGCCTTGGCCATTTGTAACAAGCGCCCCGCGTCCTTCAAACCCTGCGGCGGATCGGGTTCCTTGAGCGCGGCAAGCAGCCGCCCGACTTCGCGCAACTCGGAAGCCGACTCGGCCCCCATGCCCAACGCGACCCGTCTCGGCGTGCCAAAGAGGTTGATCAAGCACGGAATTTTGTAACCGACAGGGGCCGTGAAGAGCACGGCCGGCCCGCCCGCGCGCAGCAGCTTGTCGCCAATTGCCGTCATTTCGAGCGCAGGAGAGACCGGATCGTCGACCCTTTTCAGCTCTTTGGCATGGTCGAGCTGCCCGATGAAGTCCCTGAGGTCTTTGTACTTCATGCCAAAAAGAAATTAAGATTAAGCCTCTTAGTCTTGACCGCGTATGAAGGCGTTTCTAGAATCGCCGCTGATTCGTAGATCAAGGGTTTACCCGGACTTCGCGACCCGAAGGTCGCCCCAGGTAGCCGACCAGGCCTGCCACGAAGGAGCTTCCCGAGAACAAGGGAGCCGCCCCGAGTGTGCGGGGCATTATCACCGCCACCCCGCAAGCCGCACGCCGGCTGGGCGGGCAGGCGGCGAAGCTCGAAGAGGAATGCGATGAATCCCATAGACCTGCTGCGCCGGGCGCAGCAAGCCACCAGGAGGTCGCTTGCGATTTTCGTGCGCGACGTAGCCCAGGGGTCACTCCAACTGGCCCACAACACGATGGCGCTGGTGGGTCTGGCCGTGGTCGTGGCGGGCGTGTACGCCGCCGGCCACGCCGATTTGCGTGACCAGGTCGAGACGGCAGCCTTCCAGTGGTTGCAGATCCGCCACGATGCCCAGGCTCCCGCCGTCGACGCCGACCAGGCGCAACTGGCCCAGGTGGCGCAGCCGGATGGAAGCGCCCGCGCGACCGCGGCCGAACCCGACAGCCTGACGCGCCAGCAGGCCAACGTGGCGAAGTGGATCTCACGCCGTTACCGGGTCGCGCCGGAGCCGATTGCGGCCTTGGTGCAGGAAGCGTGGGCGATGGGTCGGCGCGCCGGCCTCGACCCGACGCTGATCCTGGCCGTGATGGCGGTCGAGTCGAGCTTCAATCCCTTCGCCCAGAGTCCGGTCGGTGCCCAAGGGCTGATGCAGGTGATGACGAGCGTGCACGACGACAAGTACACCGCGTTCGGCGGCACCCACGCGGCCTTCGACCCGATCAGCAACCTGCGCGTCGGCGTGCTCGTGCTCGAGGAATGCATCCGGCGCGGCGGCGGTACCCTTCAGGGCGGGCTGCGCAATTACGTCGGTGCCGCGCTGAGCGATAACGATGGCGGCTATGTGAGCCGCGTGCTCGCCGAACAAAGCCTCATGCGCCGGGTGGCCGACGGCAAGGGCGTTCCGATCAATGCCTCGAACAGCAGCGTGCGCGAGAACGCTCCCGCCCCCGTCGCGCCGCAGGCCGAAGCCACCCCGGCGCAGCCGACCGAAGTCGCGATGCTGCACTGAGACGGCAGCGCCGCTACACTGGCGGCCCTGCGCGACTGGCGATAGAGGCCGCCCGGCCTCGAGGTGGAAGACCACCGGGAAGCGCAGACCGGCGCCGCAGGCGCCGGCATTCAGCCGTTCGCCTGGGCAGCCCTCGAACCCACCCTCGGTGGAGTTTCCGATGGCGCTTCAACCCCAGAAGAGGACTGCCATGTTCGATCGCACCCAATCCACGCTCGCCGCTGTCGATCCCGAGATCAACGCCGCGATCCTGGCCGAGAACCGGCGCCAGGAAGAGCATATCGAGCTCATCGCCTCGGAGAACTACACCAGCCCGGCGGTGATGGCGGCACAAGGCTCGCAGCTCACCAACAAGTATGCCGAGGGCTACCCCGGCAAGCGCTACTACGGCGGTTGCGAGAACGTCGACGTGGTCGAGCAGCTCGCCATCGACCGCGCCCGCGCCCTGTTCGGCGCCCAGTACGCCAATGTCCAGGCGAATTCGGGTTCACAGGCCAATCAGGCGGTGTTCTTCGGCCTGCTCCAACCGGGCGACACGGTGATGGGCATGAGCCTGGCCGAAGGCGGCCACCTGACGCACGGCATGGCACTCAACATGAGCGGCAAGTGGTTCAAGGTGGTGAGCTACGGCCTGGACGCGGACGAAGTCATCGACTACGACGCGATGGAGCGCCTGGCGCACGAGGCGCGTCCGAAGCTCATCATCGCCGGCGCCTCGGCCTACAGCCTGCGCATCGACTTCGAGCGCTTCTCCCGCGTCGCCAAGGCCGTCGGAGCGATCTTCATGGTCGACATGGCGCATTACGCCGGGCTGATTGCGGCCGGCGTCTACCCGAACCCGGTGCCGCATGCCGACGTCGTCACCTCGACCACGCACAAGAGCCTGCGCGGACCGCGCGGCGGCCTGATCGTGATGAACGACGAGGCGATCGCGAAGAAGATCAACAGCGCGATCTTCCCCGGCATCCAGGGCGGCCCGCTGATGCACGTGATCGCCGGCAAGGCGGTGGCATTCAAGGAAGCACTGACTTCCGAATTCAAGACCTACCAGCAGCAGGTGGCCGCGAACGCGAAGGTGCTGGCCGCCACCCTCATCGAACGCGGCCTGCGCATCGTCAGCGGCGGCACGGAGAGCCACGTGATGCTGGTGGATCTGCGGCCCAAGGGGCTGACGGGCAAGGAAGCCGAGGCCATCCTGGGCCAGGCCCACATGACCTGCAACAAGAACGGCATTCCGAACGACCCGCAGAAGCCGATGGTGACGAGCGGCATCCGCCTGGGCACCCCGGCGCTGACGACGCGCGGCTTCGGCGAAGCCCAGACGCGCCAGACCGCGCACCTCATCGCCGACGTGCTCGACCGGCCGCGCGACGAGGCCCGCATCGCCGAGGTGCGGGCGAAGGTGGCCGCGCTGACGCGCGACTTCCCGGTCTATCGCTGACGCCGGGCCGGCCGCATGCGCTGCCCGTACTGCGGCCACGGCGAGACCCAGGTCGTCGAAACCCGCGAGTCCGACGAAGGCGGTGTCATCCGGCGCCGCCGCCGTTGTCTGCACTGCGAGAAGCGCTTCACGACCTACGAACGTGTCGAGATCGCCTTGCCCGCCGTAGTCAAGAAGGACGGCGCCCGCGTCGACTTCGACCCCGAAAAGGTGCGGGCCTCGATGCAGGTGGCGCTGCGCAAGCGTCCGGTGAGCGTCGAGCAGGTCGATGCGGCGATCGAGCGGATCCAGGACAAGCTGCTCGCCAGCGGCCTGCGCGAACTGCCGAGCACGCGCATCGGCGAATTGGTGATGCGCGAGTTGAAGCGCATGGACAAGGTGGCCTACGTGCGCTTCGCCTCGGTCTATCGCAGCTTCGAGGATGTCGACGAGTTCAGGCAACTGATCCGCGACATCTGAAGTCGCTTCCCTCGGAAGAGGGCCCCCGAAATTCCCGCGCGAAGCCCCTCCGACGGGGGGCGCTCGAAGCGCCGGCGATTCGTACAGTCGGTGACATTGCAACGCCCCCGGGAGCCGGCCATGCCCACCCAAGCGCAACACCGCCAACTCGGCATCACGCTGGTCGAATCGTGCGTCGTCCTGGCCATCGCCTGCATGGGGGTCGGCGCCGCGCTGCCGGCCTACGAGAGGGCGGTCGAGCGCCATCACGTCGAAGGCGCCGCGGCCCAGTTGCGCAGCGACTTCCACTTCGCACGCAGCCAGGCGGCGAGCTCGCAACAATCGGTTCGTTTCAGCGTTGGTGCCGCGACTTCCAATTGTTATGTCGTTCACACGGGCGGCGCCAAGGATTGCGACTGCGGCCCGCAAGGCGAGGCGATCTGCAAGGCCGGGGCGCGGGCGCTTCGGACCGGTCGATTTGCGGCGGACGGGCCGATCAGCCTCCATTCGAATTCCCCATCGATGCTGATCCATCCCGGCCACGGCACGGTGACGCCGACCGGGACGATCCGGGTCCAGGGCCGCCAGGGCGCCAGGCTGCATCTGGTCGTGAACATCCTGGGCAGGATGCGCAGCTGCGTCGCGGCCGGCGCGCTGCCGGGCCAGCCGAACTGCTGAGCCTGCGCGTCCGCGGCCCCGAGACGAACGGCGGTCCGGCGGCGACAAATGGCAACACGCGCGCGACGCTTGCGCCCGGGTGGGGTGTGATAATGGTTCGCGCATGCCTACAACCCATTGCAAGGCCGCGCGAGCCAGTCGTCGTGCAGGATTTTCTCTGATCGAGTTGATGATCGCGATTGCCATCGTGGCCATCGTGGGTGCAATCGCCTATCCGTCCTACCTGAAGTCGATCGCGGAGGGCCGGCGCACCGAGGCCGTGAGCGCGCTCAACCAGATGCAGCAAGGCCAGGAGCGCTGGCGGGCGAACAATCCCCTCTACGTTCCCAGTGGATCGGAGACGACCCTGGTGCCGAGCACGACGACGGGGCCCGGGGGCTACTACACCTTGAGCATCGTCGCCTCCGACGATTCCGGCTACATCATGACGGCGACGGCGGTTGCCGGAACCTCGCAAGCCAACGACACGAATTGCAGCAAGATGCTGATCGCGATGGTCAAGGGCAGCATCAGCTATGGCGGTTGCGCGGCTGCAAGCTGCACCGTCCCGGCTCTGGGAACCGCGCTGACCGACCCCAACAAATGCTGGAAGCGATGATGACGCGCCGATTCAAGCGCCCGTCGAGCGGCTTCACGCTGATCGAACTGCTCGTCGTGATCGCCGTGGCTGCGGTGTTGTTGAGCATCGCCGCGCCGTCGATGCAGCAGTTGATCGCGACCGAACGCCTCAAGAACATCAATGCGCAGTTCGTGACCGACATTCAGGCGGCGCGAAGTCTCGCCGTGGCGCAGAACAATTCGACACAGAACGTATTTGTTCAATTCCAGAAAACGGCTGCAATGAGCTGTTATGTCGCTTATTACTACCCGAGCATCTTCATCAATTGCGACTGCACGAGGCCGCCTGGAAGCGTCTGCACGGGCGCCAAGGAATTGCACAGCGTCCAGATCCCGACCAGCACCGATGTCCAGATCCTGCCGGCCGCCAGCAATGTGCCGCCGCTCAAGTTTGCCGACAACGGCATGCTCAATTCGTTGACTCCATTTGTTTTCACCACCTCGCACATCAGCGGCCGGGCGGGCACATTGCAGACCACCGTGCCATTGACGGGCCGCCCCAGCGTCTGCTCCCCTGACAATTCGGTCAGCGGAACGCCCATATGTTGAATCGCCGCGCCCGTTCTTGCGGGGCCGGCCAAGGCGGCCTGTCCTTGGTGGAACTGATGGTGGGCGTTGCCGTCGGCTTGATCATCGTGGCCGGGGCGGCCATGGTGACCACCACGCAGCTGACCGACACGAGCCAGCTCACGCGCGAGATGCAGGTCCAGCAGGACCTGCGTGCCGCAGCGGACCTCGTCGCCCGCGCGCTGCGCCAGTCAGGCTCCTGGCCCGCAGCCGCGACCTCGATCTGGACCCCCGCATTGGGTCCGGCCGCGGTCATGCCCGCGAATCCCTATTCGGCAATCACCACGAGCAGTTCGAGCGTAGCGTTTTTCGGCACCAACGCTGATCCCGCCGCGGGAATCAATTACGTCTCGAACCCGACCACCAAAAGCGTGCAGTTCCGCCTGAACACGGCGACCGGCGCGCTTCAGGCTCTCCTCGGAGGCGCGTGGCAAGACATCACCGATCCTTACTCGCTGGTCGTCACCTCGTTCAGCGTGGCCAAGACGGGCCCTGGCGGCACGCTGCCGGCCAGCATCCAGCTGAAATGCGGCGCGCCCTGCGCCGCCGGCGGCACGGCCTGCTGGCCCAGCTTCGAGATCAACGAATACCGGGTGGCGATCACCGGGCACGCCAAGGCGGACGCAAAGGTGGTTCGCGAAGTCGTCACCAATGTCCGGTTGCGCAACGACAAGATCACGAACAACAACCCCCCCCCACCCCTCCCTCCCGGTCCGTTGTGCCCGACCTGAGGCCATGATTCGATCTGCCCGACGCGAAACGCCCTGCCGGCGCAGCCAACGCGGCGCGGGCGCGCTGATCGTGGTCCTGCTGCTCTTCGTCGTCATCTCGCTGGTGGCTGCGTACACGAGCCGGAGCATGATCTTCGAGCAGCAGACCTCGGCCAACTACTCCCGCTCCAGCGTCGCGCTGGAAGCCGCGGAGGCGGGGATCGGCTGGGCCGTCGGCATGCTCAACACCGCCCAGGCCGTCGACACCGCCTGCGTGCCCAACGCCACCGGCACGCCGTTTCGCACCAGCTATCTCGTGCTCGATCCCAAGTCGGCGACGCCGGTTGCGCCGACGCCCTGGATCAGCGCATTCGGAAACGGCCTGACTTGCGTTCGCACGGGTGATGGCGCCTGGACCTGCAGTTGCCCGGTCGGCGCCGCGGCAACTCCGTCGGTGCCGGCCGTCGCTGCCAACGCAGTCCAGGGCTCGTTTGCGGTGCAGTTCGGCTCGCCCAATCCCAATGGCTCGATGCTGCTCACGTCGACGGCTTGCACCACGGCGGATTACAACTGCCTGCTGCAAAGCACCTGGAAGTCCGGCCAGGCCGTGGCCCAGGTGCAGGCCACGGTCGCGCTCAAAGGCGCGATTTCGGCGCCCCCGCCTGCCGCGCTGACCTCGGGGGGGGCGGTCTCGGTCACGAATATGAGGGTCTCGAGCCTCAGCAATCTGGTGGCCATCGACTCCGCAGGGGCAAGCTCGACGAATCCGACATGGGTCGGCCTGCCGCCCGGAACCCCGCTGCCCCCGCCGAACAGCGGCGTCGTGCAAAGCGACACTTCGCTGCCGCCGACCGCGGACATGCTGTTCACCTCGGTCTTCGGCACCTCGCGCAACACCTACCAGTGGCTGCCGTCGACCGTCTTCCTCCAATGCCCCGCCCAATGCGATGCGGCCACCCTGTCGAGCACGGCGGCGGCCAATCCGGGCCGGGCCTTGTGGCTGAGCGGCAACGCCGACCTGGCGTCGGCGGTGACCATCGGCTCGCCGACCGGCCCGGTCGTGATCATCGCCACCGGCAACATCACGACCTCGGCGGCGGTTCGGATCTACGGCCTGGTCTACGCGGCCACGCTGACCGCGAACAGCACCCCGCTGATCCAGGGTGCCGCCGTGGTCGAAGGCGACGTCACCGGCAGCGGGACGCCGACGATCGTCTACGACCTCGGCCTGCTCACCTGGTTGCGCCTGGCCGCCGGCACCTTTGCCGTCGTGCCCGGAAGCTGGAGCCTCAAATGAGCCGCTTCGGTCGCAGGCCTGCCGAAAGCGGCGTCTCGTTGATCGAGGCGCTCGTCGCCATGGCGGTGATGGCGTTCGGCATGCTCGGCATCGTCGGCATCCAGGCGTCGCTGCGGCTGAATGCCGACATCGCCAAGCAGCGCACCGAAGCGGTCCAGATCGCCGAGCAGGCGCTGGAGAATGCCCGCAGCTTCACCCTGATCGATGCCACCCCGGCGACCGGAACCTACGACGGCATCGCGAACACGAGCTTCACCGATTCCACGATCACGACGACCAATGCCACCTACACGGTCCAGATTACGAGTTCGCCCGACGGCAGCACGAACAACCTGATCGACCCGCCGTTCAAGGCCGTCACCGTCAAGGTCTCCTGGACCGACCGCGCCGGTCTGGGCGGCATCGTCAGCGGGGACGGCTCCAACAGCGTCGTGCTCGACTCCATCATCCCGCGCGTGATGCCCGAAGTGGGGGCGACCCTGTCGCTGCCCGCAATGGTCGACGTGAACGGGGGTCCGTTGCGCTTGCTGAAGGGTCGAAATCCGCTCATTCCGCCAGATGCGGTGAATCAGCAGTTGATCGATCCGCGGAACCACACCAGCATCTGGACCTTGCCCTTGCCCGGGGCGGCGACGCAGATCCAATGGATCTTCGACAACCTAAGCGGCGTCATCGTCAGCCTCTGCACCGGCCCGACAGGCGCCGCCGCGTGCACGCCCGCCAACGCCCTGCTGCTGAGCGGCTACATCAACTTCGCCCTGGCGACGCCGGGCCAGCCGACGGCGGCCGATTCCGAGAATCCGACCAGTCCCCCGCCCGCCGGTTACGCGCCGGGCGTGAACGTGAACCAGTTCGACCCGACGAAGGCCTTGGACCAGCGGACGACCACGAACGTCGTCGCCTGCGTCACGCAGCAGCATCCGCCGGCGGGCACCAGCGCCCTTGCCTATTACTGCGCGGTCCCGATCCAGGTCTGGGGTTCGACCTCTTCCTACCCCAGCTGGTCGGGCCAGTCGGTGGTCACCGGCCTGCCGATCGCGACCGGCCCGGGCGACTACAGCGCCGGCCGCTACAGGATCTGCAACTACACGCCCGTGTCCCTGAGCGGCAATCTGCGCCACCCGAGCCCCTACCTGTATGTCGGCACCACCTTGATGAACCAGAATTTCCTCGTGATTCCTGCCGGCGACGGCGTTTCCACGCCCTACAGCTGCAACATTGCCGACGCGACATCATCGGTCTACGTCGACGGCACGACCCAGCCCAACCCCGGCCAGCCCTGACGCGTCGCCCCCCATGACAGGGTCCTGCTCCCTCGATCGCGAGCGCCTCGTCCGCGCCCTGGCCCTGGCCGAGACCTCGTTCGGCCTGAGCGAGCCGAACCCCCGCGTCGGCTGCGTCATCGGCCGCGCCGACGGCAGCGTGCTCGGCAGCGGCGCCACCCAGCGCGCCGGCGAGGCCCACGCCGAGGTCGTCGCCCTGCGCGCCGCCGCGGCCGCCGGCCACGACGTTCGTGGCGCCACCGCCTGGGTCACGCTCGAACCCTGTGCCCACCACGGCCGCACCCCGCCCTGCTGCGACGCCTTGATCGCGGCCGGCATCGCGCGCGTCGTCGTCGCCGTCGCCGACCCCTTCCCGGCCGTCGACGG
>JAGWTS010000476.1 GCA_028868875.1 Burkholderiales bacterium | reverse complement strand
GCCTGCTGGTTGTTGATGTCGACGAGGCAGATCAGGTTGGCGAGGCCATGGTGCGCGGCGGACATCGCCGCCTCCCAGGTCGATCCCTCGTCGAGTTCGCCGTCGGACATCGAGTTGTAGACGAAGGCCGGGTTCCTCTGCTGGCGCAAGCCCAGCGCCATGCCGACCGCGATCGGCAGGCCGTGGCCGAGCGAACCGCCCGAGATCTCCATGCCCGGGGTGTACGCGGCCATGCCCGACATCGGCAGCCGGCTGTCGTCGCTGCCATAGGTCTCGAGTTCGTCCTCGGGGAGGATCTTGGCCTCGATCAGCGCGGCGTAGAAGGCGATCGCATAGTGACCGTGCGAGAGCAGGAAGCGGTCGCGGCCCTCCCATTGCGGGTCGTCGGCGCGGTAGTTCAAGGCATGGCCGTAGGCGACGGCCAGCACATCGGCCCAGCCGAGCGCCTGGCCGATGTAGCCCTGGCCCTGCACTTCGCCCATGCGCAGGGCGAAGCGGCGGATGCGATAGGCGCGTTCCCGCAGAGTGGTTGTCAGATCAGACATGAAAGTCCTTTGGGGAGGTGAAGAAGACTCGAGCCGGTCTCAGTGAAGCAGGCCGATGGAGAACCAGGGCACGAAGGCGACGATGAGCAGGCCCACCAGCAACGCGCCCAGGTAGGGCCAGATGCGGCGCAAGGCGATATCGGGGTTGACGCGGCCGATCGTGCAGGCGGCGTAGTAGCCCAGGCCGAAGGGCGGCGCGAACAGGCCGATGCCCATGGCGAGGATGACGACCATCGCGTACTGGACCTCGTGCACGCCGATGGCGCGAGCGACCGGGAACAGCAGCGGCGCGAACAGCACCATCGCGGGGATGCCTTCGAGCACGCTGCCCAGCACGATGAAAGTGGCGATGGACACCAGCAAGAAGCCGTACTTGCCGCCCGGCACGCTCGTCATGAAGTGAGCCAGGCTTTGCGAGAAGCCCGACTGCGTCAGCGCCCAGGACATGGCGGTCGCCGTGCCGATGATGAACAGGATGGCGCCGGACAGGGCCGCGGTGTCGACCAGCATCGGGTACAGGCGCCGCCAATCGAAGCGCCGGTAGATCAGCAGCCCCGCCACCACGGCGTAGGCGATGCCGATGGTCGACACCTCGGTGGCGGTGGCCACGCCTTCGACGACCGCGGTACGGATCAGCACCGGCAGCACCAGCGCGGGCAGCGCCACCAGCAGCGTGCGGCCGACCACGCGCAGCGGCGCGCGCTTTTGCCCCTGGGCGACCTCGGCACTGCGCAGACGGGCCAGCACGGCCAGGAGGATGGCGAGCACGACACCCGGCAGGATGCCGCCGGTGAACAGTGCCGCGATCGAGACGCCCGCGACCGAGCCGATCGTGATCAGCACCAGCGAAGGCGGAATGGTCTCGGCCATGGCGCCAGACGCCGCGAGCAGCGAGATCAGTTCGCCCTCGTGGTTGCCGCGCCGCTTCATCTCCGGCAGGAGCACCGGCGCCACGGCGGCCATGTCGGCGGTCTTGGCGCCCGAAATGCCGGAGATGAGCAGCATCGCGCCCAGCAGCACGTAGTTCAGGCCGCCGCGTACATGGCCGACCAGCGAGGCGAGGAAGTCCACCATCGCCTTGGCCATGCCGGTCATCTCGACCAGGTGCCCGAGCAGGATGAACAGCGGCACCGCCAGCAGGATCAGCGAGCTCATGCCCTCGTCGACGCGCCCGGCGACGACCGACAGCGGCGTGGAACTCGTGCAGAGCAGGAAGGCAACCGTTGCGAGACCGAAGCAGAACGCGATGGGCACGCCCAGCAACACGCCGGCGCCGACCAGCAGCGCGAAGAAGATCACCAGGTTCCAGTTGCCGATGCCCTGGAGCCAGCCCGAGCCGAGGTAAAGCGCTGCCGCGAGGGCCGCGATCGCGAGGGCGACGCCGGCCAGGTCACGGGCGCCCAGGCGGGCGAGCCGCAGCAAGCTGATCGCGATCATGAAGACGCCGCCCACCGGCACCGCGGCGGCGCGAACGGTATCGGGCCAGGACAACGCGGGCGTCTGCACGACCCACTGGTCGCGGGCGTAGTCCGTCATCGGCCCGATCAGGATGACGAGCATCAGGCAGGGTGCAGCCACTGCAAGCGCCTGGCCCCAAGCTTGCGCCCGGGGGCTCCAGCGCGACACCAGTGCCGTGGTGCGCATATGGGTGCCGCGACGCAGCGCCACGGCGGACCCGAGATTGGCGAGCCACAGGAACAGGATCGATGCCAGTTCGTCGGACCAGGGCAGCGGGCGGTCGACGACGAAGCGCATGACCACGCCCGCAAGCAGCACAAGCACCTCGCCGACCACCAGCAAGGCGGCCGGCACCTCGATGCAGTGGCCCAGCCAGTCCTCGGCCCGCGTGATGAGTGACCCGCCTGCCGCTGCGGGCTGCGCCTGGAGCAACACGGCGCTCACCCCAGCGTCCCGACGCTGTCCTGCAACAGCTTCCAGGCCTCGTCGCCGAACTTGGCGCGCAGGTCCTTGTAGAACGAGGTCTTCGCCAGCGTGGCCTTGAATGCATTCTTGTCGGGCTCGATCATCTGCAGGCCCTTGGCGGCGAGGTCGCCGCGAAGCGAGACGCTGAGCGCGGCGATGTCGGCGCGCTCGTCGGTGGCGGCCTTGTCCAGCTCCCGTCGCACGATCTCCTGGATGTCCTTGGGCAGGCGCTCCATGGCGGCGCGGTTGCCCAGGATCCAGTACGCGTCCCAGACGTGGTTGGTCAGGCTGCAGAACTTCTGCACTTCGTACAGGCGCGCCGTGCTGATGATGGCCAGCGGGTTTTCCTGGCCCTCGACGAGCTTGGTCTGCAGCGCCGAATACAGCTCGTTGAAATTGATCGGCGACGGGCTGGCGCCCAGGGCGGTGAACAGCGAAGACAACATCGGCGCCGCCGGCACGCGCAGCTTGAGCCCCTTCAGGTCCGCAGGGGTCCGGACCGGCTTCGATGAGGTGGTGACCTGGCGGAAGCCGTTGTCCCAGGGCTTGGACATCGTGAGCAGCCCGACCTTCTCGATCTGCGCCCTGACGTGCGCGCCCAGCGGGCCGTCCATCGCCTTCCAGACCTCGTTGTAGTCGTGGAAGGCGAAGCCCGTGTTGACGATGCCGGCCGTCGGCACCAGGGTCGAGAGCACGACGCTGGCCTCGTTGAAGAACTCGACGCCGCCGGAGCGCACCTGCGTCAGCAGGTCGGTGTCCGAGCCGAGCTGGTTCGCCGGGAACAGGCGGATCTCGAGGCGGCCGTTCGTCGCATGGCGGATGCGGTCGATCGCCTCCTGGGCGCGCTTGTTCACCGGGTGCGTGGGGTCCTGCCCGGTCGCGAACTTGTA
>JAGWTS010000089.1 GCA_028868875.1 Burkholderiales bacterium | reverse complement strand
GTGGAGCTTGTGCAGTTTGCGGTAGAGGGTGTTTCGGCTGACATCGAGCGCCTTGGCGACGTTGCTCACGTTCCAGCGATGCTGTTCGAGCAATTGGAGCAGAACCTGGCGCTCGTTGGCCTGGATCGGGTTGAGCTTGACCGGCAGCGCCGCCGCAGCGGCGTCGGCCGCGCTCGGCTTCTGGACGCCCGGCGCGGGCGCCGGTGCAACGGGGGCCTCGAGCGCCGGCAGGTGCTCGCGCGTGATGACGCCGCCGTCGGCCAGCGCCGCCGCCGTGCGCAGCACGTGGCGCAGCTGGCGAATGTTGCCGGGCCAGGGGTGGCCGAGCAGCAGCCGTTCGGCCTCGGGCGCGAGGCTGCAGCCGGCGCCGCCTTCGGCCGCGAGCAAGGCCTGGATCACGCGGCGCCGGTCGCTGCGCTCGCGCAGCGGCGGCAGGCCGAGCTCGATGCCCGCGATGCGGTAGTACAGGTCTTCGCGGAAACGCCCTTCGCGCACACGCTGGGGCAGGAACTGGTGGCTCGCGCTGATGAGCTGGAAATCGACCGCATGGGTCTCCTCGGTGCCCAGCGGCGTGACCTGGCGCTCGTCGAGCACGCGCAGCAACCGGGCCTGGAGTTCCAGCGGCATGTCGGCGATCTCGTCGAGGAACAAGGTGCCGCCGTCCGCCTGCAGGATCTTGCCGCGCCGGCCGGCGCGCTGGGCCCCGGTGAAGGCGCCGGCGCGGTAGCCGAAGAGCTCGGACTCGATCAGCGTTTCGGGCAGGCTGGCGCAGTTGACGGCGACGAAGGCGCCCGAGGCATGCGGGCTGGCCTCGTGGACCGCGCGCGCGAACACCTCCTTGCCCGAGCCGGTCTCGCCGCACAGCAGCACCGGGGTCTGGCGCGCGATCACGCGGCGCGCGGTCTCGAGGTGGGCGACGAGGCGCGGGTCTTCGAAGGTAGGGCCGCGCGCGGCCGCCGCCGACCTGGGCGTCACAAGGCGCAAGGCCGTGGCGTTGCGCGGCGCCGGGCTCGACGCGCCTACCGCGTCCGCCGCCGCCGGCGAATTCGCGCCCGCCGCCGGGTGCCGCGCCACGGCAAAGAAGCGCAGCGAGGCATTGGCGCGGTAGGTCACGACCGGGTGGAACGAGGACGAGCTGCTGCGCCGGAGCATGTCTTCGAGCGAGGTCTCGAACAGGTCTTCGATGCGGCGCGAGCGGATCTCGTCCATCGACGCCAGGCCGAGCTGGAACAGCGCACTGCGATTGGCGGCGAGCACGCGGCCGTCGTCGCCGACCGCGAGCTTGCCTTCGTGCAAGGTGTAGACGAACTCGGGCCGGCTATGGAAATGCAGCGGGTGCGCATTGCCGAAGCGCATGTCGATGAGCCGGTTCTCGATCATGCGCGCGGTCATGCCCAGCAGCACCAGCAGATGCTGCTGCATCAGGCTGGAACGGCTCGTCACGTCGAGCACGGCGGCGATCTCGCCCGAAGGATCGTAGACCGGTACCGCCGAGCAGGTGAGCCCGGCGAAGCAGGTGTAGAAGTGGTCTTCGCGCCGCACCGAGACCGGCAGCGCTGCCGCCAGGCAGGTGCCCATGCCGTTCGTGCCCGCTTCGGTCTCGCTCCAGTGGCCGCCCACGCGCAGGCCCAGGGGCCCGAGTTCGCTCGCGAACTCGGGCGACGAAACCATGTGGACGATCACGCCGTCGGTGTCGGTGAGGACGACCGCCGATTCGAGGTCGGCCAGCTGCTGGTACAGCGTCGTCATCTCGTGGCGGGCGCAGGCGATGACGTCGGCGCGCCGCGCGCGCCGCTCTTCGAGTTCGACCCGGGCCGCGAACGCGGGCGCGCGCGGCTTGGCCGGGTGGAGTTGGTAGTCGTTGAGGCAGCGGCTCCAGGACTGGGTCACCAGCTCGCTGGCCTGGTCGTGATAGCCGCTCCTCACCAGACCGAGAATGCGATCGGCATGGCGATGGGATTCTTTCGGGCTCACGCTCATCCATGTCTCCAGATAGGCAGGTCTTCGGCGCCGGACCTCGGCCGGCATTGTGGACCGGGCGCCATCCGGCAGCCAGACGGGCTTGCCCGCGGCCGTTGGCAGGCCTGCAAATTGCTCTCCGCAGCGCGCCTTGCGCCGTCAATACCCGCCACAATCGCCTTTCGCGCCCCTTCGCCGCCATGATTGCCCAACCCCGCGACCTCAGCGCAGCCGACCCCGAGACGGCCCTCGACCTGATTTTCGTCGAAGGCTTCACCGGTGAGACCGTCATCGGCATCGACAGCAGCGAGTTGCACCAGCCGCAGCCCCTGGTGATCGATGTCCACGCAGGCCTGCCCCATGTGCCGGCCTGCGAGTCCGACAGCATCGGCGACACGATCCACTACGGCGTCGTGTGCGAGCGCCTGCGCCGGCTGCTCGCCAGCCACTCGCACCAGTTGCTCGAATCCTTTGCCGAGGAGATCGCGCGCATTCTGCTCGTCGAATTCGGCGCCGCCTGGGTGCGCGTGAAGGTGGTCAAGCCGCGCAAGTTCGACGACGTGCAGGCCGTGGGCGTGCAGATCGAGCGCCGCGCGAGCGCCCTGCCTGCCGAAGCCGCAACGGCTTCCCAGCGCGGTGCCGGCGTGCTGCGCCTGATCGGCAGCGGCATGGTGCCCGGCACGCGCTGAACCCCGGAAAGGCCTCGGGGCCGGGGGCGGCCCCGTATCCCGGGGCGGGCGCCCTTACTTGGCGGCGAACGGGTGCGCCACGGAGCCCTTCTTGGCCACCACTTCGGCCGCGGTCGGCGAGCCCGCGACGGCGCGCTGGATCGACTCGCGCACGGCGCGGTAGTTGTAGTCCTGGATCTTCTTGTCGTCTTCGGCGAGCCAGTGGATGAAGACGCCGACGCAGATGAACAGGTTGTCGGCTTCGGCGGCGGGAATCGTTCCGTCCTCGACGCTGTCGGCCACCGCCATCGCCACGGCGCGCTGCGCCGGGCCGAACATCTGCACCGCCTGCTTCGCGCCCTTGATCGTCACCTTGTTGAACATCACGGTGGCGGGCTTGGTGAGCAGGTTGGGCGCGACGACGGCCAGCAACGACGTGAAGCCGTCCTTGTTGTTGGTGAGCGTGTTGGCGAAAGCGGACTCGGCCGGCGAGCCGCGCGGGCCGATGATGAGGTCGATGTGGGCGACTTCGTTGCCGTCACCGACGAGCGATTCGCCGACCATCATGCGATCGATCTTTGCCATGTTCTTGGATCTCCTAAGGTGTATTTCCGAGCAGGTGGAAACACTGGCGCGCGGCGCCAGCGCGTTCAACGGCAATCACGTTCCGTGCCACGCCGCGGCGTCCGGGGCGAGCAGGCCCGCGGCAAAAAGCGCGGCCACGGTGAGATCCGCACTCGTTCCCGGGTTGAGCCCCCCGGCCTTGAGCGATTCGTCCCAGGCCGCAAAGCGCGGGTCCCGCCCCGGCCATTCGACTCCACGCCAGGCCTGCGCCGCGCTCATGACACTGTGTGCCAGCGCCGCGCCGTGTTTTCGAACAATGTGTGAATCGGGAATCGAACCGAGAAAACCGAGATAGACGCGCTGCACCGCGGCTTGCGCGGCCTCGGCATCGCCCCAGTCCACGGGCGCCAACTCGTTCGCCGCGGCGATGACCGCCGCGAACCCGTCGGCGTACTGGCGCGCGATGCTGTCGCGCCCGGCCGCGAGCGCCATCGCCGCGCGCAGGCCCACCGTGGGCGCGGCGTGCACGTCCTGCTCGGGGGCGTCGCCCAGGCCGCCGGGGTTGGCGTGGGCGATCGCGGCGAAGGCGCCGGCCGCGTCGTCGCGGTCGAGGCGCGCCAGGCAGGCCTCGATCGCGGCCTGCAGCGCGGCGCCATCGGCGAGCGCGCCGGGCGCCTCGGCCGCCACCGCGATCGGGGCGCAGAGCAACAGGATGCCGAGGTTGGTGTTGCAGCCCGCGGCCTGCCAGCTCGCCTGCCCTGCCCGCTCGATGCGCCGCCCGACCCGCGCGCCGGGCTCGCACAAGAGGCCGGCCGCGGCGCGCGCGGCAGCGACGAACTGCGCCGCCACCATGCCGTGGCCGGGAGACGCCGCGCTGACGTTGCCAGGCTTGCGCACGGCGACGTCGAGTTCGCAGGCACGAAGAAAGGCCGCAGCGGCCGTTTCGGCCAGGCTGCGGCTCATGCCCGGCGCGCCCCGTCGCGCGCGCGCCGCAGCTCGCCCAGCTTGCGGTCGAGCAGGTCGTCGACGAGGCGGCGCGCGATGTTGAAGGGCGTGACCTTCTGCAACCCGTGCCAGGCAGCGACTCCGTTCACTTCGATCACCTGCAGTGCCGGGCCTTCGCGCGCCGGCAGGATGTCGACGCCGGCGTAGTCGATGTCGAGCACGCGCGCCGCGTCCTCGGCGATGCGCGCCAGCGCCGGCTCGAGCGGCGCCGGTTCGCAGCGCGCGCCCTGGGCCACGTTGTGGACCCAGTGCCGGCTCACGCGCCGCATCGCAGTCAGCGCGCGGCCGGCGACGACGAGGACGCGCCAGTCGAAGCCCGGGTCGGCGAGCGGCGCCACGAAACGCTGCAGGTAGGCCACCGATCCGTAGCCGCGCTCCAGCGCCGGCAGCGGGCGGTGTTCGCCATCGACCCGGCCCACGAGCTGCAGCCCCTTGCCCTGCGAGCCGAACAGCGGCTTGAGCACCAGCGCATGGCCGGCCGCGCTCTCGCGCATGACCAGCTGCTGCGCCTGCGCCGGCGATTCCAGTGCCCAGGTCGGCGGGGTCGGCACGCCGGCGGCGGCGAGGAGCTGGCTCGTCATCGACTTGTCGACGCTGCGCTCGATCGCACGCGCGTCGTTGTAGACCGGGACGCCGAGCTCGCGCAGCGCATGCAGGATCCCCAGGCGCCGCGTCACCTGCTCGAAGCTGCCGCCGGCGATGCCGCGCACGATCACGGCATCGGGCAGCTCGCGCCCGAAGCCCGGAATCACGAGGCCGTGCCAGGCGGCACCGGTGTCGATGCGGCAGTCGGCGAGGTCGACCGTGCGGCCGACCGCGCCGCGCGCGCGCAGCGCCGCCTGCAACTGGCGCGTGTGCCAGCCGGTTTCGTCGGCCATGATGGCGACGCGCCGCATCGCTCAGGCCTCCTGCTGCCAGAGCCGGCGCAGCAGATCGAGTTCGAGCGCGCCGCCGTGCCAGGTGCTGCCGGTCTCGATGTTGCTCACCCAGACCTCGGCCGGCGCAAACAGGGCCGGGTCGATCTTGTAGAAGTCGAATTCCGCGGCGCGGAAGATTTCGGCAAACGACTTGCCGAAGGCGCTGGCATTGCGCGACGGCAGCCGGCGCGCCAGATCGCGCGCAGCGTCGTCGCTGCCGCGCACGGAGAGATGGACCCGGCCGCCGTAGAGGATGGCGTCGTTGGTGCGGCCCATCGCCTCGACGCCATCCGGACAAGGCGCGGGCAGCGGCGCGCTGGCGCTGCCGTCGACGATGTCGGCGAGCGCGAAGCCGAGTTCGTGCGCCTTGTGCAAGGCCACCTCGAGCACCCGCGCCACCACCTGGGTCGTGCCGGCGGCGCTGCGGGTGGGCGTCAGCACGAGGGTCAGGCCTTCGGGGGCGAGGCCGCAATCGCGCAGCACCTTGGCTACGACCACCGGCGGCGGCACGCGGTCGACCTCGAGCACCAGCACGCCGCGCCCGGCGCGGTCGCGCCAGCCGAGTTCGCCGAACAGGGTTTCCTTGGCCGCGAGCGCGCGCGCCGGGCCCGAGCCGAGGGCGAAGAACTTCTTGCCGCCCGTTTCTTCCTTGCTCGCGGCCAGGCTCCAGCCGGCGTACTGGCTCGCGAGGCAGGCCAGCACCGGGGCCGAACTTTGCACCTCGATCCAGGTCGGCCAGCCTTCGCCCCCGCGCAGGCCGACGCGGCCGAAGCCGCCCATGCAGATCTCGGCCACGAGCAGACCCGCGGCGATGCCGCCCGCGGCCTCGATGCCGGCATCGACGATGCGGGCCCCGCTCGCGTCGCGCTCCACCCGCAGGCGCAAGGCCTCGGCCTCGGCGCACAGGCGCTCGACCCAGGGGGCGACGTGGTCGTTCAATCCGAGCCGGCAGTCGGCGAGCGCGGGACGGGGGTCGGTCATGATCGGGTCTCCAGTGAATCGAGCAGTTCGTCGCGGCGCCGGTCGAGCCCGGCGCGCAAGGCGGCCGGGTCGCTGCCGCGAGCCGAAAGGGTGCACAGCGGGTCGCCGGCGTCGAATGAGCTGCCGGGGCGCGGGATGTCGTGCAGCGCCGGGGTCGAAGCGAGGCGCGCCGCCGCCGCGGTGTCCAGCATCAGGCGGCGCCGGGCATGGACGATTTGGAAGCCGCGCAGCACCCCGCGCCGGGGCTTGGGCGGCAGTTCGTTTTCGAGGCAGGCGCGCAGGTGCGCGCGCATCGGCCCACCGGTGCCGACGCGTGGATACAGCGCCACGCTCGCGGGCACGCGGGCGTTGACTTCGAGCAGCTCGGGCCGGCCGTCGACGAGCACGAAGTCGAGGCTGCCGAGGCCCAGCAGGCGGAACTCCGGCACCAGCCGCGCCAGCGCCGCAGCGACGCCGCGCCGGACCTTGTCGGCCACGGCGACCGGGCCCGCGAGGCCGCTGAAGAGGAAGGGACGGGCGCCGCGCGCGTGAGCGAACTGGAGGTTGAAGCCGAGCACGACGGCCTCATCGGCATTCGCGACGAAGGTGGCCGACATCGCCGTGCCGGCGCGCTCCTGCTGCCAGTAACCGTCGCCGTCCCGCATGGCGGCCGGCCGCGAACGCCAGACCTGGGTCCCGCCGAATCCCTCGGCGCCCTTGAACAGCCAGCCGTCGGCCTCGCCGGGGCCGTCGAATCGCACCGGCGGATGCTCGATGGCGTGGGCGTCGAGAAAGGCGAAGAATCGCCGCGGATCGTGCAGGCGGCGCAGGTCGACCGCCGCGGTGCCGATCAGCGGCAGGCGCGCCGCCGCGCGTTCGAGCAGGTCGAGCCGGCCTTCGAAGCCGCTGCCGGCGATCCAGCCCGGCCCCGCCTCACCGGCCGCGGCCAGGCCATCGAGCGCGCCGATCAGCTGCGCCTCGTCGATGCGCAGACCCGATCCGATCGGCTCCCAGCGCACGGCTGCGCGGCAGGTGTCGAGGTCGCCGAAGACGTCCAGCGCCAGCGTGCGCAGGCCGTCGAGCGCCGCGGCTTCGACCAGCGTTCGCGCCGAGAGCGCGGCGACGGCGAGCACGGGCGTTCAGGCCGCCGCGGTCTCGGCGATGAAGGCGCGCGCGGTCGCGAAGGCCTCGGCGAATCCGAGCGAGACCGCCTTTTCGGCCGAGCGCATCTGCACCAGCAGGCGGTGCTGGGTCTGGTACTTGACGTTGCCGACCGCGAGGGCCCCGACGCCCACGGCCCCGGTTCCGGCCAGCGCCTTGCAGTTGTCCATCACGCCGACGCCGGCCACGCCTTCGGGCGGCACCGCGTTCACGTCGGCCGCGACCTCGAGGCGCGGCGCATGGCCGAGGTCTTCGGCCGAAACCACCTGGATTCCGGCGGCGGCGCAGGCGAGGAGGACCTCGGCCTCGGCGATCGAGGTCCGAACCGCGGCGCGGTCGCCGCCCGAGACGCCATGCAGTTCGACGCCGAAGCGGCGACCGGTCTCGCTTGCCGCCTGTTCGGCGACGTCGATGCCGTTGCGGCTGGAGATCCGCACCTCGGCCCCGGCCTGGGCCGCGATGACGCCGGCGATGCGCCCGACGGGGCCGGTGCCGCCCAGGATCACGACGCGCTTGCCGGCGAGCCCTCGCGGCGACCGGCGCAGCAGCGCGGCCTCGACGCAGGCGACCATCGCCGCCGCGGTGGTGTAGGCGCCGCTCGGGTCGGACAGGACCGAGACGACGAAAGGCTCGAGCATCGCCTTCCGGGCGCGCTCGTGCATGTCGGCGGCGAGCAAGGCGTCGCGCCCGCCGATGAAGATGCCGGTGCGGGCCACGCCCTTGGGGCCGCGCGAGAAGATCGTGTCCTGGGTCAGCGCCGTCACCGCGTCGAGGCCGGCTTCGCAGTACGGCACGATGATCTGGTAGCCCGCGTCGGCCGCCATGTTGATGTCGAACGGGCTCATCTGGCGCCCGGGGGTGAACATGTGCAGGATGTAGGGACGTTCCATGCTGGCGAATCCAAGAAGAGGAGTGGGGGTTCAGCGCGGTTCGACGAGGCCGAGCACGGCGCCCCGGGTGCGCGGCGCGACGACGCGCAGTTCGAGTTCGGGATCGACCATTGCGGCCGCGCGCGCCGCGTCGATCCAGCCGCTGGCGGCGGCGGCCGAGGGCACGATCGCGAAACCGGTCGGGCCCCAGGAACTCTGGCCGACCGCGGCCGCGTCGCCGGCCTGGCCACGCAGCCACTGCATCAGGCGCCCGACCACCGGGCTGGTCCAGGCGCTGCCGCCTTGCGCCGGTGCGAAGTGCTCGCCGAGCAGGATCTGGACCCGGTTGATGCCGGCCGCAAAGGCCTCGAAATCGTCGGCCGCGGCGCCCGGCAGCACGCGCATCAGCACTTCGTGGCAGATCTCGGCGGCAGCGGGCCGGACCAGCGGCGCGAGGCGCTCGATCGCGCCCTTTTCCTCGGCGCCCGCCAGGCCGCGCCGCTGCCGGTCGAGCGCGACGATGACGCGCCAGGCGGCGGGCGGATCGATGCGCGCGATCAGCGGCGCGGCGCCACCGCTGGCGCCCGGGCCGCCGTCGACGAGCAGGCCGCCGTGGTCGAAGCCGGCGATGCCGATGCCCGAGCGCCGGCCGCGCCCGAGGCAGGCGGCGATCTGCGCGCTACTCGCTTCGATGCCATGCCAGCGCGCAAAGGCGCTGCCGAGCGCCAGGGCGAGCTGCGTGCCGGAGCCCAGTCCGGCGTGGGCCGGCAGAACGCGGCGCAGCCTCAGCATCAAGGGCTGAGGCCGGGCAAAGCGCTCGCGCAGGCGATGCAGGTGAGCGGCGACGCGGTCGAGTTCGAGCGCGCCCGCTGCGCCGTCGGCCACGAGCAGATCTTCGTCGGCCGCTGCCGGCCCCAGTTCGAGCTCGGTCTCGAAGCCCTCGATGACGAGGCCAAGGCTGCCGAAGCGGCGCCCGAGCGTCGCCGACGGGTCCAGAAAGCCGAGGTGCAGGCGCCCCGGGGCGCGCACGGCGACGGCGCGCGCCGAATCAGCGCGAAGAGGCGGCAGCGACAAGGCGGGCATCGGCAGGAGTGACGGACGGCGCGAGCATACGGCCAGCGAAGCAAGCTGCGTTCCGCCGCCCCGTCGCCCCGCGCGTCACCGCGATGCAGCGCCAGCGCCTGTCCCGCACGGGGGACAGAGTGTCAGCGCAGGCGCGCGTTTCAGTCGTACTTGATGTACTTGAAGCGCGGATCGTCGGGCGTGCCTTCGAGCGCCGCGCCCTCCTCCAGACCGGGCTGCCACATCAGCACCTCCTCGATCTTGCGCGCCAGGGCGAAGTCCTTCTCGGTCACGCCCTTGGCGGCATGGTTGACGAGCTTGACCGTGACGAAGGCGTAGGAGACGCTGAGGTCCGGGTGGTGCCAGGCCGCCTCGGCCAGATGGCCGACGGTGTTGACCACCATCAGCGTCGACTTCCAGCCGCTGGTGCGCACCTTGCGCCGGATCCAGCCGTCTTCGTAAGTCCACTTGGGCAGCTCGGCGCGCAGCCGGGCCTCGATCTCCTCGGACGGGTAGACCTCGTCCGCGGTCCTGCTGCGCCATTGGGTCATCTGAGTCTCCGTTCGGGATCGAATTCGCTGCGCCATTGTGCGAGCCTGCCCGGCGCAGGCACGGCGCGCCGGTTGCGGCCCCGCGCCGGCCAGGGTCAACGGCGACGCACACCGGCCAGCTGACAAAAACGTCATCCCCGCGTCAGCTTGCGGTCGGGGTCCGACCGTCATGCTGGGATCGTGCTGCACCGGTTGCGGCACCGGCACCCAGGCGGTGCCGTCGAACGCGGTCGGACTCCGACCGAGAAAGCGCCCATCATGAAGTCACTGCATCGACTCTTCCCGGCGGCTGCCGCGTGCGCCGCCTTGTTCTGCGTCGCCGCCCAGGCCACGCCCTTGACGCGCAGCGAGGTCCGCGACGCCTACCTTCAGGCGCGCGCCGACGGCACCCTGCCGCCCACGGGCCAGGACTACGCCATGCCGGCCGCGACGCCCGGCACTTCGACGCTCGCCCGCAGCGAAGTCCAGGCCCGGACGCTGAAGGCGCTGGCCGGCGGCCCGCTGCCCGCAGGTGAGCAGCCCTACGCCCTGGCCCCGGCGGCGCCGAGCCGTTCCGCGCTCACCCGCGCCGAGGTGCGTGCCGAGTATCTCCAGGCGATTGCGGCCGGGCCGCTGCCGACGGGTCAGCAGGAGGGCTGACCGGCTCCTGGGCCGGGCCCGAAACCGGCCCGGCCTGCGCGCTGGCGGCGGGCGCCTGCGGCCCGGGCGGCGCGCCCGGCCCGGCGGGGCCGGGTTCGAGCCGCAGGGCCACCCCGGCGCCGCCGTCGATTCCATCCACGATGCCGACGCTGCCCGAGTGCAGCTGCGCGACGCGCAAGACCAGGGCCAGCCCGAGCCCGGCGCCGTCGTGCGCCGGGCGGCCGGCTTCGTTGCCGCGGTAGAAGCGGTGAAAGGCGCGCCGCGCCGCGGCCTCGCTGAAGCCCGGGCCGTCGTCGCGGACCGCAAGCACCACGCCCCCTGCTAGCCCCGAGACTTCCACCTGCACCCGGGTCCGGGCGTGGCGCAAGGCGTTGCCGAGCAGGTTGCGCAAGGCGATCGCCAGCGCGTCCTCGTCGCCGCCGGCGCGGGAGGCGTCGGCCTGCAGCGAGATCGCGATGCCGCGCTGGGCGGCGGCGGGTGCGAACTCGGCGATGACCAGGCGCGCCAGCGCGCCGAGGTCGACGCTGCGCTGCTGGATGCTGGCGCCGCTGGCGGCGTCGAGGCGCGCCAGCGCCAGCACCGAGTCGACCATGCGCGCGGCGCGGTCGGTTCCGCTCAACAGTTCGCCCAGGGCCGCATCGCGCTCGCCCGCATGGCGCGCCCGCCTGGCGACCTGGGCCTGCAGCCGCAATGCCGCGAGCGGGGTGCGCAACTCGTGCGCCGCATCGGCCGTCAGCGTGCGCTCGCGCAGCAGCGAATCGCGCACCCGGGCGAGCAGGCGCTCGATCGCGCGCACCACCGGCTGCAGTTCCAGCGGCAGCCGCGTTCCATCGACGCTGGACTCGGCGTCGGGGGCGAGGGCGTCGAGCGCGCGCGCATAGCGAACCACCGGCCGGGTCGCGAGCCCCACGCTCCAGGCCACCGCCAGCACCAGCGCCAGCATCAGGGCCGCCCCCGGCAGCAGCAGGCGGATCGCCGAGGCGTGGGCGAGCGCGTTGCGACGCGACATCGGCTCGCCGACGTGGATCACCGCGGCGTCGAGTTCGATCGCGAGCGAATACACGCGGTAGCGCTCGCCCTGGATGTCGGCATAGCCGAAACCCCGGTCGCGCGGCCCGGCCAGCGGTGCACTCGGCGCGCCATGGGAGCGGAACACCATCAGCCCGTTCGGGCCGCGCACCTGGTAGACGATGTCGTTGCGCTTGTCCTGGCCGATCACCGCGAGCTCGAAGCCGACCCCTTCCTTGCTCTCGGTGAGTTCGGAGGCCTCGTTGCGCACCACCGCCATCACCGCATGCGCGGTGTTGTCCAGCGCAGAATCCGACAGGCGGTCCGACTCCGCGATCGCGGCCCGATACAGCCAGAGGCTGCTCGCGCTCCAGACAACGAGCGTGGCGGCGCCGAGCAGGGCGAGCAGCCGGCGCCGCAGCGACCAGGGCGCGCCCGCGTTCAAGGCGGCACCGGTTCGACCAGGCGGTAGCCCAGGCCGCGATGGGTCTGGATCGTCGCGGCGCCGAGTTTGCGCCGCAGGCGGTGGATCTGGACCTCGATCGTGTTGCTCTCGCTCGAATCGTTCCAGCCGTAGAGCGATTCCTCGATGCGCGCGCGCGAGACGATGGCGCCGGGGCGCCGCGCCAGGGCGCACAGGATCGCGAACTCCTGCGCCGTCAGCGCCACCGCCTCGCCGCGCAGCGCCACCGTGCCGGCCAGGGTGTCGATCGAAAGCGGGCCGAACTCCCGCACCTCGGCGCTGCGCCCCTGCTCGCGGCGGTCGATGGCGCGCAGCCGCGCGGCGAGTTCGTCGAGATCGACCGGCTTGACCATGTAGTCGTCGGCACCGGCGTTCAGGCCGGCGATGCGGTCGGCGATGCTGCCGCGCGCGGTGAGCACGAGCACGATGCTCCTGAGCTTGCGCGCGCGGGCGCGACGGATCAGTTCGAGCCCGCTGCCGTCGGGCAGGCCGAGGTCCACGAGCACCGCCTCGTAGGGGCTGGTGCCGGCGGCCGGCGCGAGCCAGGCCGCTTCGGCGTCCGCCACGCTGCGCACCCAGTCGGTGGCGTGCAGGTCCTGGGCCAGGCCGGCCACCAGAGCCCGGCCCACCATGTGGTCGTCTTCGATCAGCAATATCCGCAACGCGCGTCCCCAGGGCGGGGCCCTCCAGCGATCAGGCTGGGGCTGATGCTCGGGCCGGCCGATGAATGCGAGCTTAACGGCTGGCGCCGCCGACCCGGCGCCCAGGCCGTCGTTAAGCGTGCATTCATGTTCGGGCTCGATCATGCCCTGCAGGGCGGCGGCGCAGCCCGACGAAGCCGCCGCCGCCCCCAGTTCGAGCCGGGACGAGCCTTGAAAAACAACAGCACGAAGCGGGGCCGGCATGCGGCATCGCGACGCGGCGCCTGCATCGGCATGGCGCTTCAATTCCTTGCCGCCACGCCCGCGCTTTGCGAGAACCCCGAATACACGATCGTGATCAAAGGCCACCGCTTCGTCCCCGCCCAGCTCAGCATCCCGGCCCGCACGAAGGTGCGCATCGTCCTCGACAACCAGGGCACGACGGAAGAGGAATTCGACAGCCATGCCCTGAACCGCGAGAAGCACGTGGCGCCGGGCTCGCAAGCCATCGTCTTCGTCGGGCCGCTCGAACCGGGCCGCTACATCTTCCAGGGCGACGAAAGCGACGATCCCGGCGGCCCGGCCCTGGGCATCATCGAGGCCCGGTGAGATGCCCCGCAACCCGGCGCCAGGACTCGGTTGCGCTCGGCCGCGCCCAGGTCGCGCAGCGCCCCGCGGGCCTCTCGCATGCCGGTTGCGACCGCTGGCGCTGGCACTGGCGCTGATCGGGGCCGCCTGCCCCGAGGCGCGCGCGGTGGACGCCAGCGAGTACCTGATCTCGCCGATCGTCACCAAGGGCGAGCGCGAGCTCGACTGGCAGTTCGGCGCCGGCTCGCCGGGAACCCGGACCCACAGCGAGGCCAACAGCGGGATCGGCCTCGGCTGGGGCGTCAACGACCACTGGGCGACCGAGTTCTCGATCGACTATCACAAGCTCTCGACCGGCAACACGAAGCCCGACGAACTCGAATGGGAGAACGTGGCCGCGCTCGCCGACCAGGGCGAGTGGCCGGTCGACGTCGGCCTGGCCTTCGACCTCAGCAAGTCGATCACGGGTTCGGGCGGCCTGTCGCTGCGCTTCGGGCCGCTGTTCCAGAAGGATTTCGGACGCTTCCTGGGCAGCTTCAACCTGCTCTTCATGCGCCGCTTCGGCCACCTCAAGCCGACCGGGACCGAACTGCGCTACCAGGCGCAGATCGAGTACCGCTACAGCCGCCCCCTGGACTTCGGCATTCAGGCCTTCGGCCGCTTCGGCGCCGACGGCCACTTCAGGGTCGGCTCCTCGCGCCAGGTGCATCGCCTGGGCCCGGTCGTCCTGGGCAGCTTCACGCTCACGCATGGGCGCTCGATCTCCTACAACGCCGCCTGGCTCGTCGGCACGACCGGCGCCTCGCCCGACAGCAGCGTGCGGCTGCAGCTCGAGTACGAGTTTTGAAGCGCCCGCGCCCGTCCCCGATGCTTCGCCGAAGCCGCCCGCAGGCAGGAGTTGGAAACTCCTGCCGCACTTCTTGCACCAAGCTGCCGGGCGCGCGAACGCGCGCCATCGACGATCCATCACCGTTTTGCCGCAATCGAGGAGACATGATGTTCAAGGGCTTTATCTCGGGGGTTTTCGCCACGCTGGCACTGGGCGCCCTCGCAGGCTATCTGCTGCTCATCAGCGGCCGCATTCCGGCGAACGCCGATGCCACGCCCGGGCCCATCGAGACCTGGATGGCCAAGACCTCGCTCCACGCCACGCTGGCGCGCGAGGCCCCCAAGGAGGAGGACCCGGTCGCGCTGAACGACGCCAACTTGCTCGAAGGCGTGCGCCTGTTCGCGCAGAACTGCGCCATGTGCCACGGCTCGTCACGCGGGACGGCATCGGCTTCGCCGATCGCCAAGGGCCTGTACCAGAAACCGCCCCAGCTCGCCAGCGACGGCGTCGAGGACGACCCGGCCGGCGTTTCCTACTGGAAGATCAAGCACGGCATCCGCCTGACCGGCATGCCTTCATTCCGCGACACGCTCTCCGACCAGCAGATCTGGACCCTGGCGCTGTTCGTGAGCCACATGGACAAGCTGCCCGCCTCGGTCCAGCCGGCCTGGCAGGCGGTCGTCAACTGGCCGCTGGGTTCCGGCAAGTAAGGGAGAACCGGACCGCGGGACGTCGCCAGACGCCCCGGCACCGCTTCACATGTTGGCGATCATCACCTGCCCGAACCCCGAACACGACACCTGGGTCGCGCCTTCCATCAGGCGCGCGAAGTCGTAGGTGACCTTCTTGCTGAGGATGGACTTCTGCATCGACTCGATGAGCAGGTTCGCCGCTTCGATCCAGCCCATGTGGCGCAGCATCATCTCGGCCGAGAGGATTTCCGAGCCCGGGTTCACGTAGTCCTTGCCCGCGTACTTGGGCGCGGTTCCATGCGTGGCCTCGAACATCGCGACCGAGTCGCTGAGGTTCGCCCCCGGCGCGATGCCGATGCCGCCGACCTGGGCCGCGAGCGCGTCCGAGATGTAGTCGCCGTTGAGGTTGAGCGTCGCGATCACCGAATACTCGGCCGGGCGCAGCAGGATCTGCTGCAGGAAGGCGTCGGCGATCACGTCCTTGACGACGATGTCGCGGCCCGTCTTCGGGTTCTTGAACTTGCTCCAGGGGCCGCCGTCGATGGGCTGGGCGCCGAACTCGCGCTGCGCCAGGGCGTAGCCCCAGTCGCGGAAGCTGCCCTCGGTGTACTTCATGATGTTGCCCTTGTGCACGAGGGTCATGCTGGGCTTGTCGTTGTCGATCGCGTACTGCAGCGCCTTGCGCACGAGGCGCTCGGTGCCTTCGCGGCTGACCGGCTTGATGCCGATGCCCGAGGTCTCGGGGAAGCGGATCTTGCGCACCCCCATCTCGTCGATCAGGAAGCGGATGAGCTTCTTCGCCTTCTCCGATTCGGCCTCGTATTCGATGCCGGCGTAGATGTCTTCCGAGTTCTCGCGGAAGATCACCATGTTCGTCTTCTCGGGCTCCTTGACCGGGCTGGGCACGCCCTTGAAGTACTGGATCGGGCGCAGGCAGACGTAGAGGTCGAGTTCCTGGCGCAGGGCGACGTTGAGCGAGCGGATGCCGCCGCCCACCGGCGTCGTGAGCGGCCCCTTGATCGAGACCACGTGGTCGCGCACCGCGTGCAGCGTCTCTTCGGGCAGCCAGACATCGGGCCCGTAGACGCGGGTGGACTTCTCGCCCGCGTAGACCTCCATCCAGTGGATGCGGCGGCGACCGCCGTAGCTCCTGGCCACCGCCGCGTCGACGACCTCGAGCATCACGGGCGTGATGTCCAGCCCGGTGCCGTCGCCCTCGATGTACGGGATGATCGGCGCGTCGGGCACCTCGAGCGAGAAGTCGGCGTTGACCTTGATCTTCTGCCCGCCCGCGGGAACCTGGATGTGCTGGTACATGGATGCAAACTCCGTTGCCGAGGTCGGCAAACTGCAGGAAATTCTATGCCAGGGGTCTTGCGTCGCCCGTCAGCCGAAGCAGTAGGCGGCGACCCGCATCCACAGCCCGTGAAACAGGGCCCAACCCGAGGCCGCAGCGAGCAGCGCGCCGGCCGCACGCGCGGCCCAGGGCGCGCCGGCCGCGGCGGCATGGCCGCCCAGGCGCTGCCAGAGCCAGGGAGCGAGCGCGAGGCCGGCGCCGCTGGCGATGGCGAAAGCGGCCATCACGAACGCCCCGCCGGGCGCGTCGTCGGCGAGCGCCGCGATCACGAGCGCCGATTGCAGCAGCCCGCAAGGCCAGGCACACCAGAGGCCGCCCGCCAGGGCACTCTCGGCTGGCCCGCGCATGCGTTGCCAGCCGTTCGCGTTCTGCGG
>JAGWTS010000475.1 GCA_028868875.1 Burkholderiales bacterium | reverse complement strand
GGGCATGGCCGTCAGGTCGTCGCCGGCGAAGCGGATGCGGCCCGACGTGGCGCGCAAATGGCCGCCCAGCGTCAGCAGCAGCGTCGTCTTGCCGGCGCCGTTGGCGCCGACGACGGAGACGATCTCGCCCGCGCCGACTTCGAAGGAAACATGGTCCAGCACCGGCAGCGGGCCGTAGCCCGAGCACAGCGATTCGACGCTCAGCAAGGCGGCCATCAGATCGGCTCCGGGCTCAGGGCGGCTTCCGTGCCGCTGCCGACATGGCCCTGGCCCAGGTAGGCCTGGACCACGGCCGGCGAATTCAGGATCTCGTCGGCCGTGCCTTCGGCGATGAGGGCGCCGCGGTCGAGCACGACGACGCGGTCGCTGAAGGCGCGCACCACCTTCAGGTTGTGCTCGATGATCAGAAAGGTCAGGCCCTGCGCATGCAGGCCGTGCAGCAGCTCGATCTCGTGGCCGACCTCGGACTGGTTGAGCCCGGCCATGACCTCGTCGAGCAGCACGATCTGCGGCTCCAGCGCCAGCGCCCGCGCCACTTCGAGGCGGCGGCGCTCGGACAGCGTGAGCTCGCCGGCGCGGCGCGCCGCGAGGTGGGCCATGCCCACGCGCTCGAGCACGGCCATGGCCTTGTCGCGCGCCGCACCGAGCCGGGCTTCGTGCAGGAAGGAGCCGATCATCACGTTCTCGAGCGCGTTCAGCGCGACCAGCGGCTTGGCGATCTGGAAGGTGCGGCCCATGCCCAGGCGGGCGCGCGCATGCGGCGGCAAGGCGTTGATGGCCTGTCCGCGAAAACGCACCTGGCCCGAGCTCGGGGCGAGCTGGCCCGTGAGCAGGTTGAAGAAGGTGGTCTTGCCGGCACCGTTGGGGCCGATGAGGCTGACGATCTCGCCGGCTCGCACCGTGAGGGACACGTCGGCCACCGCGCGCAGGCCGCCGAACTGCTTGCTCACGCGGTCGACTTCGAGCAGGGCGGCTGCGCTCATGGGCGGCTCCCTCGCGCGGCGCGCAAGCGCCTGGCCAGGTCGGCCGCGGCGCCGACCACGCCGCGCTTCATGAACAGCGCCGCCAGCACCATGAGCAGGCCGAGAATGGCCCCGCTCGAGCCCGGCAAGGCGTTGCTGAAGGCCGCGCGCAGCCAGTTCTCGAACGGCACGATCAAGGCCGCGCCGAGCAGCGGGCCGAAGACGCTGCCGATGCCGCCGATGAGCGAGAGCAGCGCGAACTTGACGCCGACGTCGGGCAGCGTGAACAGGGTCGGCGGGTCGATGTAGCGCAGGTACATCGTGAACAGCGTGCCGCCGATCGAGGTGAGCGCCGCGCTCGCGGCCATGCCCTTCAGCTTGACGGCGAGCACGTTGATGCCGGCGGCGCGCGCCGCGTCTTCGTCCTCGCGCACGGCGAGCAGCGAGTAGCCGAGCCGGCTGCGCCGCAGCAGCACGCACAGCCCGGTGACGACGGCGGCATAGCCGAACATCAGCAAGGCGTATTGCCAGCGCTCGGTGAAGATCATGTTCGCGAAGCCGGCCTTGAACGGAATCATCAAGCCGCGCGGCCCGCCGGTGAGCGAATCGAAATGGTTGGCGAGCACGAAGGCGACTTCGTTGAAGGCCATGGTCGCGATCGCGAAGAAGGGCCCGCGCAGGCGGAAGGTGGGCCAGGAGATGAGCATCGCCAGCAGCGCGGTGACGAGGGCGATCGGCGCCATCGTGAGCCAGGGCGACCAACCCAGGCCGATCACCAGCCCCGCGGTGAGGTAGGCCCCGACGCCGAAGAACACGCCGTGGCCGAGCGAGAACTGGCCGCCGAAGCCGCCGATGATGTTCCACGACGCCGCGAGCCCGCCCATCAGGTAGGTGAAGGCGATGATGTTGAGCCAGTGCGCGTCGCCACCGAGCGCGAGCGTGGGCAGCAGCGCGATGGCCATCGCGACGAGGTAGCGCAGCAGCGCGCTGCGGCCGGATTCGATCACGCCGTCTGCCACGCGCGCCTGGGGCGCTGCGTTCGGGGTGGCGGCCGGCAGGCTCATCTCAATGTTGCTCACGGAAGCCCACCTCCTCGGCGCCGACCTGGCCGAGCAGGCCGGCGGGGCGCACGATCAGCACGATCAGGAAGATCACGAACCAGATCGCGCTGCGCAGTTCGGGGTCGATGTAGAAGCCCGCGAAGGACTCGACCAGGCCCACCACCAGGCCGCCGAGGTAGGCGCCCCAGACGCTGCCCAGGCCGCCGAGCACGACGACGGCGAAGGCCGGCAGGATGAAGTTGCCGCCCACCGCCGGCGTGATCGAGTAGATGGGGGTGAGCAGGACGCCGGCCATGCCGGCCAGGGCCGCGCCGATGCCGAAGGTGACGAGGAAGGTGCGCTCGACGTCGATGCCCATCGTGCGCGCGGCGCGCTTGTCCTGGGTCACGGCGCGGATCGCCTTGCCCGTGATCGTGCGCGAGAGGAACAGGTGCAGCCCGATGGTGGCCAGCGTCGCCGCCGCGAAGGTCACGACGCGCACCAGGCTCAGGCGCAGGTCGCCCAGGTGCAGCACCTCGGCCCCGGCGGCGCCGCCGACGCTCTCGACCTCGCCGTGCGTGGCCATCAGCATCAGGTTCTGGAACAGGATCAGCAGGCCGAAGGTGGCGAAGATCTGCATGTTGGGCTCGGCCTGCAGCGGCTGGATGACGAGGCGCTGGATCGCCATGCCCAGCAGCCCCACCCCCGGCGCGACGATGAAGACCGAGAGGTAGGGGCTCAGGCCGAAATGGCTGGACGCGAACCAGGCGCCGTACATGCCGAACATCACGAGCTCGCCCTGGGCGAAGTTGACGATGCGGATGACGCCGAAGATCAGGTTCAGCCCGATGCTCACGAGGCCATAGATGCCCCCGAGCAGCAGGCCGAAGACGAGCACGGTGCCGATGTGGTCCATGGCGGTTCAGCGCTTGCGCCGTCCTCGGGTTCGTGGCGCCTCAGGGCCGGGCCAGCGGCACCAGCTTCACGCCGGGCAGCACCGCGAGCTTCGGGAACACCGTGACCAGCTTGCCGCCCTGCCACTGCGAGGCGGTGAAGGGGGCGCGCTGGTTCTGCATGTTCTTGTCGAAACGCACGCCGTAGCCCGAGGGGAAGGTGTTCTCGGGGATGTCCATCTTCGCCGCCGCGGCGCGCACCTTGTCGGCATCGACGCTGCCCGCGGCCTTGACCGCCTGGGCCATGATCATGAAGCCCGAGTAGGCGGCCATGCCCTGCGGCGCCACCGGGTCGCTCTTGTACTTGGCCTGGTAGGCGGCGAGGTAGGCCTTGTTGCCGGGGCCGTAGGCTTGCGTGATGTCGTTGCGCGGATAGCCGACGACGATGACGCCGTTCAGGTCCTTGGCGCCCA
>JAGWTS010000088.1 GCA_028868875.1 Burkholderiales bacterium | reverse complement strand
TCGCGATCTGCAGCGCCAGCAGCGCCGCCAGGCCGAAGCCGAAGCGCTGCGCCGCAGGCACGCCCGCCAAGCGCCAGGCCAGGGCGGCGAGCAGGGCGCTGGCCGCGATGGCGACGAGGCGGTGCAGCATCTGGATCGCCACCAGCGCGTCGAACGGAAGATAGGCGCCGGCCCCGGTTCGGCCGAGTTCGCGCAGCAGCGTGAAGCCTGCGCCGAAATCCATCGCCGGCCACCACTGGCCGTTGCACTGCGGAAAGCCGGTGCAGGCCAGCACCGCGTAGTTCGTGCTGACCCAGCCGCCGAGCACCACCTGCAGCACCAGCACGGCGCTCGCCGCGAGGGCGAGGCGGCGCAGCGGCGGCGCGAGCGCAAGACGCTGCGCGCGGTAGGCCTCATGCTGGACGGCGAGCAAGGCGAGCAGCACCAGCCCGCCGATCAGGTGCGCCGTGACCACCGCCGGATAAAGCTTCAGGGTCACCGTGTATTTGCCGAACAAGCCTTGCACGACGACCCAGCCCAGGGTGGCGAAAGGCCAGAGCAGCGAATGCGGCAGCCCCCGCCGCAGCGCCACGCTGGCCGCGGCGAGAACGATCAGCAGCACGCCCACGGTCATCGCGAGATAGCGATGGACCATCTCGATCCAGGCCTTGCCCCAGCTCACCGGCCCTTCGGGCATGGCGCTGTGGGCGGCATGGATGTCGAGCGCCGCGCCGATCGGGCTCGAATGGCCGTAGCAACCGGGCCAGTCCGGGCAGCCCAGGCCGGAATCCGACAGACGCGTGAAAGAGCCGAACATCACGAGGTCGAAGGTCAGGAACAGCGCGAGCGCGGTGAGCGCGGCCAGGCGCGCGCGCCGGTCGGCGCCGCGTTGGCGCAGCCACAGCCACGACAGCGGCATCAGCGCAATCACGAGCGCCGTGAGCGCCATGCGGACGAGCGCGACCGGATCCATGCCGTCAGCGCCCGGGCCGGTCCCAGCCGGCCGAGGCCGTGAGCAGGCGCTGCAGGTCGCCGAGCACGCGCTTGGGATCGGGGTCGACCGGCATGCGCATCATCCAGTGGCCCATCGGGTCGACGATGTACAGGTGCTCGTCCAGCCCATGGCCGGGGGCCGGCGCGAGCCAGTTCGCCACCGCGGCGCCATCGGCCCGGAAGACCCGCAGCGGTGGCTTCTCGGCTTCGGCCGCAGCGCGCAGTGCGGGCGTGACGGCGCCCTTGTCGGTGATGAGCCAGATCTTGTCGACGCGCACGCGCTCGCGCCCGAGCATCGCGTGCAGCTGGCGTTGCATGAAGAGGCGCTTTTCGCAGGCGCCGTCGCAGGCCGCGGGCCCGACGACAACGAGCAGCCACTGGCCGACGAGCGAGCGTGCCGGAACCGATGCCCCGTCCAGGCTTTGCAGCGCGATCGCCGGGATTTCGCGCACCGGCTCGATCAGCGTGCCGTAGTTGGTCCGCGCCGTCGGCCGCACCACGAAATAGGTGAAGTACGAGGCCAGCACCGGCAGGCTGCAGACGAGCAGCACGAGCAGCATCTTGATGCGCCCGGCGCGCGTGCGTCGGGCGTCGAGATCTGCCGCGGGCAGGCTGTGGACCGTCAGCCCCAGCGGTTCAGCCTCGGCGCGGGCGGATGAGTTGGAACCAGACATACAGGCCGGCGATGAGCGTGGCGAAGCTGAACCATTGGAAGGCGTAGCCGTAGTTGGTGGCCGAGGTGGCGCCCGGCTGCGGCCATTCGCGCAACAGGCCGTCGGCTGCGGTTGACGGCCCGTCTTCCTGGACGATGGACAAAGGACGCAATCGGAGCCCGACTTCGGTGCCGAATGCGACGAGGTCGAGATTTTGCCTGATCGGGCCGCTGGCCGCCCCGCCGAAGTCGAACAGCCGCGCCGGCGGCGGCGCAATCCGACCGGCCACCGCGACCTCCCCCTTCGGGGTGGGTGGCTCCGTAATCCGCCTTCGATCGTCGAAGTCTCGCGCGAGCCAGCCGCGCTGAATCTCGACCGCGCTGCCGTCGGCCAGCACGAGGGGAGTGAGCACGAAGAAGCCTGGGTGCCCGTTCATCTGCCGGTTGTCGAGATAGACCGTGGCGTCGGCGCGCCAGCGGCCGTGGACGACGATAGGGCGACCGTACTGGTCTGCCGCCGCCTGCGGCGTCGACCCCAGTTCGGATTCGGCCAGCGCCGGCAGCCGCTGCCGGCTCTCGAGCGCGGCCTGCATCGCGTTCTTCTGCGCCGCACGGTCGAGTTGCCAGACTCCCAGGCGCGCGCACAGTCCGGCCGTGGCGACGGCCGCGACCAGGATCACCCATCGACGACGAATCAAACCCATTTCGAAATGCCGAGCGGATAATCGGCTGCGATGAAAGTCGTCATGATCCTGATGGTCGTCGCCATCATCGCCTCGCTCGGCAGCGCAGGCATCTTCATGCTGCGCAAGGGCGACTCCACCAAGCCGCGCGACCGCAACATGGCGCGTGCCCTCGCCTTGCGCGTGGCCCTCTCGATCGCGCTGTTCCTGCTCATCCTGCTCGGCTGGCGCCTGGGCCTGCTGCACCCGAACGGAATTCCGCTCGGCTCTTGATCGATCCGCAACGAACAAGGCGCCCCGCAGGCGCCTTGTTTTCTTTGCCGGCGCGGAGTCAGAGCCAGTAGACCAGGAAATACAGCATCAGCCAGACGACGTCGACGAAGTGCCAGTACCAGGCCGCGCCTTCGAATCCGAAATGGTGCTCAGGGGTGAAATGGCCCTTCATCAAGCGCAGCGTGATGAAGGTGAGCATCAGCATGCCGATGAAGACGTGGAAGCCGTGGAAGCCGGTCAGCATGAAGAAGGTCGAGCCGTAGATGCCCGAGCTCAGCTTCAGGTTCAGCTCGGTATAGGCATGGTGGTATTCGTAGGCCTGCACGCAAAGGAAGGTCGCGCCCAGCAACACGGTGAGCCACATCCAGGCGATGGTGGTCGAGCGCTTGTTCGCCAGCAGCGCATGGTGGGCGATGGTGAGGGTCACGCCCGAACTCAGCAGCAGCGCGGTGTTGATCGTCGGCAGCGGCCAGGGCCCCATGGCCGTGAAAGCCTCGATGGTCCCGGCGGGTGAAGCGGTACCGCCCCCTGCGCTCGGCCAGATCGACTTGAAGTCGGGCCAGAGGATCTGGTTGTCCAGGCTGCCCAGCGACGGCAGCGCATGCGCCCGCGCCCAGTACAGCGCGCCGAAGAAGGCGCCGAAGAACATGACCTCGGAGAAGATGAACCAGCTCATGCTCCAGCGAAACGAGGCGTCGACGCGATCTGAGTAGAGGTGGCCTTCGCTTTCGCTGATGGCGGTGCGGAACCAGCTGAACAGCACCGAAAGCCAGACGACGAAGCCGGCAAAGGTCACGTAGGCGCCCCAGGCGGCGCCGTTGATCCAGTGCGAGGCGCCGAAGATCACCAGCAGCAGGCCGCAGGCCACGAGCACCGGATAGCGCGACGGCGACGGGATGAAGTAGTACGGGGTCGAGCCCGTGGACGTGGCAGCCGACATCTGGACTATCTCCTCGAAAAAACGAAATCTGAAGAAGGCTTCACTTGGCGACCCCGCTGCCCACCACCCACTGGACGAGCAGGACCAGGGCCGTGATGAAAAGAATCGCGCCGACGATGCCGGCGATCACGACGTGCACCGGATTGAGCTTCTGTACGTCGCGGGCGTAATCGGTCGAGCGGCGCACGCCGAAGAACGACCAGGCCACGGCGCGCATCGTCCCGAAGAACGAACCGCGGCGCTGCAGCGGGTTCTCGCCTTCGCTCATGCATCGGGCCCGCCCGGAGCCGGGGGCGTGCGCCCGCCGACCTCGAAGAAGGTGTACGACAGCGTGATCGTCGTCACGTCGCGCGGCAGTTTGGGATCGATCACGAACACCACCGGCCAGTGCTTGGACTCGCCGGGCGCGAGCGTCCACTGGCTGAAGCAGAAGCATTCGAGCTTGTGGAAATAGGGGCTGGCCTGGCCCGGCGCATAGCTCGGAATGGCCTGCGCCGTCATCGTCCGGTTCTGGGTGTTCTTGAACTCGTAGTCGACCGTGACCATCTCGCCCGGGTGGACGTCCAGGGCGTTCTTCGCCGGATGGAACTCCCAGGGGCCATGGGCATTGGCGTCGAACTCGACGCTCACGGTGCGGCTGCGGTCGACCTGGGTGTTGACGGCCTCGTCCTTGCCCGACCAGGTCTCGCGCACGTTGCTCGACAGCGAGAGCACGTTCAGGTTGAGCGCGGTGCAGATCGTGCGGTACATCGGCACCAGCGCATAGCCGAAGCCGAACATCACCGCGGTCAGGACGAGGAGCTTGGCCAGCATGCGCCGGTTCGCCGAGAACACGCTGCGTCTCATCGCTTGCTCACAAGCCGAACAGGGCGACCTTGGCGACGAAGCCGAGGCCGAAGACCAGCGCCAACGACAACAGGATCAGCGCGAGCCGCAGGTTCGCCTTGCGTTGCTGCTCGTTCGGCATGATGGCGCGCGCCGCCATCAACCGATCACGCGCGTGGCCGTGGCATCGAGCTTGGGCGGATGCTCGAAGCTGTGCCAGGGCGCCGGCGAAGGCAGTTCCCATTCGAGGCCTTCAGCGCCTTCCCAGGGCCGTTGCGGTGCCGGGGCGCCCTGGCCGCGCATCATCGGGATGACGACGAAGACCAGGAAGTAGACCTGCATCAGGCCGAAACCGAAGGCCCCGATCGAGACGATCTGGTTGAAGTCGGTGAACTGAGCCGGGTAGTCGGCATAGCGCCGCGGCATCCCGGCCAGGCCCAGGAAGTGCATCGGGAAGAAGGCGAGGTTGAAGGTGATGAGCGAACCCCAGAAATGGAACTTGCCGCGCGCTTCGGGATACATCACCCCGGTCCATTTCGGGCCCCAGTAGTAGAAGCCGCCGAACATCGCGAAGAGCGAGCCCGCGACCAGCACGTAATGGAAATGGGCAACGACGTAATACGTGTCCTGGAGCTGGATGTCGATCGGCGCCATCGCCAGGATGAGCCCGGTGAAGCCGCCCATCGTGAACACGAACAGGAAGCCGATCGCCCACAGCATCGGCGTCTCGAAGCTCATCGAGCCGCGCCACATCGTCGCCACCCAGTTGAAGATCTTCACGCCCGTGGGCACGGCGATCAGCATCGTCGCGTACATGAAGAAGAGCTGGCCCGTGACCGGCATGCCGGTCGTGTACATGTGGTGGGCCCAGACGATGAAGGACAGGATCGCGATCGAGGCCGTCGCGTAGACCATCGACGTGTAGCCGAAGAGCCGCTTGCGCGCGAAGGCCGGGATGATCTGGCTCACGATCCCGAAGGCGGGCAGGATCATGATGTAGACCTCGGGGTGGCCGAAGAACCAGAAGATGTGCTGGAACATCACGGGGTCGCCGCCACCGGCCGGGTTGAAGAAGCTGGTGCCGAAGTGGCGGTCGGTCAGCGTCATCGTCACCGCGCCGGCGAGCACCGGCATGACCGCGATCAGCAGGTAGGCGGTGATGAGCCAGGTCCAGCAGAACATGGGCATCTGCATGAGCTTCATGCCGGGCGCGCGCATGTTCAGGATGGTCACGATGATGTTGATCGAGCCCATGATCGAGCTCGCCCCCATGATGTGGACGGCGAAGATGGTGGCGTCCATGCCCATGCCCATCTGCAGCGACAGCGGCGCGTACATCGTCCAGCCCCCGGCCGGCGCGCCGCCGGGCATGAAGAACGATCCGCCGAGCATCAGCGCCGCCGGCACGAGCAGCCAGAAGCTGAGGTTGTTCATGCGCGCGAACGCCATGTCGGCGGCGCCGACCTGGAGCGGGATCATCCAGTTCGCGAAGCCGACGAAGGCCGGCATGATCGCGCCGAAGATCATGATCAGCCCGTGCATCGTCGTGAGCTGGTTGAACAGCTCCGGGTTGAAGAACTGCAGTCCGGGCTCGAACAGTTCGGCCCGGATCAGCATCGCCAGCGTGCCGCCGACCATCAGCATGGTGAGCGAGAACACGAGGTACATCGTGCCGATGTCCTTGTGGTTGGTCGCGAACAGCCAGCGCCGCCAGCCGTGCGGGGCGCCGTGGGCGTGGTCGTCATGGCCGGCATGGGGGCCTGGGGGATGAAGGACGGCGCTCATCGATGAACTCCTGGCAGATACTGGTTGTTTGGGCGGGCGGGCTGGAGGCTGGGCTTCAGCTCGCCGACACGATCTCGACCCGGCGCGCGGCGTCCTTGTCGGCCGATCCGGCGCTGATCTCGCCCGGCTTGCGCAGCACGATCCGGTCTTCGGCGACGCCGCCCGCCACGAGCGCGGCGCGCACCGCCTTGGCGCGTTCCTTGGCGAGTTCGGCGTTCTGCACGGCATTGCCGCTCGCATCGACGTAACCCGACAGGGCGACCTTGGCGTCGCCGTGCGCCTTCAGGAAATCGAGCACGGAGGCGATCGTCTTCTGGCCTTCGTCGTCGAGCGCGCTCGCGCCGCTGGCGAAGAAAATACTTGCAGGCAGCCCGGCGCTGGCCGGGGCCGCGGCGGGTGCTTCGCTGCTGGCCGCCACCGCCTTGCCGTCGCGCACCGCCTTCACGTCGGCGGGCTGGACGATCTGGCCGGTGTGGTTGCTCCAGTTGTTCTTGGTGTAGCTGATGACGGCGGCGAGGTCGGTGTCCGACAGCGCGGCCCAGGACGGCATCGCGGTGCCGGGGCGGCCGTGCAGGACGGTGGCGATCTGCTGCGTCTTGTCCGGGTTGAGCACGACCGGCGAGCCATCGAGCGGCTTGATCGGGCCGGCGCCCTTGCCGTCGGGGCGGTGGCAGGCGGCGCAATTGGCGGCGTAGACCTTCTCGCCGCGTGCTTCCAGGTCGGGCAGGGTCCAGACCTTGTTCGGATCGTCGGCCGCGGCCGCCAGTTCCTTGAGCTTGGTCTGGACCCAGGCGCCGTAGTCGGCTTCGCTCAGCACCTTCACGTGGATGGGCATATACGCGTGCTCCTTGCCGCAGAGCTCGGCGCACTGACCGTAGAAGTCCCCGGTCTGCTCGGCCTTGAACCAGGTGTCGCGCACGAAGCCGGGAATCGCGTCCTGCTTGACGCCGAAGGCCGGAACCATCCACGAATGGATCACGTCTTCGGCGGTCGTGATGATGCGCACCTTGCGGTTGACCGGCACCACGAGCGGGTGGTCGACCTTGAGCAGGTAGTCGTCGCCCTGGGGCTTGCCGGCATCGGACATCTCGCGCTCGGCGACGTCGATCGTCGACAGGAACTTGATGCCTTCGCCTTCACCCTTGAGGTAGTCGTAGCCCCATTTCCACTGGTAGCCCGTGGCCTTGATCGTGAGGTCGGAATTGGTGGTGTCCTTCATCGCGACCACCGTGCGCGTGGCCATCGCACCCATCGAGATCACGATCAGGAAAGGCACGATCGTCCAGGCGATCTCGACCGCCGTGCTCTCGTGGAAGTTGGCGGCCTTGTGGCCGACGGACTTGCGATGCTTGAGGATCGAATAGAACATGACCCCGAACACGCCGATGAAGATCACGACGCAGATGCCGAGCACGATGTAGTGCAGCGTGCGCTGTTCGCGCGCGATCTCGGTCACCGCCGGGTGCAGGTCGATCTGCAGAACCGCGGGACCGCCAGGCAGGTCGTTGACGGCCAGGGCCGCCTGCGAAGCCAGCAGGGCGAAGGTCGCCGCGGCAGCCTGCGACAGGCCTTGCCAGAAGGAGGTCATCGTCTTCATCGTCGTCTTCACTCGATTTCGGTTCGGGTTCTTGTTTGGTCGTGGACCTGGCGCAAGGCGCGCCGCAGGTCGATCACCAGCGCGGCACGCTTGTCGGGCCGCAGGTGGCGGCCGATGCGAACGTGGCGTCCGCGGGCTGCGAGGTCGATCAAGGCATCGGCTTCGTTGCCGGCGGCCTGGATGTGGAGCCATTCGGTCCCGAGCTCGTGGCGCTCGACGCGCAAGGCCGTGTGCTGCTCGACGACGAGCCGCGCGGCGCTGAGCGTGATCACCTCGCGGTCGCCGGTGTGGCGCGCATGGACGAGCAGGGCGGCGCCGACCGCGACCAGCTCGACGCCGGCGAAAGCACTGATCATCCCCGCGCCCTGCCACCAGAAGCCGCCCGCGATCGCAAGCGTGATCAGGCACAACGCGAGATAGCAGGCGCCGAGCTGGCGCGGCGAGATCGAACAGTTGGGCGCCAGCACCCAGCGCAGGACTTCGCCCGAATGGCCTTCGTCCTCGACTTCCTGCCCGCGCTCGAAACGCCACGCCGCCGGTTCAGCGGCCGGCGCAGGCCACGGACGGGGAGCGAAGACAAAAGCCATCGAGAACGATACGCAGTTCGATTCGGGGCCTGAATGCGGCATTGCAGCAGACCTGCATGCCGTCCTTGATTTGGATCAATCCGACGGAAGTCTACAACAGCATCTGCGAAGCCTTAGCGTTCACGTCCACCGCGGCGCGCCATCGCGCGCAAGGTCTGCAAGGGCACCCGTGTTTCGGCCTGCAGGGGCAGCCGCGGCTCGGGCTTGAAGGCGTGGCCGTAGACGATCTCGAACTGCAGCGCCGGCCGTCCGTCGGCGCCGGCCAGCGATGCGAGCGCGGCGCACAGCCTCTCGCGCCAGCGCGGCGTGCGCAGCCCGGCGTGGCGCCGCGGATCGACGTTGCCGCCAAGACTGCGCAACTCGGCCAGCAAGGCTTTCGGATCAGGCCAAGTGAGGGTGACGGTTTCCTGGTCCATGACCGGGCCTGCGAAGCCGGCCTCGACGAGCATGTCGCCGAGGTCGTGCATGTCGACGAAAGGCGCGAACGGAGGCGGCCAGCCGGCCTCGCGGTAGATCGCGGCCAGGCCGCCGAGACTGCCCGGCCCGAGGGTCGAGAACATCAGGAATCCGTCGACCGCGAGCGCGCGCTGCCAGAGCGCGAGCATCGCGCGCGGTTCGGCACAACCCTGCAGGACCATGTTGGCCCAGACGAGTTGCGCCCCGGCTTCCGCGACTTCGGCCTCGGCGAGCGGGGCGCGCGCCGCCGCACCCCAGCGCCGGAACAGCGATCGCGCCGGCGTCGGCAAGGGCGCGGGCTCGACCGCCACGACACGCGCTTTCGGGTAGCACCGCTCCAGCAATTCCCGGCTCGCCGAGAGCCCGGCCCACCAGTCGAGCACGAGCGCCGGCTGGACGCGGATCGCGGCGAGGCGATCGGCCATGCGACGCGCCGCTTCGCCGTGCAGCCAGGGAGCGGACGGCGCCCGCCGCAGCCGGGCCAGCACCTGGGCAAGCGCGCGCTCGTCGAGGGGGCGGCGCGGCGCGGGCGCGGAATCGGAGTCGGCCATCGGCGGGCAGTATATTGAGCCGATGCCGGCCCCGCCCCTCCCCCTGCCCGAGCGCATCGCGCGCAGGCTGCCGAGCCAGTGCGAGGTCTGCCGGCGCTGGGGAACGGCGCGCTTTTGCGCCGGATGCTGCGCCCAGTTCGCGCCGCCCGGCGCGCGCTGCCGCCGCTGCGCCATGCCCTGCGCCGGCGCCCCGGCCGCTTGCGGCGCCTGCCTGCGCGAGCCGCCGCCGTTCGAACGCGCGTTCTGTGTCGCCGATTACGGCTTCCCCTGGGACCGATTGATCGCGCGCTTCAAGTTCCAGGGCGAGGCCGAACTCGCCGCCCCGCTGGCGCGCCGGCTCGCCGAAGCCGCGCGCGAGGCCCCGACGCCCGATCTGATGCTGCCGGTGCCGCTGGCGCCACGCCGCCTGGCCGAGCGCGGCTACAACCAGGCCTGGGAGCTGGCGCGGCGGCTCGCCCGCCTGTGCGGCTGCGCGGCGCGCGCCGATCTGCTGCTGCGCCCGGTCGAGACGCGGCACCAGGCCGAACTGGCGCGCGCCGAGCGCGTCGCCAACCTGCGCGCCGCCTTCTGCGTCGAGCCGCACCGGCGCGCGCTCCTCGCACGGCGGCGCATCGCCCTCGTCGACGACGTGCTCACGACCGGCGCCACCGCAAGCGAGGCGGCACGCACCCTGCTCGCGGCGGGCGCCGCGGCGGTCGACGTCTGGGTCATCGCCCGCACCGCCTGAGAGCCTGCGGATGTTCAACATCGTCCTCGTCGCGCCCGAGATCCCGCCCAATACCGGCAACGTGATCCGCCTTGCCGCCAACACCGGCTGCACGCTGCACCTCGTCGAGCCGCTGGGCTTCTCGATGGACGACAAGCTGCTGCGCCGCGCCGGGCTCGACTACCACGAGCACGCCGCGGTGCGGGTGCATGCGACCTGGGCGGCCTTGATCGAGCAGGCGCAGCCCGACCCGGCGCGCTGCTTCGCGTTCACGACGCGCGGCTCGCGCCCGTTCGCCGAGGTCGACTGGCAGCCCGGCGACTGGCTCGTCTTCGGACGCGAGAGCGCCGGGCTCGACCCCGATCTGCGCGCGCGCTTTGCGCCGGCGCAGCGGCTGCGCCTGCCGATGCGCCCGGGCCAGCGCAGCCTGAACCTCAGCAATGCGGTGGCGGTCGCGGTGTTCGAAGCCTGGCGCCGCAACGGCTACGCGGGCGCGGCCCGAGCGGACTAGGATTCGGCCCGCGCCTGGCGCGCCATGAGCTGGCGCAGGGCCAGCGCCAGGGCGATGCGCCCCTCGATCACCGACACCACGGCTTCGGTGATCGGCATCTCGACGCGGACGGCGCGCGCGCGTTCGAGCACGGTCGCGGCGCTGTAGACGCCTTCGGCGACGTGGCCGAGTTCGGCCAGGATGTCCGGCAGGGCGCGGCCTGCGGCCAGGCGCAGCCCGACCTGGCGGTTGCGCGACAGATCGCCGGTGGCGGTGAGCACGAGGTCGCCCAGCCCCGACAAGCCCATGAAGGTCTCGGCGCGCGCACCCAGGGCCACGCCCAGCCGCGTCATCTCGGCCAGGCCGCGCGTGACGAGCGCGGCGCGGGCGTTGAGGCCGGTCTCGGCCAGGCCGTCGGCGATCCCGGTCGCGATCGCGAGCACGTTCTTGACCGCGCCCCCGACCTCGACCCCGATGCGGTCGTCGCTGGTGTAGATGCGCAAGGCTTCGCTGTGGAAGGCCTCGACCGCGGCCGCCGTGAGCGCGGCCGAATCGCTCGCGGCGACGAGCGCCGTGGCCTGGCCGTGCGCGACCTCGATCGCGAAGCTCGGGCCGGACAACACGCCGCCGGCGGCGTGCGGCCGGACCTGGGCCGCGACCTCGTGGCCGAGCAGGCCGCTGCCGGCCTCGAAGCCCTTGCACAGCCAGAGCACGGGGCGGGCATCGGGCAGCGCCGCCAGGCGTTCGCGCAAGGCCGCCATCGGCGTTGCGACGACGAGCAATCCGCCTTCGGCATGGGCGAGCGCCGCGGCATGGTCGGCACCGACGCGCAGCGCGCGCGGCAGTTCGAGCTCGCCGAGATAGCGCTCGTTGCGCCGGCTCGACGCGATGGCCTGCGCCTGCGCTGCATCGCGCGCCCACAGCAGGACATCGTGGCGCTGCGCCGCCGCCGCCGCCAGCGCCGTGCCCCAGGCCCCGGCGCCGAGCACGGCGATCTTCATCGGCGCGTCAGTTGATGGTGGTGATGATGGGCGAGCCGTTGCCCGCCTGCGCCGCGGCCTGCTGCTGGGCTTCGAACATGGCCTGGAAGTTCACTTCCGTGAGCAGGATCGGCGGGAAGCCGGCGCGGGTGCAGACGTCGGAGACGATGGCGCGCAGGTAGGGGTAGACCATCTGCGGGCAGACGATGCCCAGGATGCCCTGCATCTGCTCGTCGGGCACGTTGCGGATCTCGAAGATGCCGGCCTGCTTGGCCTCGACCAGGAACAGCACCTTGTCCTTGACCTTGGTCGTCACGGTCGCGGTGACGGCAACCTCGTAGACGCCATCGGCAATGCCCTCGGCGCCCATCGTCAGGTTGATGTCGACCTGGGGCTGCTGCTGTTCGAGCAGGATCTGCGGCGAGTTCGGTTGCTCGAGCGACAAGTCCTTCAGGTACATGCGCTGGATCTGGAAGACGGGCGTTGCTTCTTCGGCCATGATGGGATTCCGGGTGGGCGAGTCGGCCGCCGGCTGGCGGCGGGATGCAGCCGTCGATTATCGCCGAGCCGCCTCAGGCGGCGGCTTCGAGCAGCGGCAGCAGGCCACCCTGGCGGTCGAGCGCGACGAGGTCGTCGCAGCCGCCGACGTGGGTCTCGCCGATGAAGATCTGCGGCACCGTGCGCCGGCCGGTCAGTTCGACCATGCGCGTGCGCTGCTGCGGCTGGAGGTCGACCCGGATCTCCTCGATCGACTCGACGCCGCGCTGGCGCAGCAAGGCCTTGGCGCGGACGCAGAAAGGGCAGACCTCGGTCGTGTACATGCGAACGGGCTTCATGCGGGCAGGACTCTCAGCTGGATTTCTCGATCGGCAGGCTGGCCTCGCGCCAGGCGGCGGTGCCGCCGGCCACCGAGACGGCGTTGGCGTAGCCGGCCTTGCGCAACTGGCCCACGGCGCGCGCCGCGCGCTGGCCGCTGGGGCAGATCACGATCACCGGCAACGCCTTGTTGGCGGGCAGGCCCTTGGCGCCTTCGAGCGTGGCAAGCGGGATGTTGCGCGCGCCCACGGCGTGGCCGGCGGCGTATTCCGCAGGCTCGCAGACGTCGATGAGCACGCCCTTTTCGCGGTTGATCAGGCGCACCGCCTCGGTGCTCGCGACGGCGCTGCCGCCTGCGCCCACACCGCCACGAATCATCGGCCACAGCAGCAGGCCGCCCGAAGCGAGGGCGACGAGGACCAGGGACCAGTTGTCGAGAAGAAACTTCACTGAAGGGTGCCGGGTGGGGCCAGGAGGCAAAGGGGGCGGATTATAGAATCCGGCGCCATGCACAAGCTCGTCCTGATCCGCCACGGCGAATCCACCTGGAATCTCGAAAACCGCTTCACCGGCTGGACCGACGTCCCGCTCACCGAGACCGGGGTCGCCCAGGCGCGCTCGGCCGGACGGCTGCTGCGGGAAGCGGGCTACGAGTTCGACCTCGCCTACACCTCGGTCCTCAAGCGCGCGATCTGGACCCTCTGGCACGCGCTCGACGAGATGGACCGCACCTGGCTGCCGGTGATGAACGACTGGCGCCTGAACGAGCGCCATTACGGCGCGCTGCAAGGCCTGAACAAGGCCGACATGGCGCGCCAGTACGGCGACGAGCAGGTGCTGATCTGGCGCCGCAGCTACGACACGCCGCCGCCGGCGCTGGAGCCCGGCGACCCGCGCGGCCAGCGCGCCGATCTGCGCTATGCCGGGCTCGAAGCGTCGCAGGTGCCGCTCACCGAATGCCTGAAGGACACGGTGGCACGCGTCCTGCCGTGCTGGCAGGAGAAGCTGGCGCCGGCGCTCCGCAGCGGCCGGCGCCTCGTCGTCGCGGCCCACGGCAACAGCATCCGCGCACTCGTGAAGTACCTCGACGGCATCGGCGACTCGGAGATCGTCGGCGTCAACATCCCGAACGGCATTCCGCTCGTCTACGAACTCGATGACGACCTGAAGCCGCTGCGCAGCTACTACCTCGGCGACCCCGAGGCCGCGGCGCGCGCCGCCGCAGCGGTGGCGAACCAGGGCAGGAAGTAGGGCCGGGCGTCAGGGTTCGAGCAGGCCGTAGACCTGGGCATCAGGGTTCGAGCAGGCCGTAGACCTGCTCGGGCAACACGCGAGGCAGCCCGGCCCGCTCCGCCAAGGCGCCGGTGATCGCGAACTCGGCCAGCGCGGCGTCGCGATGCGGCGCATTGGGCAGCGGCCTGCCGCGCGCATCCAGCAACGACACGACCTGGACCCCCGCGCCGGCGTTCGCGCGCCGCGTGACGATGGCGGCGTCGCCGTTGCGCAGGCGCACGAAGTCGCCCGGCGGGTACACGCCCACCGCCTTGATGATCGCCCCCGCGATCGGCCCGCCGCCCTCTTCCTGGAACAGCTGGCGCGCCGCGACCTGCGGCGCCAGCGGCGCGCGCAGGGCGCGCGGGCTGATCTTGGCGCTGAACACGTCGGCGGCACGCACGAGGTGCGCGAGCTCGTCGACCTCGGCCAGGGCGCGCGGATAGCCGCTGCCGCCGGCGCGCTCATGGTGGGCCTCGACCGCGGCGAGCCAGGCGGCATCGGCGACGCCGGCGGCGCGCAGCATCTCGGCCGACCTCAGCGGATGCTCGCGGATCAGTGCGAGCTGCTTCTTCGTCGGCGGGTCGGACTGCTCGGCCATGCGCGCCTGCAACTCGACGATCGAGGCGTTCATCGTCAGGGCCACGCGCAGCGCGAGTTGCGCGCGCGGCGCCGGCCAGCCCAGCAGCCGCGCCGCGAGCAGCACGACGGCCGAGCAATGCAGCGCATGGGTCAGGCCGTAGAGGGCGAAGCGGCGATCGTCCTGGCGCACGCAATGGAACAGCGCGACATCGGGGTCGCGGTCGACGAGGCCGAGGTGATCGTCGACGAAGGCCTCGATCTCGGCCGCCATCGGCAGGCCGCCGGCGAGCGAGCGCAGCAGCGCGTCCAGGGTCCAGACCTGGCGCTCCCAGCGATCGAACAGCGTTCGCTTGCGCGTGCTGCCCGGACGCCCGCCGCCGGCCTGCTCGGCCGCGCGCGCGGCGCGCACCGCCTCGAGTTCGGCGGCCTCGACGCAGGCCCCGCGGTCGAACAAGGCCGTGAGCTGGCGCGCGTCGACGATGCTCTGGCCGACCGCGAGCAGCAGCCGGCCCTCGCTGTCGAGGATGCGCAGGGTCAGGGGCTGGCCCGGGACCAGCAGGTCGGCGACTTCGGACAGCGCGATACGCCGCACCGTGGCGTTCATGCCGGATCCGGCATCGCGGCCGCCCTCGTCACTGCGAAACGCTTCATTTCAGACTCCCGATGGCGCCGGCCAGCAAGGGCACGACGCTGAACGCATTGGTCGGATGGGCCACGCTGTCGCTGCTCCAGAGCCGGCGCAGGCCGGCGGCGTGGAGCTGGGGCACGGCGTCGCCGACGAACAAGGCATGGGTGACGACGGCATCGACGCTGGCGGCGCCGCGTTCGAGCAGAGCCCGGGTCGCGCTCGCCAGCGTGCGCCCGGTGCTGGCGACGTCGTCGACCAGGACCACGGCGCGCCCGCGCCAATCCAGCGCCGGCAGCTCGACCTCGACATCGCGGTCGCCACGCCGGGTCTTGCGGCAGACCGCGTGGCCCATGCCGTGGCCGGCGGCGGCGACCTGCACCCATTGCGCCGCCTCTTCGTCGGGGCCCACGAGCAGGGCCGTCGGCTCGCGCTCGGCAACGAAGGTGCCCACCGCGAGCGCGGCCGAGACCGCGATGCCGCGCCGCCCCGGCACGACCTCGTCCATCGTCGCAACCCGGTGCAGGTGCGGATCGACCGTGATCACGGCGTCGAACCATGCGGCGAGCGCGCGCCCGAGATGGCGCTGGCTCACGACCTCGCCCGGATGGAAGGCCGTGTCCTGGCGCATGTAGGCCAGATAGGGGCAGACCAGTTCGAGCCGCGCGGCGCCGAGCTCGCGTGCGCCGGCAGCGGCGAGCAACAGCTCGGCGAGCTTCGGATTCGGCTGCTGCAGCCCGCGCAGCAGGACGACCCGCCCGGGCAGCCGCGGCGGCAGCGTGAGCCGGGTCTCGCCGTCGGGAAAGACATGGCGCGCGACGATCTCGACCGGCCAGCCCAGCGCCGCCGCGAGTGCGCCCGCGAGCGCTGCTTCGTCTTCGAAGGCAAGCACGAGGCTCATGGTTTCGGTTCCTCTCGCGCCGGGTCGATCCGGATCGCACTGTCGTTCAAGGCGGCGCGGCGCGCAAATCCGAGGTCGGCCTCGAAGCCGGCGTGGATGCGGTACAGCGCCTGGCCGCGCCGCACCGGGCTGCCGACGCGCACGAACAGGTCCAGCCCGGCCCCCTCGGCCTGGGGCGCACCGGCCAGGCGCGCGATGCGGGCGATGCGCAGGTTGTCGATGGCCGCCACCACCCCGTCGTCCGGGGCCAGGGCCTCGAACACCCGCGGTGCCGGCGGCGGCACGATCTCGCGCCGGCCCTGGGCGTCGATCAAGGCCTGCATCTTGGCCAGGGCCCGGCCGGACGCGAGGATCTCGCGCGCGATGCCCTCGCCGTCGCCGCCGCGTACCGCGGGGTCGAACTCGATCACGCGGCCGGCCAGCGCAACCGCCTTCTCGCGCAGGTCGGCCGGGGCGCCGGGCTCGTTGCGCAGCACCTGCATCACGTCGCGCGCCTCGAGCACCGGACCGATGCCGCGCCCGATCGGCTGGCTGCCGTCGCTCACGACCACCTCGAATTGCAGCCCCAGGCGCGCGGCCACGTATTCGAACAGCCGCGCCAGGCGCTGGGCGCCGGCCGCGCTGCGCACCTTGGCGCTCGGCCCGAC
>JAGWTS010000474.1 GCA_028868875.1 Burkholderiales bacterium | reverse complement strand
CGCGCCGCCACCGGCGTGCCGATCGCGGTCGGCGAATCGATCTACGACCTGGGGCAGTTCGGCGACTACGTGACCCAGGGCGCCTGCTCGATCGTCCAGGCCGATGTCGCGCGCATCGGCGGCATCACGCCCTGGTTGAAGGTGGCGCATTTGGCCGAATCCTGCAACCTTGCGATCTGCCCGCATTTCCTGATGGAGCTGCATGTCAGCCTGTGCGCGGCGGTGCCCAATTCACAATGGGTCGAGTACATCCCGCAGCTCGACGCGCTGACCACCAGCCGCATGACGATCGCCGACGGCCATGCGCTGGCGCCGACCACGCCGGGCTTGGGTATCGATTGGGATGTCGCGGCGATCAAGGCGCGGCAGCGCTTCGAGACGATCGTGGTGAGTTAGTGCGGTGCGCTGCTCTGTTCTGTACCTATCCATCAACATTCGCCGGGGTCACGTGCGGGGCCAAGTGACTCCTTTCGGGCACCAACTCGAAGTTCTCGTCGCGACCCGTCGGTGACATCTGCTGCCTTGAACGCGGCGCCGGAATGCCCTCGTTTGCGGTTGTATATCAGATGCTATACACTGAACTTATGAGTCGATCCGCCACTTTGCCGCCCATTCGCGTTGCTCCCGAGACGAAAGCCAGCCTCGAGGCCGTGCTGCGAGAAGGCGAATCGTTGACGCAGTTCATCGAGAACGCCGTTTGCCGCGAGGCTGAATTCCGTGCCGAGCAGAACGCCGCGGTCGCCCGGGCGAAGAAGGCGTTGCGCAGCGCTGACAAAGGCGTGGGCCTGATAACGGCTGAGGACTTTCTGGCGGGCATGGACCGGCGGGCCAAGGCCGCACAGCTGCGCATCCGTGAGGCGGTGGCGGCCAGGAGCAAGCGGGTCGCCGGGTGAGCGAACGGTATCGGGTTGTTCCGACGGCCACGTTCCAGGAAGACATCGAGCGCCTCGAGGAACACATCATTCAGCGCGAGCTGGCGAGCCAAACGCCCGATGACACATGCCTGTTTCGGTTCCGTGGCGTGGTGGAGCGCGCAATGGGAATCCTCGCGTTTGCGCCACACACCTGTCGTCGATCTGCAGAGGACAGGGAATTTCGGGAGCTGATCATCCCGTTTGGTCATGGCGGATCCATCGTTCTATTCGCGATTCGCGACAGCGATGTCCTGTTGCTCGCCGCGAGGGACCAGCACGAACACGACTACCGCTGACGGACTTGACGGTGTTGGAACCGGAGCCGGTGCGGCGGCAGACCGCGACCACAGACTGGCGAAGCCGACATGGCCCTGCGTCGACAGGTCCAAAGATCTCGAGCGCACCACAGCCGATCAAAGCTCGGCGACCGTGCAGCGGTCGATCTCGTCCCAGTCGAGCTCCATCCCCAGCCCCGGGCCTTCGGGCACGGTGGCGATGCCCTGCTGAATCGGCAGCACGCCGGCCAGGCCGAACTCGAAATCTTCGCGCGGCCATAAGATTTCGAAGAATTCGCTGTTGCGCAGCGCCGCGGCCAGATGCAGGTTGGCCAGCTCGAGCGGCGCGAAGATCGTGGTGTGCAACTCGCAGTTCATGCCGAAGGCCTCGGCCAGATGCGCGGTCTTGACCGTGCCGGTGACCCCGCCCGACCATGAGACATCGGCGCGCAGACGGTCGACCGCGCGCTGCGCGACGTAGTCCGCCGCGCTGTACGGCCGATTGCCCAGCACTTCGGCGCCGACCACCGGGATGTCCAGGGCGCGGGTGAGTTCGCGCAGCGCATGGGCATGCTCGTCGGCCAGCGGCTCTTCGAGCCAGTGGTAGTCCAGTCGCTCGAGCGCGCGGCCGAAACGCAACGCCTGCTCGGGGTCGAAGGCGCCGACCGGGTCGGACATCAGCTTGAAGCCGGGGTCGTCGCCGACCGCTTCGCGCACCATCGCATGGGCCCGCAGGTCCTGCTCGAAATCGCGGCCCGGGGTGTGCAGCTTGTAGCCCACCAGGCCGGCGGCGCGCACCGCCAGGGCCTCGGCGGCGTAGTCCTCGGCGCGTTCGTGGACCATCGACGAGGCGTAGACCGGCAGCGTGCTTCGCGCCGCGCCCAGATAGCGATAAAGCGGCTGGCCGGCGTCCTGGGCGCCGAGCAGCGCGCAGCAGATGTCGAAGGGCCCGTAGGCATGGCCCGGCAGATGCGCCCACCAGCGGTCGGCGACGCGCCATTCGTGCCAATGGCGTTCGCGCTCCAGCGGGTCGCGGCCCAGGAAGAAAGGCCGCAGCACGTCGGCCGCCTGGTGCGCCGCGCCGCGCGCCGAGCGGCCTGCGAAGCCGAACATGCTGGCCGCCAGGCCGGTGTCGGTGCGCAGCGTGATCACCAGGAAGTCGAAGCCGCGAAACGCCGAGCCGCGCAGCGCCTGTTCGGACAGCCCTTGCGCGGGGCGGAAGCAGGCGCGGATCGCGACTTCGCTGATCTTCATGCCGACTTCTGTGCCGCGTTCAATGCGCCGGCAGGCAGCTGGGGCCGGCGGGGCCGAAGGACTTGTAGGTCAGGATGAATTCCTGGTGGCCCAGGTCTTCGGACTTGCTGGCCCGGCCGGCGGCGACTTCGAACACCTGCTGCAGGATCTCGGCACCGACATCGTCGAGTGTCGCGCGGCCTTCGAGGATGCGCCCGGCGTCGACATCCATGTCCTCGCTCAAACGCTGCCAGGTCTGCGGATTGGCGCAGACCTTGATGACCGGGCCGATCGCCGAGCCGACCACCGAGCCGCGGCCCGTGGTGAAGAGTGTGAGGTGCGCGCCGCAGGACAGCAGCTCGACGATCTCGGCGTTGTCGGCGATGTTCGGGAAGCCGAAGCCGGGTTGCAGCTCGGGCACGATGTCCAGCAGGTACAGGCCCGGGCCGGCCGGACGCTGGGTCGGCCGCACGACGCCGGCGATCGCCGAGGCGCCGCTCTTGGCGTAGGCGCCCAGCGATTTCTCTTCCTGGGTCGTCAGGCCGCCGTCGGCATTGCCGACCGCGAAACTGCCGTGGCCGTAGGCGGTGTAGTAATGCGCCGCCTTCTCGACCGCGGCGACGATCTCGCGGCCGACCTCGGGCGTGGCGGCGCGCTGGGCCATGTGCGGTTCGCAGCCGACCAGCTCGCCCGTCTCCTCGAACAAACAGGTGGCGCCCAGCGCGACCAGCCGGTCGAAGGCGCGGCCCACCGCCGGGTTGGCGGTGATGCCCGAAGTGCCGTCCGAGCCGCCGCAGACCGTGGCGACGACCAGCTCGTCGGCGGCCATGGGCACGCGCGGCTGGCCGCTCAATTCGGCCAGCGCCCATTGCACCCATTCGCGGCCTTCGTCGACGCTGCGCCGGGTGCCGCCGCTTTGCTGGATCGTCACCGTGTGCACCGGCCGGCCGGAAGCG